>NZ_DATCRF010000701.1:0-11147 GCF_036569125.1 Chitinophaga sp. | reverse complement strand
GTACAGATGATGCCATTGAAGTGGCCAAAGAAGTAGGCTATCCCGTACTGGTGCGCCCCAGCTATGTACTGGGCGGCCAGCGTATGCGCATTGTAATTAATGAGGAGGAGCTGGAAAAGGCGGTGATCAGCCTTCTGAAGCACCTGCCCGGCAACAAAATATTGATTGACCACTTCCTGGACCGTTGCCAGGAAGCTGAGATAGACGCCATTTTTGACGGGGAAGATTTTCATGTGATGGGCGTAATGGAGCACATAGAGCCAGCCGGCATTCACAGCGGGGACAGTAACGCTGTGTTACCGGCCTTTAACCTTACACCGCTGGAAGTAACCACCATGGAGTACTATGCGGAAAAAATAGCCCGTGCGCTCAATATCCGCGGGTTAATAAACATACAGTTTGCCGTGAAGAACGGGAAGGTGTTTGTGATAGAAGCCAACCCCCGCGCATCCCGCACAACACCGTTTATTGCCAAGGCTTACCAGGTACCTTACCTGAACATAGCTACCCGGGTAATGCTGGGGCACAATAAGCTGAAGGACTTTACCATTGAGAAAAAGCTGGATGGTTTTGCCATTAAGGAACCGGTGTTCTCTTTCAATAAATTCCCGGGCGTGAACAAAGAGCTGGGCCCTGAAATGAAGTCGACCGGTGAGGCTATCCGCTTCATCAAAGACCTGCGGGATCCTTACTTCCGCCAGCTGTATAAGGAAAAGAGCATGTATCTGAGTAAATAGCGTAAAGCAGAAAGGATAAAGCATAAAGCTGAAAGCGAGGGGTGATACTCCGGTAGCTTTCAGCTTTTTTGTTGGCTGGATTTGTTTGGCTATTGGTTTAAACTTTCTGCCTTAGCATGTGGCTTTGCACTTACTGTGCCTTTCCGGCATTCTTGGATGCTTACTCCCGGTGATGTCATTTCTTTTGTTAGTCTTTATCAGCACCTTTGAATCTTACTCCCCCTATGGTGTAATTTTTTTGTCGGTCCTTGCCACTCCTTTGGATGCTCACTCCCGGTTGCGGTCCTTTATCAGTCCTATCATCTCCTTTGGATGCTTTACTCCCGGTGCGGTTTTCATTTTCTTCATCAGCACTTCCACGGCTACTGACGCTTCCCGGCAAGCAGTTCTACGCTTGTTATTTCCGGCGGTACACCCTCGCTTTCAGTGATCCGTTGGGCATCCTTACTAAACCCAGATGGGTATTACTATAGTAGTTATCCATCAGTATAAGGCAGCTATACCTGCTGGTATATCCATGGTAGTAAGGCCTCCTGTTTTTTTCTTTGGAAGATGAATAGACAATCCTGCACGCGCGCATTATAACGAGTGTCTGATCGTTTTGCTGCAATCCATTGCAGAGATAAGCCCCTACAGCTTGCCCTAATATCGTCTGCATGGTACAATTTTGTCTTAGTTAATAAAAGGGTAGGTTTATTTCAGTTAATAAAGGAGAGAATTTCCAGGTTATTGTACAACAGTAGTGCTGTCAAAGATTATTCCTGTAAGGAATAAAAAGGACGTTCTGCAATATAAAACGGATCAATTGCGAAAAATTCCAGTCTCGGTGATATAACCTGAGCGGTTTACCGGCGCCGGTATGAATGGAGTAACCTGGAGATGGCTATAAAAAATCAGAGCCTGATAAAGATCAGGCTCTTTCTTTTCCCTCAAAATAACCATTAAAGACACGACTATTTATAATAAAATAGCGTGACCGGTAATGCAGTTTACTATAAATATTATAATTTAAAAAGATGTTAACTAATCAATAACAGATTTTAAATATCAGTATTTAATATTAATTGATTTTCAATATATTTCAAATGAATGTTTCTTGCATTTGTTAAAGCCTTCTTAAAGGGTTGTCCTGTTTTGCCCCTTTTTGAGGGGTCTTTTACAGGTGCTTTTTCTATATCATCCCATTAACATATGATAAACTTTTGGAGTAAGCTGGTTCCCCTAAATTCGCTCTTTTCCTGAAAGTTTAATAACCCGGAAAACCCAATTGAGAGCAACACCATTTCTTCGTTTATGCGTACCGTTAGCCTCTGGTATCTGCCTGCAAATATGGCTGGTTATAAGCTGGTGGTGGTTAACAGGTATCTTGCTGCTTATGCTGGCAGCCTTGCTTGCATGGAGTTTCCTGCCTTTGGGAAAACAGTATACCACTAACCCGCTGCGTGGGGTATTGTTATATGTATTGATCATATGCGCAGGCGCTTTGCTGGTATTACTGAAAGATATACGCAGCCAGCCCCGTTACTTTGGAAAACTTTTGCAGGGTAAAGATACTTTGCTGGTAAGCATCCAGGAACCCCTGCAGGAGCGCGCCCGCAGCTGGAAAACCACGGCCGTGGTACAGGCCATTATTCACCACCGGCAGGTAATACCGGTAAAAGGTAACCTGCTGCTCTATTTTCAAAAACATAGTACCGTTAGCAGTCTGCAGTGCGGGGATGAGGTTTGGATCAGCAGCACGCTTAGCCCTGTAAGCAGCAGCGGCAATCCCGGCGCCTTTAACTACCGCCAGCACTGCGCCACTAAACAGATCTTTCACCAGGCCTATCTTAAAGCCGGCAGCTGGAAAAGATCAGCGTATAACAGCAGCACGCTGGCCGATCGGTACCTGTTACGGGCCCGGGCCTGGTGTATACATACCTTACAACAATACCTGGGCAATGGGCCGGAAGCTGCGCTGGCTGCCGCGCTGCTGATAGGCTACCGCTACGATCTTGACCGCGATATGGTGCAGGCCTATACCAATGCAGGCGTAGTACATATCATTGCTATTTCCGGTATGCACCTGGCGCTTATTTATGCATCTCTTTTATGGGTGCTGCAATGGTGGCCGCCGCACCGGCTTTCCAATCTGGCCAAGGCGGTGATCGTGATCAGCATGTTATGGGGTTTTGCCCTGATCACCGGCGCGGCTGCATCCATATTACGTGCGGCCGTAATGTTCACCGCAGTAGCCATCGGGCAGTTTGTGCTGGACCGCCATACCAATACCTATAACACCCTGGCTGCATCGGCCTTCCTTTTATTGTGCTATGATCCCTGGCTGTTGTGGGATGCGGGTTTCCAGCTTTCTTACCTGGCGGTATTAAGCATTGTGCTATGCTATAAACCGTTGTATGAATTATGGCTCATTCAAAACAAATGGTTAAACAAGCTATGGGAGGCCGTAGCCCTCACCCTGGCGGCGCAGCTGTTTACCATACCGGTATGCCTCTATTACTTTCACCAGTTCCCGAATTTGTTCCTGCCCGCCAATTTATTGATCGTAACGCTATCTACTATCATCCTGTATGGTTTAATTGTATTGCTGGCAGTAGCGCCCTGGCCGGCCCTGGCGCATTACACCGGTATAGGTATAAAGTACCTGATAACAGCTATGAACCGCCTGGTGCTGTTTATAGAACAATTGCCCTATGCCGTTACCAACAATATTTATATGCCGCTTTATGCCACGGTATGTGCTTATGTGATCATAGCAGCTTTGGTAACAGTATGGCTGGGTAAGCAGCCCAAAGCCTGGCTGCTGGCCTTGTATGCCGGTTTGTGCTGGGCAGGGATAGATGTTACACTGGCCATACAGGCCGCTAACCGCCGCACCATTATTATTTATAACGTGCCCGCCTATACGGCAATAGATGTGATCAGCGGGCATCAGCTGCAATTTGCCGGTGATACGGCCATCCAGCAAAATGATAGCTTACGCAGCCGCTACCTGCAGCCGGCCCGTTTATTATATGGCGCTGCCCCCGGTGCTATACCCGCCTTTTCCCGCAAAAGTGCATTTATAAGTATGGGCCATACCAGGATGGTGGTAGTAGACAGTACCTGGCGGCCGTTTAGCCCGGCAAAAAAATTCAGTACAGATTATATTTTGCTCTCGCACCATCCCCGTTTGACTATCAGCCAATTAAAGAACATGTTTACCTGTAAGATGATTATTTTCGATGCTTCCAACTCATTATGGCAGATACAACGGTGGAAAAATGATTGCAGCGTACTAACTTTGCGCTGCTTTTCGGTCCCTGAACAGGGAGCCTATCTTATTAATTTCTAATGTTTTCCATTCATGCAAAAGCAAATTAAATCAGCACTGATCTCCGTTTTCTATAAAGATAACCTGGAGAACATCGTGAAAGAATTGGGTGCGCAGGGCGTAACAATTTACTCCACCGGCGGTACCCAGAAATTTATTGAGGAGCAGGGCGTGAAATGTGTAGCGGTAGAGGACCTCACCGCGTATCCTTCTATATTGGGCGGCCGGGTAAAAACCCTGCATCCGAAGGTTTTTGGCGGCATACTCGCACGCCGCGGTAACAACCAGGACCTGGAACAATTACAGGAATATGGTATCCCGGAAATAGACCTGGTGATAGTAGACCTGTACCCCTTTGAGGAAACCGTTAAAAGCACTACGGAAGAACAGGCCATTATTGAAAAGATAGACATTGGCGGTGTATCCCTGATACGCGCTGCCGGCAAGAACTATAAAGATGTAGTGATCGTTGCATCCAAAGACCAATATGCCGACCTGGAAAAAGTACTGGTAGAAAATAAAGGCGCTACCAGCATGGAGGACCGGCGCCGCTTTGCTGCAAAAGCATTTGAAGTGTGTGCGCACTACGATGTAGCCATTGCAGGGTATTTCCTGAACAATGAGCCCCAGCAATACTTCCAGGTATCTGCCCCCCAGGGCCAGGTAATGCGCTACGGGGAAAACCCGCACCAGCGCGGCATCTTCTTCGGTAACCTGCAGGAGCTGTTTAACAAGCTGCATGGTAAGGAGCTGTCTTATAACAACCTGGTGGATGTGGATGCTGCCTGCCAGCTGGTGCAGGAGTTTACTGAAACCACTTTTGTAGTAATAAAACATACCAACGTATGCGGTATTGCCAGCCGCGCTACTCTGAAAGAAGCCTGGGAAGCTGCCCTGGCAGGTGATAAGGAAAGTGCGTTTGGCGGTGTGCTGGCTGCTAATAAGGTAATAGACAAAGCTACCGCAGAGGCTATCAATGAAATATTCTTTGAAATACTGATAGCGCCTGGGTTTGATGAAGATGCGCTGGCCGTGCTCACCACTAAAAAGAACCGCATTTTACTGCAGCAGAAACAGCCGGTAAAACAGCCCTATGTATACAAGAATGTGCTGAATGGTGTGCTGGTGCAGGATAGCGATACCGTTAACTATAAAGACTGGACCGATGCCGGCGCCCGCCCTGCGGATGCCACTGAAAAGGCCGACCTGGAGTTTGCCAACCTGGTATGCAAGCACCTGAAATCAAACGCTATTGCGCTGGTTAAGAACAAACAGCTGATAGGCAAGGGCTGCGGCCAAACCTCCCGTATAGATGCGCTGCGCCATGCCATTGAAAAAGCCAAGCAGTTCAACTTTGACCTGAAAGGCGCTGCCATGGCTTCCGACGCCTTCTTCCCCTTTAATGACTGTGTGCAGATAGCGCATGAAGCCGGCATTACTTCCGTAATACAACCCGGTGGCTCCGTACGCGATAATGATTCCATTGAATATTGCAAGCAGAACGGCATGGTAATGATCATGACCGGCATACGGCACTTTAAGCACTAAGAAACTTAATAAATGTGCAGATATGTGGATGTGCAGATGGTCTATCATCTGCACATTTGCATATCTGCATATTTGCACATCTGCACTTCCTTCCCGCATTACAGAAAAATTTTATAGTATTGTGCCATAGCCTATGGCATTCCTACACCATAATATCATGCAAAATGCTGCGGATGCAGACCTGATCCGGGAGTACAAAGCTTCCGGTAAGCTGGATTACCTGGCGGCTCTGTACCAGCGTTATATGAACCTGGTGTACGGGGTATGCCTGCGGTATTTTGACGAAGCTGCCAGTAAGGATGCTGTAATGCAGATCTTTGAGGAGCTGATCCCTAAGCTGAAACAGCATGAGGTACAGAATTTCAAAAGCTGGCTGCATGTGCTGGCCCGCAACCACTGCCTTATGAAGCTACGGTCCCTGAAAACAAAGGAGGGGCGGCAGGTTTCCATAGAAGAACGGCCGCTTATGGAAAATGAGGAAATTGCACATCATGAGAATGGAATAAGCCTGGAGGATAATTTACAGGCCATGGAAAAATGCCTGGAAACCTTACCGGAGGAGCAGCAAAAGAGTGTGAACCTTTTTTACCTGCAGGAAAAAAGCTACCGGGAGGTAGCCGCCCTTACAGGATATGAAATGAATAAAGTGAAAAGCTATATACAGAACGGGAAGCGTAACCTGAAAATTTGTATGGAGCAACAACAACATGCCTGATAATCATGCACATAATAAACCCGTCAGCGAAGAGCTGATACGCCAGTACCTGGCCGGTGAGCTGGATGATAAGGCTATGCATGCGCTGGAACGGCAGGCGCTGGACGATCCTTTCCTGGCCGATGCGCTGGAAGGGTACGCCGCCCATAGCCCGGACCAGTCGGCCCACCTTGCCGATCTGGAGAACCGCTTAGAGCAGCGGGTGAACAGGGATAAAGGGAAAGTGCGGATTATGTATTACCGCTGGGCATCAGCCGCAGCTATTTTATTGATACTGGGCCTGAGCTTCATCTGGATCAACCACCAGGAGCTTACCCACCGGAAGGATATAGCAAAGGTATCAACCACTGAAAATGCTATCCTCCATAAACAGGATAGCGCTGCGGGCTTGCAAACGCCTGCCAGTGAGCCGGCAACCTGGAAAAAGGGTGAGGATGCCCCAAGCGGCGACCTTGCCGGGAAACCAGGCACCATACCCCCATCACCACCCGCAGCTGTTGCCAGCGCACCGGCAAAAGATGCCGTGCAGCCATCTGCCCCCGCTCTTAAGGTTGAAAGAACCAGTGATGCCGCCATAAGAGCTGCAGAGACAGCAGCCCCGGCAGAAGATGCGCCGGTGCAAACCGCACCTGCTGCGCCTCGTATAATGATGGCAGACACCACTGTGGCCGCAAAACAGGATGCATATAACAGCTATTACCGGTATGAAGCAGAGAAAAAGGCAAAGGGCTATGCTAATGTGAACCGCAGCAACCAGGCCATGGTAGCCCAGGAACGTACCCCGGATGAAAAGCTGAGGGCCAAAATGATGATGGCGCCGGTAGCCCGGCATATTGTAGTGCTGGGATCCTCTACTGCGGAAGGCGTTGGTCCTAAAACAAAAGACAGTACCTGGGTAAACCTGCTGCGTAAATACCTGCAGGAAAAAGCGCCGCAATCAACGGTTACCAACCTGGCGGTAGGCGGTTTTACCTCTTACCGCATACTGCCCAGCGATGCAGATGTTCCCTTCCTGAAACCCAAGCCGGATGCAGCTCACAACATTACACAGGCACTGGCCCTGCAGCCGGATATGATCATCATTAACATGCCCTCCAATGATATTAATGCCGGTTACTCATTAAAAGAATACCAGCGTAACCTGGATGCTGTAATGAAGCTGGCCCGCCAGCAGCATGTAACCTGTTATATTACCACCACCCAGCCCCGTAATACGGAGGAGGCTAAACGAAAACAGCTCATAGCCATGCGGGATTACATTATCCGGCATTACCCTCATAACTACATTGATTGCTGGGAAGGGCTCAGCGCCCCGGATGGCTCTCTGTTGCCGCAGTACAACAGCGGCGATGGGGTACACCTCAATGGCCTGGGCCACCAGCTGATGTTTGAGCGGATAAAAGAAAAGATAAATTAATGTGCAGATATGCAAATGGGCAAATTTGCCCGACGTTATACCGTCATCTGCACATCTGCATATTTGCAAATCTGCACATCATCTTGCTTTCATCGCCCGGATCAGCTTCCGGTTCCTTCTGTTTGCGCGGCTTTCATTCAGGGAAGATAATGCCCACAGGGCTGCAGGCAGCCAGCCAATAAGGGTGATCTGCAATAGCAGGCAAAGAATACCCCGCAGTATACGTCCCCTTAATAAAAAGGAAAGCCAGGGTAACAAAATTGCTAAAAGGGTCATAAAACAGGTATTAGTGCTTTTTTCTTTCCTTCCATAGCTGGTTAAATGATTTAGGAGCAAATACGGGCAGGTCCCGGTCGTCGCCCCAGGCTTTGGCAAAAAAGCGTTTCATGAAAAAGTTCTTCATTTTGCCATTGGTCATATTCATCATTTTACGGCTCAGGGATGCCTGTTTCCAGCCAAACCAGGCCATTTTCTCACCACCGGATGTATAGTTCTCTTCTACTGCTTTGTGGCGGTTGTGTAATAACAGCTCATGCAGGTTAATGCGCACGGGGCATACTTCTGTACAGTTGCCGCAGAGGGAGGAGGCATAACTTAAATGCCCATACGATTCCATGCTTTGCAGGTAAGGGGTGATCACAGCGCCTATAGGGCCGCTGTAAGTGGTACCGTATGCATGGCCGCCAATATTTTTATATACCGGGCAGGCATTCAGGCAGGATCCGCAGCGTATGCAGTACAGCGCTTCGCGGGCTTCCGTATCCTGCAACAGGCTGGTGCGCCCGTTATCCATCAGTATCACATACATTTCTTCCGGGCCATCTGTTTCCCCTTCCTGGCGCGGGCCACTGAAGATAGAGTTATACACCGTTACCTGCTGCCCGGTGCCGTAAGTGGCCAGCAGGGGCCAGAACAGCGCCAGGTCGTTAACGGAGGGCAGCACTTTTTCAATGCCTACCAGCACAATATGTGTTTTGGGAAAAGCGGTGCTCAGGCGGGCATTGCCTTCATTTTCACTCACGGCTACAGAGCCGGTATCTGCTATAATAAAATTAGCGCCGGTAATACCTATTTCGGCCTGCAGGTATTTTTGCCGCAGGTTCTCACGGGCTACCAGCGTAAGCTGTTCAGGAGTAAGGCCGGGTGCAGTGCCCAGCTTTTCAGTAAAGAGCTGCGCTATATCCTCCTTACTTTTATGCATGGCCGGTGTAACAATATGGTAAGGCGGTTCCCCATCCAGCTGTTGAATATATTCACCCAGGTCGGTTTCCACGCATTCAATGCCTTGTTTGGCCAGGAAGTCGTTCAGGTGCACTTCTTCCGTTGCCATGGATTTACTTTTTACAATGCTTTTGCATTGCTTGGCCTGGCAAATGGCCAGGATCTCTTCCTGCACCTGCTGGGTATTCTCTGCCCATATCACTTTGCCACCCCGTTTGGTGAACTGCATTTCAAATTCTTCCAGGTATTTATCCAGGTGTTCGATGGCCCGCCATTTAATATTCTTGGCCCGCTCCCGGGCGGTTTGCAGCTCTGTGAACTGCAGCTTGCCCGATTTTACGGCAGTATTATATTTACCAATGTTGAAATTGATAGTACGGCGATGTCCCAGATCAGCGGCTTTCTGTTCGCTTTTTTCCAGGAAAGTGGATGCGGTTTGTTGCATAAGCAAATTAAAATTCCAAGATCCAAAATAAAGATAGGGAACTTCAAGGGATAGGTTAGTTAGTATATCTCAGACCTGACTGGTCTTGTTGTTGTTGCTATGTTCAAAGCCGTCAGGCCGTTTCTAAAACCTGGCTGGTGCGGTCAAAAATCCGGCCAGCTTTTAAGGATGCATTTTCTTTGCTATCTTATCCAACACGGTATAGAACTCTTCCCCGTATTTACGTATGAGCGCTTCTCTTAAAAAACGGTACACCGGTACCTGTAGCTTTTTACCATTGCGGCAGGCGGGGGCGCAAACATCCCACCGGTCATAATTCACAGCTTCATAGCTTTCGTACTTTTTAATGCGGATGGGGTATAAATGGCAGGAGATGGGTTTCTTAAAATCCACTACGCCATCATTATATGCTTTTTCAATACCGCAGCCTACGATGCCTTTTTCATCAACGGATGCATACGCGCAGATCCCTTTATTTACGATGGGGGTTACATATCCGTATTCATCGTCAATAGTATGGGTGCCTGTTTTTGCTATTTCTTCCAGGCCTTCTGCCCGCAGGTAAGATCTTATTTTCGGGAGGATCTTTTTCAGGGTTTTTACTTCCTGTTTGTCCAGTGGCGCGCCACAGTCGCCGGCCACACAACAGGCGCCCTTGCAGGCGCTCAGGTTGCAAACGAACTGCTCCTCAATTACTTCGTCACTGATATATTTGTCGTCTATTACAATCATGTGGTAGTCCATGGTCCATAGTCCATGGTCCATGGACTATACCGTATTTCAAGCCTCCTGGTGCAAAATTAAGCTAAAATAAAAAGACTTTCCTACCGCCACCGCAGTGTCTCCACCAAATGCCACATATCTTCCTGCAGGAATTTATGCACCGGCGCCAGGGAATCTGCATTGGGCGTTGCGTCAAAGTAAAGCGCGCCACGTAAAAAATGATGGGTGGAGTCGGTAGCAAAAAATTGTTTGGCGCTGGCGGCATTACCGCCCACCTCGTAAAACAGGCCGCTTACGCCATGCCCGTTATTAATATCCTTCTCGTCAATATAATCAGCCTTATAGGTGTGCTTATAGGTCATTTTAAAGGCATCAGCCACCAGGTTTTCCAGCTTATTCTTAGCGCCTATTTCCTTGTAGCTCACATAGATCTTACCATTCAGGGAAGGAAAGTCTATATTGATCCAGTAAGGGTTTTCGGGATGCTCGCCAAAAAAAGTGCTGTCTTTGGTTACCTGTGCATAGGCCGGGTATTCAAAAGTGTAAGGGTACCCGGGCTGGTCAAATACCCGGTATTGCTTTTGTGGAAAGGTGATGTTGAAATAGCCTCTTGGCTTGGGTGTATAGCTTTGCTCGCAGGCGGCAAAAAAAAGTATGAAAATAAAAAGCAGGTACCTCATGTTACAGCGGTTGGAATAGTTGAAAACAGCAGCTTAGCCGGCGGCTACACCTTCGTCCTGGCGAATGGTCACCTGTACTTTCTGTATGCGCATTTTGCTTACTTCCAGTACGGTAAAGTCAAAGCTGCTGTAATTAATAACGCTGTTCTCTTCCGGAAATTTGCCGGCCAGCTCTAATATCAGCCCGCCAATGGAATCGCTTTCGCCTTTTACATGCTCAAAAGTATCGGGCGGAACGTTCATAATGCGGCAAACATCGTTCAGCATGGTCTTTCCTTCAAACACGTAGGTGAAGTTATCTACTTTGCTATAGTTAAATTCTTCCTCGTCAAATTCATCCTTAATATC
>NZ_DATCRF010000700.1:0-8910 GCF_036569125.1 Chitinophaga sp. | reverse complement strand
TAACCAGCGTATCTGCATCAATCTGATGGATCTCTTTAACAATAGCTTCTGCAATGCCGGCAGGTGAGGCCACCACATCTGCATTACCGGAGCTGATGGCGCTGTTCGGCATGCCGTTAAACTTAGCGGTAGAAGGCTCCTGCACCAGTACCAGGCCGCCATTCTCTTTAATGGAGCTGATACCTTTGGTGCCATCTGTTCCGGTACCGGAGAGTATAACGGCTACAGCCTTATCTTTTTTGTCCTGCGCCAGGGAATGCAGGAACACATCTATGGCGTTGTTGGGAACCTTATCGTGCGTTTTTTCCGAAAGCAGCAGCTTATTACGCTGTATGCGGATCTGTTTGTTGTTGGGTATTACATAAATATAATTCTTCATTACCGGCAGGTTCTGGGATGCTTCCACCACTTTCATGTGGGTTCTGCGGCCCAGCAGCTCTACCAGCAGGCTTTTGTAATCCGGCGATAAGTGCTGGATCACTACAAATGACAGGTTGCCGGTTTGGGGCATGTGATCAAAGAATTCCTGGATCGCTTCCAGGCCTCCTGCAGATGCGCCTACTGCCACTACAAAATGTTGCTGCGTTCCTTTCATATATCACTCTTTCGAATGCTCGCGTGTCAGAAATTCAAAAATAAAGCTGCGCAGGTTCTCTGCGGCCATCACCTCCTCCGGCAGCCAGGGTTTGGAAAACCCTTTTACATGCTCCTGCCATAGCTTAAAGGAATGGCGGGGATGATAGATCTGCGGATTTTCATCAAAGAACATACGTTCCTCGGGGTTGCCGCCCCAGTTGGTAGTACGGATAAATTCTTTGCGGAAAAGGATAATGTACTCATCCTGCTCCGGCCGCATAGGTATTACCAGCATGCCGCTGGCTATTTCCCGGTACTGTTCCGTAATATCGTATATGGATGGCAGTGAGTCGGTATGAAATACTTTTTTGAGGTCCTTTATGTGCAGCCATAGCAGCAGGTCTTCCAGCTGCGCGGCATCCGGCACCTCGCCGGCTTTGTGGCTGCGGTTATTATAGGTAATAATAACGCCGGTGGCATCCAGCAGCTTCATTACATTCAGTTCGGTGCTCAGCAGGCTGGATACCAGGTTATCCGTCTGGTAAATACTTTCTATCAGCTGCATGTAAATGCCATTCAGCCGGGAGGTAAGATCGCTGAACGACTGGTGATGCAATGCATTGATACGTGCAGAGATCACACTGGAAAACAGCTCCATTACCGCCCTCATTTCCCCGTCAATAACACGGGCGGTTTTATGATGGCAGGCAATAAGCCCCCAGAGCGCATTATCTTTGATCAGCCGTACCGACATGGACGACATTACATGCATGTTCTTCAGGTACTCCACATGCACGGCAGCCACGCCCCGCAGGTTGCATTCCGACATATCCAGGAAAGAGCGGGATATGGGATTAATAACGGGATACAGCTTTACGGGTTTGAACTCACGGTCCGGTATAAAACGGTAGGGATTGCGCAAATACAGGTCCCGCGCAGGTTTTGGAATATCTGATGCGGGGAAGGTAAAGCCAAGGTACGATTCCATATCCGGCTCCATAGCTTCTGCCAGCACATTCCCGTTCCAGTCCTGGTCAAATGCATAGATCATCACCTTATCAAACCAGGTGATCTTTTTCAGTTCATTGGCTGCTATCCGGCACAGATCATGCACATCCCTTGCCTGTTCTATAAGGTCAATGGAATTACGGATATGCTGGTACAAGGCAGTAAAGGTAGCGCCCCCTGCTGCCGGCGCCTGTGCTATCTCAATTTCCACCAATACCATATCCTCCCGCACATGCAGGATGGTAAAGTGGTCCCGGGTATCTAATTTCCAGACGGTGCTGATCTTGGTGCTATAATTTTCCTGCGCCTGTTTTTCAAGCAGGGCAAATGCAGATGCATCTATCAGGTCTTTAATGGTTTTACCCAGCAGGTCCCGGAAAGGCATCTGGAATAATTCAGCTGCATTTTCGCTTACCTGTTCAATGGTCAGGGTTTGTTTATCCAGCACCAGTAGTACCCCGTATTCCTGGATGGTGTTGATGATATGGATCGGGATGTTTCCGCAGAATTCCGAATCATACTTTGAGAACTGACTCATATCTCTTAGTCCAGTCGTTAAATTTTAAAAATGTTTCCCTGGCAGCATCTGCTGCCTCTTGTTGTGCTGCTTCCTCCGTTATAGCATTCATATAGCTGTGGAATTTCCTCCACATTTGTTGCACAGCTTCTCCATAACCGGTGAAGAAGGTAAAGCCTTCCGGCGAGGATAGTTGTAGCTGTTCCCGGATCATTCTGGCAATGATCACCCCTCCTAAAGTAGAGCCTTCCAGTACATAGGCAGCGCCCAAAGCCTGCGGATATGATTGGATACGGGGGATAACGGCCATTGGCACCTGCACTGGCGGCAGGCCGCCCAGGTCGCGTATATCCTGTAAAATAGCAGCGGACTTCCGCCTTTCGGCTAGGTCCGGTATTTTTTCATTGGTCAAATATTGATCCATTTTAAGCTCCAGCGAATGGTAGTAACCGTAGAACATTTCCAGCAGCACCAGGTAATGTTCCGGGCTGCGTATACTGCGTATCATACCTATCAGCTTCTTCTCCAGCTGCGCATGCTCCGCTTTCGTATAGTCTTTAATGTATGCTGCAAAAGATCGTTGTTCCAAGTGCAAATGATTTACGGGTTGGGAACGCGAATATATATCTTCTTTTACTGACACCATGTGTGCCACACCTTTGAGGTGTGGCACACATAACCGGGCATCATAATTTTTATTAAAAGTCATAAAAAATTGATAAGTTACTTTTCCATAGGTCAAATCAAATAAGGAAATTATGAAAAGAAGCTTTGTATTGCTGATGACACTGTTCATCGCCGTAACGCTTTGCTCCCTGTCGTTACCACAGGACCCGCCCAAAGCGAAGAACTTAAAGGTACTGCCCAAAGACATTAGCCATGAAGAGCTGGACAACGTGATGAAGGCGTTCAAAAATTCCCTGGGCGTTAAATGCGGTTTTTGCCATGCGCCGCAAAAAGATAATCCTCAAAAGCTGGACTTTGCCAGCGATGACAATGAGCACAAGGATGTAGCGCGGGAAATGATGCGCATGACCGCCAAGATCAACAAAAAGTATTTTAAGGGTAACCAGCCCATGGCTGTTACCTGCTACACCTGCCACCATGGTAATGAGGAGCCTAAATCCCTTCCCGAAGTAGCGGAGGCGCCCAAGCAATAACATAAACGGAAGCTTATATAAACAAAAGGCCTGTAAACTGCGGTTTACGGGCCTTTTTTATGTGCGGAGCTTTTGGGGGGAAGGATAGTTATGCCGTAACCTGTTGTAAACTTTGAGCAGGATTATTTAAGCAACCTGTAAACCTGCTTCAGGATTAATACATTCTTTAGCCGGTAGTAAACCGTAGATAAGCCGTCTCTTATAAGGGATGGAACATATATAGCTCAGATATGGCTTTGATATAGCTTATATATGGCTTATCTCTTTTTATGCAACCGGTGTCAATAGGGATAAGTAGGCCACACCTTTGAGGTGTGGCACACATTAAGACTATTAAAACCCGCCAAATCATCCTATATTTATCGTTATATATTAAATAATACAACGATAGCATCACTGGAGACTATCGTCCGGAACCCATTCATAAATCAATAGTCATGAAATTATATACCCTGTTCCTGTTCTTAAATGTATGTGCATTGCCGGTACTGGCGCAGCAAAAGCCTGCTGTAAAAGTATCCGGGGAAGTAACAACGCCGCTTACTATTTATGCTGACAGCTTAGCGCTATGGCCCCGTGTTACCGTGAACCTGAAAGACCGGGACGGAAAAGATCATTCCTATACCGGTGCGCCTGTACAGGCCATCCTGGAAAAAGCCGGGGTTACCATGGGTAAGCAGCTGCGGAGCAAGAACCTTAGCAAATACCTGCTGGTAAAATGTGCCGATGGTTATGAGGTGCTGTTTTCCCTGGCGGAGCTGGATAGCAGCTTTACAAACCGGCAGGTGATACTGGCCAATGAAACAGACGGGCATGCGCTGCCGGCAGATAGAGGCCCCTTCCGGCTGATAGTGCCGGGCGAGAAGAAGCCTGCCCGCAGCAGCTTCCAGGTGGTGGAAATGGTGGTAAGGTTTGCGAAAGATTAAATATTCGTACCTTATTGGCCAAAGACATCCCTCAATTACCTATGCAATACAACGATAAAGAAGCGGCGTATACCGGTAGCCGCGCAGCAGCAGAACAACGCTCAAACGGCCGGCAGTTACCGGCCGTAGCCTGGCCACATCTGAAGCTCAACCCAACACCTGCTACTCCCCTTCAGCGGCAGCCTGTTATACAACGGGTGAATGAAGAAAAGCTAAGCGTTTTTCCCGAACAGGGCGCTAACCCGGCGGATGTAAAAAAAATAAGCGATGCGCTGACAGCCATCCGGGCTGCATTTAAAGATAAAAAAGCACTCTTTGAAACCGGTACGCTGGCCGCCATGCCCAATACACCCGGCTTAACAGGACCACCTGCCAAGGCGGAAAAGGATATACGGGTTAAAACCGTTATGACAGATTACCCGGCCCTTTTACAAAGCTTTGACCCTATTGCGGAATTGAGGAAAATACCGCCTTTTAGCACCGGTGAGCTGGTATTAGGTGAAAAAGATGAGCATGGCGACCGCGTGGTGAAGAACGCCAGTCACCAGGTAGTAGCAACTTTAATGTCGGACGAAGGAAGCTATTTACCGGACCTGATTGATGACGACCATCCCGAAGATCTGCGCACCAAGTATAGCCGTTTTGATGCACCTGAAAAGGAATATGTAGAAGATAATATTGGCGTGCCTACACGACGGTACGCCTATGTGGAAAAAAGCTTTTACCAGTTCATGGAATTTTTAAGCATCGGCAGCATGACCGGCCGCTGGCAAATGCTGTCGCAGGCCGCCGGTATACCCAAAAACCTGATGGACCCCAGCGACGGCCAGGATGTTATAGAACAGATCCGTGGTAAAAAAGAAGGCCCGCTAAGTGTACAGGAGCTGGCCGTGCTGCACAACTGGAAAGGAAGCGGCCTGCACCAGCGCGGATTAAGCCTTGCTTCTACACCACGGGAAAAAGCCGTGTATAGTAATGACGGGGAACCCTTTTCCTCAGCCGATGGCGTACGCCTTAAAATTGACCTGGCTAAAGTACCCAAACAGGTAATGCTCATTAACCATTACACACCCCTGAAAAACCCGGAACACCTGGCAGGCATCAATAAAGATGTAAGCGGCGATACCTTTAAAAGAGATCCTACCTCTAAAACCGCAAAATATAATTATGAAGGCTCTGTGGTTAAGAACAGGGAATTATTCCTGGAATACTTAAACCCGGATTGGATTGTGGAAGTGAAAGTGCATGGAAGCGCGGCTACCCTGAAACAGGAACAGTATGGCGGAGATGCCAGCGCTATGCACACACAGGCCGGCGTACTAATGGGCCATGGCGATTATACAAGCGGGTTTACAAAAGGAGTACAGGACCATTTAGCTGGTAATGAAAATCAAAAGCCCGCACTTGATACCAGCTCCGAAGGAAAGGGATGGGCATCCGGGCAGCATTACAGCAGGTGGTTTGATAAAGGAGCAGCCTATAAGAATAAAGAGGCTGGCTGGAATGCGGGGGTACAATATGCACACACCAACCATAAAACTATTGTAACCAAGGGAAAAACCCTGGCACAAATACACACGGAAATAAATCTGCTTCCTAACCCTGCTGTGTACAGAAGCGGAGCGCTGGCACAAATTGAAAAATCAATCAGCCTGAAAACCGGCACCAAGGTAGAAAACCTGGCGCCAACAACGGTGGTGAATGCACTGCCCAGTAAAGCCAACATAGAAAAAGCAACCACAGATATTACAATGCCTACAGGTTATGCCGGGCTGGCAAGGGAAGAAAGCGATGCCAAAGTGCTGGCCTTTGATATACAGCGCCTGGGCTGGGTACATGGCTACAGCGGCAGTGCACGGAAAACAGCCGTTGGGGCAACCTTCTATCAGAAGACATAGCATGTGTGCCACACCTTTGAGGTGTGGCACACGTTAATCCAGGTTCTTAACCGGGAAGGGCGGAAAGTTGCTCCAGGTAAAACCTATGCTTCCCTGCGTGCCGGAATCCACAAAACGGAAATTGTAATTATCGTGCCCGTGTATGAATTTAGCTACAAACCCAAAGGCCCGCATGTTATGAAAGGGGTAAATGCGGTAACCGGTTTCGCTCCGGAAGGGATTTACCCAGTTATGCGCGCCAAAGATCCATTCTGCATTTTCAAAAAAACAATGCCGTACGCCTTTGGGGCTTACCAGGCTGTATTCATATCCGCCCAGCAATCTTACCCGCCCATAGATCTTAATATCTGCATCAGAAAAGCCGCCAAAGTTAAACAGCTGCAGGAAACGGTCGTGGTAAAACAGCGCGCCCAGCTTCAGGGAGTGAATGCGCTTAGGGGTTACATCATCCAGCTTGTTAATGCGGTAGTTAAATACCAGCTCCGTGAGGTTGGTGGAAAAGTTGCCGCTTTTGCGGTTCAGGATGGCGGAAAGATTGGTGCTGGGTGTAATGAGCCTGTAAATGCTATCGCTTTGCGGGGAGCCATCCTCATACTGCTCGCTGAACGCGCTGCCGGCCTGCCCGTTGGAATAGTGGCCGCTTTCCAGGGAAATGGTGAACAGGTTATTGCCCAGGCGGAATACCTGCTGCGTGCCTAACAGAATGCGGTAAGAGGGCGTTTTCACGGGCAGGGAATTTTCCGTGTACATGCGCACCTGTGGCGTAAAAGAAGCATAGTAGGCCCGTACATGTGTTTTCCCGTCTCCCAGCCCTTGTAAAATATTGTTGGAAAAACTGTAGCGTACAATGGGGTTGGCTTCAAACAGCACATTTTTTTCATACTTCACATAGCTGGTGCGGAAGTTAATATCCGCATCCTCCCCTACGGGATACACCTGTATAAAATCCCTGAACCCGTTCTTTTGGCCCATAGCCGCAGCTGCCTGCAGCAGCGCAAACAACAACAGGTAATATTTATAATTCATTATCCGGGGTTTGGTGGTTATTGAAATAAGATCTTGTTGATAGCCGCAATCACCTGCGGATCCATATCATCGCTGTAATACAATTTTGATTTGTAAGGATTGCTGTCGTGAAAAAAAGTAAAGCGGAGCTGTAATGTCCTGATGCCGTCTACCACGGCTACTGTATTGTCTTTGGAGGTGCTTTCTATAAAAAAGGTGTGCTCCACCTGCTGAAAGATCACCTGTTTATTCTGCAGCACGGGGATCACCTTTGCAGCATCTGTGTCACTGCAATTGTACAGGGAGAGAATGTTACCATACCTGGCCATAGTAATTGTTTTGGTGTTTTGGGGTAAGCTATTTTGGAACAGTTATGCTCAATAAACAGCCAGGGACAGTATTTTGTTTAAATGCTTTTAATACAGCCGGCCGCCTAAGGGTACCTCCTGCTCCGGCTTAATGAGCACTACCTCGTTAGCGGCATCCGGCACGCCCAGGGTTAACACCTCCGACATAAAAGGCCCTATTTGCCGGGGCGGAAAATTCACCACGCATAATACCAGGGTACCTGGCAGCGCTTCTTTGGTGTAGCGCTTAGTGATCTGTGCGGATGAGCGTTTAATGCCCAGCTCCGGGCCCAGGTCAATGGTGAGCTTATAGGCCGGCTTGCGGGCCTCCGGAAAATCTTCTGCTGTAATGATCTTTCCTACGCGGATATCCAGCTTATCAAAATCTGCTATGGTTGCCATGGGGCTAAGATACAGAACAAAATACCCCTTTTGCAGATAAACTCCTGCATATGACAAAACATGCGGCAGCCTGCTGCATAAAGCGGCTATTTTTGAAATGTACAAACCTGATCACATGTCCTTTTGCCTGGAAACAACCCAACTTACCTACCGCTTTACAGGGCAGGAAACCGCCCTGGATAACATTCACCTGCAGGTGCCGCAGGGCAGCATTTACGGCTTCCTGGGGCCCAATGGCGCCGGTAAAACCACTACCCTGAAACTGGTGCTGGGCCTACTGAAAAAACAGCAGGGCCACATTACCATTTTTGGAAAACCGTTTGAGCAGCACCGGGTAGCCCTGCTGCGGCAGGTAGGCGCCCTGATCGAAAGCCCTTCCTTATACAGCCATTTAAGCGCGAAGGAAAATCTGCAGGTGCTGCAAACCATTTACCGCTGCCCAACCCAACGTATACACGAAGTATTGCAGCTGGTGGGCCTGGCTAACACCGGTCATAAAAAAGCCGGGCAGTTCTCGCTGGGTATGAAACAGCGCCTGGCCATCGCCATGACCTTACTGCACCGGCCTTCCCTGCTTATTTTAGATGAGCCGACCAATGGCCTGGACCCTAACGGCATTATTGAAATGCGGGAGCTGCTAAAAACCATCAACCGGGAGCAGGGCATTACCATCCTTATATCCAGCCACCTGCTGCCGGAAATTGAAAAGCTGGCCACGCATATCGGTATTATTCACAAAGGGAAGCTGCTATTCCAGGATACGCTGGAAACGCTGATGCGCAGTACCCAACAGGCGCCGGTACTGATCAGCACTAACAATAATATCCAAAGCCTGCAGCTGCTGCAAGCGCAGGGAGTGCATGCTGCAGCAGAGAACGGGCATTTGCTTATGCAGGGTGTTACCAGAGAAAAGATAGCCCTTATTAACCGGCAGCTGGTACTGGCAGGCATTGATGTTTATGGCATTCATGCGCAACACCATGACCTGGAAGCCACTTTTATGGACCTTATTAATCATTAACATGCAACTACCCTTCTTTTACAGCTTTAAAAGCGAATGGCTGACAACCC
>NZ_DATCRF010000699.1:0-2727 GCF_036569125.1 Chitinophaga sp. | reverse complement strand
TATAGTGGACGGAGAACCGCGGCAGCAGGTGCAGGACAGTGCCACCTGCGAACCGGATGTACAGGTAACAGACCTGCGCAGCCAGCCAGATAATGAAATGAAAGCGCATGACCTCATGAAGCAGGAGCTGGCGCTTCCCTTTAACCTGGCCGCCGGTTCATTGTTACGCATCCGCCTGTACCAGCTGCAGAATGAGCAGCACATTTTCCTGTTAAATATGCACCACATTATTGCAGATGGCTGGTCAATGGAAGTGCTGGTAAAAGAAGTGTTCGAGCGGTACACTGCCGGCAGTGCATACATCAATAAGCCATTGCCCATACAGTATAAGGATTATGCAGGCTGGATCAATGAACAGCTCTCCGGTGCTGCCATTCAGCAGCATGAACAATACTGGCTGCAGCAGTTCAACGGCGAAGTGCCGGTGCTGGACCTGCTCACAGACCACCCGCGCCCGGCTGTTAAAACATCCAATGGCGATACCGTGCCCTTTGTGCTGGATGCTGCTTTAACAACGGCTTTATCTGATCTGGCATTACAACAGGAAGCCAGCCTGTACATGGTATTAACCGCAGCAGTGAAAGCAATGTTGCACCGCTACACCGGCCAGCAGGACCTTGTGATAGGCACACCGGCAGCAGGCAGGGACCATGCAGACCTGGTGAACCAGATCGGCTTATATGTAAATACGCTGGCGCTCAGAACGCAGTTTGAAAGTGATGATAGTTTTAGCGCCCTGCTTGGAAAAGTAAAACAAACCACGCTGGAAGCATACGATCATCAGCTGTATCCTTTTGAGCAGCTGGTAAAAGCCACGCAGCTAAGCTACGATCGCAGCCGCTCTCCGCTTACAGATGTATGGATCCAGTACATGGACAGTACCCTGCAGGAAAAATCAAACACTACCTGGAACGGGTTAAAGATCACAGACCTGAAGCTGGCGGATAAGGCCTGCAAGTTTGACCTGGCATTTGAATATATAAAGGCAGGGGAGCAGGTTAATGTGATCATCCGCTACAATACAGACCTGTTCAAAAGAGCTACTATTCATGAAATGCGTAACAACCTGCTGTTTTGCCTGCAACAGGTAACGGCCAATGAGCACATCGTATTACAAGAGATACAGTTATTACCATCGGAACGGGAGACAACAACGGAAGACGAATTCATGGCAGCCATTATGAAATAAGTAATTCCTTAAAAATCTAACACATGAGAAAGTCTAAAAAACTAGGTATTATTGGCGGCATGGGGTCCAGGGCCTGTTCCCTGTTCTTCAATAAGGTCATTGATTACTGTCCCGCAGTAAAAGACCAGGATTTCATAGAAGTGATCATACACAATAATACGGCTATCCCCGACCGTACCCGCGCCATCCTGCATAATGAACCCTCTCCGCTGAAAGAGATCGTACGCTCCATTCAGCTGCTGGACCAGAGTAATGTAGATGTAATGGTGCTCACCTGCAATACATCCTATTACTACTATGATGAGTTCTCCAAATATGCAGTAGCCAAGATCCTGCACCCGGTTGAGCTGGTAAGGCAGCATGTACAGGAAAATAATTTCTCCAAAGTGGGGCTGCTGGCTACCAGCGGTACTATCAGCTCAGGCATCTACCACCGTGAATTTCATCAGCATGGATTGCCGGTGCTTACGCTGAATGAAGAAGAGCAGGAAGCCCTGTTCATGCAATCTGTGTACATGGAGAACGGTCTTAAATCTTCCAATATCTCCAAACGAGCTATCCGCCTGATGCAGCGGGCTATGAACCGCCTGCTGGAAATGGGTGCGGATGCTATAATAGCCGGTTGCACGGAAGTGCCGCTGGCATTAAATCAGGATAATGTACCGGTACCTTTTATTGATCCCATGGACATACTGGCCAAAGCGGTGATCACGGAGTGTTATGAAAAACTAACGCCTGTAATACCGGTACCTGCCCTGATAGCCGTATAAGCATGCCCTTAATCCTCAATCAGTCCGCCATGATACATATCGATTTTGAAAACAAAGCACAACAGTTCCCTTCCCGTATAGCCATTGCCGAAGGAACGCAAGAGATCACTTACCATGCCTTAAATACCGGCGCTGACAAGCTGGCCAACACGTTGCGGCAGCTGGGTGTGCAGCAGGATACCATTGTAGGCGTAATGCTGCCTTCCGGTATTAACCTGGTGCGTTCATTGCTGGCAGTTTTTAAATCCGGCGGCATTTACCTGCCAGTAGATATCAACTTCGCCTGGAAGCGCTTGTTGCAAATGTTCACCCAAACCAGTACACAGGTGCTCATTATTCAGCTGGCTATGAAAGCGCAGGTGGAAGATCTGTTGCAGCAGCTGGATCTTAAGATCCAATACCTGGTGCTGCTGGATGAGGCAGGGAACATTACCGTGAGCCGGCACTGGGGCAGCTTATCATCCCCCGTACCTACAACAGCCCCGCAGCGTGCAGTAGCAGCTACCGACAGCAACTATATTTTTTATACTTCCGGCTCCACCGGTGAAGCCAAAGCCATACTGGGCAAGCATGAGAGCCTGGCGCATTTCATCCGCTGGCAAATAAAAGAATTTGGGATAGATGAGCACTGCCGCGTAAGCCAGCTGATCCAGTTCACCTTTGACGCATCCCTCCGCGATATTTTTGTACCCTTATGCAGTGGCGGTACCTTGTGTATACCGGGTGAAGAAATTAAAAGCAATATTTCTAAGCTGATAGACTGGATCA
>NZ_DATCRF010000698.1:0-4803 GCF_036569125.1 Chitinophaga sp. | reverse complement strand
CTGAACCGCATTAAATCCCAGGAAAAATCTTACACTGAGATAGACGAGCTGGTAAAGAACAAACAAAAAATGCTGGCCTCCATACCAGCCATACAGCCCGTTGCCAATAAAGACCTGAAGCGCATAGCCTCCGGCTTTGGCTACCGTATAGACCCCATTTACAAAACAGTAAAATACCATGCCGGCCTGGATTTCTCCGCCCCCAGCGGCACACCGATCTATGTAACCGGCGATGGGGTGGTTGAAGAAGCAGCCCTGAGTGATGTTGGTTACGGCAACCACGTAGTTGTGCGCCATGGTTACGGCTACAAAACCCTGTACGGGCATATGCTGCGGACCAAAGTAAAGGCCGGGCAAACCGTAAAACGCGGCGATGTACTGGGCTGGGTAGGCAGCACCGGAAAATCCACCGGTCCCCACTGCCACTATGAAGTAATGAAAAACGGCGAAAAAGTAGACCCTGTATATTTCTTCTTTAACGACCTTTCACCGGAAGAATTTGACCGCATGTTAAAAATTGCCCGCTCGGGTAACCAGTCTTTTGATTAATTTGGCCTAGCTTTAAACCGGACGGCAGTACCTGATAATCATCGGAATTTGAGAATATAGCATGGTAATTGCAAAGCTTGACGGATATTTGTCACATTGATTTTCTGCCATGATGCACCAATTGGACCTTTTTGGCTCCCTGGAACCCGCTCCACCACCGGTGGAGAAGGCAGTAACAACACCGCCCGAAGCAGGGGTAGCCGCAGCCGTAAAACATAATACCGCTGCACCCGTAACAACCGCTACGCTTGCGCCGGTGAAAAAAAAGCGCGGGCGTAAATCTTTGAAGGAAGTAAGTGAAGATACAGATGTGATCAAAGAGCTGGATAAAATAGCGCTGGACAAACAATACTACTCCATTAGTGAAGTAGCGGGCATGTTCCGTGTAAACACTTCCCTGATCCGCTACTGGGAAAATGAATTTGATATTCTGCAGCCCAAAAAGAACCGTAAAGGCGACCGCCTTTTCCGGCAGGAGGATATTCACCACCTGAAACTCATTTACCACCTGCTGCGGGAAAGAAAATATACGATCGAAGGCGCCAAACAAAAGCTAAAGGAAGATAAAAAGTTAGCCGCCCGGAATTTTGAAATGGTACAGGCTTTGCTAAAAGTAAGAGGTTTCTTAACAGAACTCAAAGATCAATTATAAAAAAACGGTTATGCGATTAAAATCATTATTACTGGGAGGTTTATTCTTATTTGCTGCAACCCTGGCCCAGGCGCAGAATGGCGGTAAAGTGCTGAAAGGCAAGCTGGATCTGAAGGCGTTAACCAGCGACAGTGCTTATGCCTGGTTTTATACCGGTGTAAATAAATACCAGCCCAATGAAAGTATGCTGAACTATATTAAAGCCAACCGCGATAAATTTAATGTAGTAGCCCTGATAGGTACCTGGGATGCGCAAAGCCGCGACCTGTTCCCGAAGCTGTATAAAGTAATGGTGCTGGCCGGCAGCCCGGAAACACAGATGCTGATCTTTGGCGCAGATGAAAAGCTGGATACGGGCGCACCGCAGGAATATAAGCTGAAAAGAGTACCCACCTTTATTATACAGAAAGAAGGGAAGGAAATAGGCCGCATTTCCGGCGATGTAAATGAATCCGTAGAAGCTGAGATCTCCCGCATTCTGCTGAAGAACGATAACAGCGATAAGAATAAAGGAAATGATTAAATAATGTGCGGATGTGCAAATATGCAGATGTGCAGATGCAGGCACACGCACTTCGCAAAACTTACATAAAAAAAGTCCGGATCAACGATCCGGACTTTTTTTATGTAGCATAGTAATACCTACCAACATATACCAGCATATTACCCCCAATCTGCACATCTGCATATTTGCACATCTGCACATCAATCATCCTCCCAGCTGCACATCAATCCTCGTACTCGGCAGCTTTATACCCCGCTGCTCCAGCGCGCGGATAATGCCCAGGTTCACAGCTTCACGCAGGGCCGCATATTGCAAGCCCTCTATAATATAGGTATTATAGATCACCTGCACCAGGTAGGTATCTTTATTAAAATCATGCAGGTTCACGGTAAAACCGGGCAGCACGCTGCTGTTATTCCGTAATATATCCTGTATATCCTGCAGTATTTTCAGCAGGGTATCGGAAGGTGTTTCTGTGGGCAGCTCCAGCTTCATGGCCACGCGTTGCTGCGTGCGCAGGGTCAGATTGTCCAGGATACTGTCTACCATCTTTTTATTAGGCACGGTTACAAATGTTTTTTCAAGGGTACGGATGCGGGTACTGCGTAGGCCGATCTTTTCCACGGTACCCTGGTAACTGTCTACTTTAACGCTATCGCCTACACGGAAAGGCTTATCAAAGAAAATAATAAAAGAGCCAATGAGGTTCTCTATACTTTCCTTAGCGGCCAAAGCCAGGGCTGCCGCACCTATGCCCAGGCCTGCGATCAGCTTATTCACCAGCTCAGAGCCGAATAAAATGCGTATCAGCACTATAAAGCCCAGTATGGAGATAATGGCTTTGAAAAAGTCCCGGAAGAAAACAATGAACTGGTTATCCGTCATATCTTCCGTGAGATCGGCCTGTTTTTCCAGTATCAGCGCTATAAAATCAATAAGGCGCAGCAGGATCCATAAAATACACACGCAAAAAGCGATCTGCATCAGCGTGCTGGTAAGGTTCTTAAGCGTAAAGCCTTTGTATACCGTTACATTCAGCTCCGGAGGAAACCGGAAGTGATCTATGGTAAGCATAAAGGCCAGCAGCAACAGGAAAAACTCCAGCGGGCGTAATAACAGGTGGGCCAGCTCCCTTCTTTCTATCTGGGGCGAAAGGTGTTTAACCAGGTTAAAACCCAGGGAAGCAATCCCTTTGGAAAGGAACCGTTTAACGGCAAACACTACCAGCAGCACTACTGCCAGTATAATATAGCTGCGTATAGGGTTGCCCAAGATCAACAGGTCCAGGAAAGATTGCATGTTACAGTATTTCAGGCTGCAAATATAATAGTATTAAAGTATATGTGTTCCGCCGTCTCCAATCACCACTACCCCCGGTTGCTTGCCTTTTTCAAAGCTTCCATACCGCTCTTCAATACCCAGTGCGCGGGCGCCATTCAGTGTAGCCCATTGTAGCAGCTCTGCCAGCGGTATTTCCGGGAATTGCGCCTGTATAGCCTGTATCTCCGCCCAAATGGATAAGCGGTGGTTAGAGGCCAGGCTGTCCGTACCCAGGGTAAGGGTAGCGCCCATGCGGCGCAGCAGCATTATATCCGGCAGGCGGCCTTCAATATACAGGTTGGCCAGAGGGCACAGGCACCAGTATACCGGCAGGGCGCGTTGCAGGGCGGCCTGTATATCGGCCGCATCGCTGAAGGTATTATGCACCAGCAGCAAGGGGCTGTTGGCTAAATATGGCAGGCAGGCCTGCAGGCTGCTGGTTTGCGGGGCGGTAAACCCGCTGATGTCCATACCAAAGCGCTGGTAAAAATCCAGGAAAGCGCCGGTTTTATGCAGGTACAGTTCATTTTCTGCTGCACATTCCTGGTTATGGATGCTGAGCGGTGCATTCTCCGGCAACCCGGCCAGCAGCTCAAATAAGGCCGTGCTTACCGAATAAGGGGCATGGGGTACCAGGGAGCTGTTATGCCGGGGGCCGTTCAGCGCCCGGAACTGCTGGTATACTTCCTGGCTTTGGGCCAGCCGCTGGCCGGCAGCTGCCGGAATAAAACCCATGCACTCTATAAAGGAGTGATAATATAATGGGCTGTTTTGCTTCAAAGGCAGTGTAGTGGTGGTATTACAAATATCGCCCACGGCTACAATGCCCTCCTGCAGCATGGCCGTTGCGGCGGCTTCCATGGCAGCCGTTGGGTCAACGGCAAAAGTGCCTCTTTGCGTCATTACCGTAGTAAGGAATGTGGGTAAACCGGTTTTTTCCGGTATTACGCCCTGCATATGGGACAGCTCCAGGTGGCAGTGAGTATTTACAAAACCGGGGCAAAGCATGCCATCCAGTAATTGTACGCCGTCACCGGCATCTGCCCGGTTCAGTATATCCAGTACCGTGCCTTGCTCATCCAGCACCAGCACCTTGTTAGCGCCTAAAAATTGCCTTCCGTTAAACAGATCCGTGCCGCTTAATTTAACCGGTTGGGACATACCTTGTACTATTTTAGTGAATTGGTGTTAATTTTGTGCCCGCCTAATAAGGCATCAAAGATAAACATGATAGATAAACTCGACGCGATAAAAGGCCGGTTTGAGCAGGTGTCACTGGCCCTGACCAACCCGGAAATAGTAAGTGATAACAAGAAATTCAGCAAGCTGAGTAAGGAATACCGGCAGCTGGAAAAGGTGGTAAAGGCCTATGACGCCTACCGCAAGCTGCTGGATGCGCTGGCCTTTAATAAGGAAGTGCTGGAAAGCGGCGACGATGAAATGCGCGAGCTGGCCAAGGAAGAAACCGAATCCCTGCACCAGCAGAAGGAGGAGCAGGAAGCAGCCATCCGCAACCTGCTGATCCCCAAAGACCCGCAGGATGAAAGGAACGCCATCCTGGAAATACGGGGTGGTACCGGCGGCGATGAGGCCAGCCTTTTTGCCGGCGACCTGCTGCGCATGTACCTGCGCTATTGTGAGAACAAGGGCTGGAGCGCTAACCTGATGAGCGAAACCCCCGGTGCAGTAGGCGGTTATAAAGAAGCCGTGGTAGAAGTAAGCGGGGATGATGTATATGGCACCCTTAAATTTGAATCCGGTGTACACCGCGTACAGC
>NZ_DATCRF010000697.1:0-8791 GCF_036569125.1 Chitinophaga sp. | reverse complement strand
ATGATCTGCTATAAAATTCTCTTCTGATATCACCCATCCTGCGGAGAAGGCCGGGAAATAACCCCAGCGTTTGCCGGGAGCAAAGTAGTAGTGGCCATCATACCGGCCGGCTGCTTCAAAAAGATATTTATGATCGTAGATATAGCCTACGCGGTATACAAACCCCAGCTGGCTGCCGGTAATGGTGGAGCCATTGTTGTCAAAATCATTCTTGTTGGAGCTGCCCATACCCAGCTCGTCGATGTTTACCGCAAAATTATTGCGCCGGGCAGAGAAGCCGGTAGAGTCATTCTTACGGGCTTCCGCTACCAGCAGTCCGGTGAAATCATGTTTACCAAAAGTGTTATGATAGTTGAGGAATCCCTGGTAGGTAAAGTACTGGTTCTTTGAATACTCCTGGTTCAGCCAGGTGTATGGAGCAGCGCTTCCTTCCGAAGTGGAGATCTGTTTCGTATAGCTGTAAGGGTTGGTTGATGTATTCTGTGAATAAAAGTAAAACGGCGTATGCCATCCTTTAACGGTAAATTCATTAGGGTCATAGCTGAAGGTTCCTTTTATGCTAAGCCCTTTAATGAAAGGCAGCTGTTGCTCCACGGCAAGGGTGCTAAGCAGGGATGTGGCATTGCGGTGGGAATAGCCTGCTTTCAGGATCCCTACCGGCGAGTTGCCTGCAAACTCGCCCCAGAGGCCATTACTATAATAAAGGTTGGTAATGGGTATCAGCTTGTACGCGCTGCGGAACAGCTGGCCCGGCGTGGTGGCGGCATCTACGCTGTTGGTGTTCTCAATGGCGCCGATGAGCGACAGCGATACCGTGGTGGTAGGCGTGGCGCTTATTTCCATGTTTACGTTATAATCATAACGTTTGTAATTGATCGGGTCAAACATACCATCCTGCTTAAGGAAACCAAGACCGGCATAATACCGCACTACTTTGGTGCCGCCGCTTAGCTGCATATTGTAGTTTTGAATGGGCGCGTGCATGCGTACCAGGTCTTTGGTATTGCTGATGGGGTATTTATCGGGATCCTTCGCGTTCAGATCTGCATACGTGTTAATGAGATCATCGCTGAAAGGCTGTTGTGTACCACCGGGATTTTCATTCATGTAGGCTTCATTACGCAGGCGCATATAATCCTGCGCGTTCAGCATCTTAGGATAATAGGTAGGCGTTTGAAAGCCGTAATACGCATTCAATGCCAACGTTGGCATTCCTGAGCTGCCGCGTTTGGTCGTGATGAGGATAACACCATTGGCGCCCCCTAATCCATAAGGTGCTACTGCGGCGGCATCTTTCAACACCGTAACAGATGCAATGGAGGCGGGCGAAATTTCGTTGATGTTATTACGGATGATCCCATCCACTACTATCAGCGGTGAGTTGTTGCCGGTGGTGGCAATACCCCTGATGTGTATATCGGGATTATCCCTGCCCGGCTGGCCGCCATTAGGGCGCATGCTGATGCCGGAAACATTACCTGCCAGTGAATTGGAGATGTTGGTTACCGGCGATTTTGCCAGCTCCTTTCCCTGCACGGCGGCTACCGACGCGGTAGAAGAGGTTTTCTTCTGCGTGCCGTAACCCACCACCACTACTTCATTCAGGCCGCTGGCGCTTTCTTTCAGGATAATGTTAACCGGATCTGCGGTGCTTACGATTTCGGTTTGTTCGTAGCCCACATAGCTGAATACCAGTGTAACGCCGGTAGCAGCCTGCAGCTCAAAATGGCCATTCTCATTGGTCATAGTACCAACATTGGTACCTTTTACTTTTACGGATACGCCAATGAGCGGATCGCCATGTTCGTTTTTTACGGTACCGCTTATTCTGGCGGCGCTTACATTGCCGGATCCGATCACAATAGCATTGTCATTCATTACAGTGTAACGGAGTGTGGTGCCGGTAAAGGTTTGGGTAAGCAGCTGTTCAACCGTGGCATTTTCTGCGTGGATAGACACCGGTGGTTTTTCCGGCAGAATGTCGTCGTTGTAGATAAGCCGGTAGCGGCTTTTTTGCTGAATGGCTTTCAGCACTGTTTTAATGCTGACCTTATCCAGGGAGATACTGATCTTTTCCTGGGTGGCAGAGGTAGCGTATGCGGGCATGATGCCGGTGAGCAGCAAAACCCATAGGAACGTTAATTTCATAACATGGAATGTAAGAGGGTGAAAAAAGTAAAGTGAGTGGATGTGTAATGCTTCTAGGTCATAGTATTTATTTTTGAAGATGAATAATGAATAATGCAATATCAGTTACGGATGCGTACCTCTTTCCCGTTGACCTGGAAATTAAAGGGACGTGCCAGCTGCAGCATGTTCAGCGCCTCATCAACTGATTCGGTATCAATGATGCCGGAAAACCGCAGCTGCTTCAGGCTGTCAGATTCAAAGTGAAAAGTAACGCCGTACCACTGGTTCATTTTTGCTGCCAGCTCGCCAAAGGTGTTATTGTCAAATACCAGCTTATTATTCAGCCAGGATATTTCAGGGAGCTGGCCACTACTATCCTTTTCCAGGTGCTTTTGCTGAAAAACGGCCACCGGGCGGGTGAGCGGCACTGTTAATTTTTCATCGGGCTGCAGCACCACGGTTTTTTCCCGGAACGATACGGCTATTTTTCCGCGGACCAGTGTAGTGAACACGGCGCTGTCGCCCGTATAGGCTTTCACGTTAAAAGCAGTGCCCAGCACACGGATGTTCACTTTCCCTGCATGGATAATAAAAGGAACACCCTCACTTTTTGCGATATCAAAAAAGGCTTCACCGCTGAGCGTAATTTCGCGGTGCTGTTTACCAAAGCCGTTCTTTTCATAATGTAGCTGCGTATTGCGATTGAGCAATACTACGGATCCGTCGGGAAGCACTACCCTGGATTTTCCACCCGGAGCAGAGCTGAGCTGCTGCAGTCCGGGTGCAGCCGGACGTGTAAATTTCCATCCCGTCCATATTACCCCTAATACAGCTGCCGCAGCTGCTGCTGCCACCAGCCTGCGTATAATAGTGCGGTGGCGGCGTGGTTCGAGCTGCGGGCTCACCGCATCCCAGATGCGTTCTTTACTATCATGAGCGTCGCTTACCTCCTGTATGGGCGTTTGCCAGATGCCGGCGGCAAGGTCGCGGGAAGCAGCTGCCTCCGGATCATCTTTCAGCAATGCTTCCAGCTCTGACAGCTCGGCGGGTGAAATATCGCCGCTGAGCTGTTTTCCGAGTAATATCCATATACGATCGTTGCTCATAATCTTGTTGAAAATGGTTGAATAAGTGCGCGCTCCGGGGTAAAAGACAACACGCAGGAGATAATACCCCCAAAGGGGCAGGAATTTTTTTTAAGGGAGGGTCACTGACCGCCGGGCAGTGGTGTGATCAGGAATGCTTTCATCCTGGTAAGCTTTTTCAGGGCGATGCCTACCTGGTTTTCAACGGTTTTTATGGAAACATTCAGCAGAACGGCTACCTCCCGGTATTTGAGCCCATCTTCCTTCACCAGTTTAAAGATCAGGCGGCACTGCGGGGGCAGCTCACTGATGGCCATATTAATATGGCGCACCATTTCATTGCTGATAAGCTGCGCTTCGGGGTTTATCTCATATTCCAGCGAATAGGCTTCATCGAGATGCAGCGTTTTTTTATGGGCGTATTTACGGAGGTAGTTAAGCGCAATATTACGGGTGGCGGCATAGAGGTACCATTTCAGGTTGCTTACCTGATGGAGGTCTTTCTTTTTTCTCCATACGGCAATGAACACGTCGGCTACTATTTCTTCCGCCATTTCCCTGTTATGAACGATGGCCAGGGCCAGCTGCAGCAGTGGAGCGCAGCAGCAATCGTATAATTCTTTAAATGCTTGTGTATCACCGCGGTATATTCTGCTTTGCAATTCGGGGATATCGTCGCGCATAGAAGTAAAAATACCTAATTTATGCAAAACTGCAAACGCGCAGAAATTAAGTGTCCCGGCGACAAAACTGCTGTTCCCCAGGGGCTTTTAACGGGTTTACCGCTGGCGCCAGGGGATATAATCTTCCCAGTACCAGGGTGTGTACACATCGCCAATGGACTCGCTGAGCAGGTCTTTGAAAATGCTTTCACCATTGTCTGAATTGGTAAGTATTACAACAGCTATCCTCTTATCAGGATAGGCAATAGCATAATGCCCCCAGCCTTCATCGTGCCCTTCCTTGAAATAGGCCCGGCCATAGGGCGACTGCAGCACTACGTATCCCAGGCCATACCCAAGCTGAATATTATCATTTAAGGTAGAATCTTTCCAGGAAAGGGGCCCGAATTGCTTGATCGACCGGATACGTATCTGGGTATGGGTCATTTCACGGAAGGCGTTCTTTGATAAGCGCTTACCATTGATCAACATGGTATAGAAGCGGTTGAAATCATCCATGGTGGTAGTGAGCGTGCCGGCCGCATTGGCAACTGTACGCCGGGGAAAGAAGGTGCTGTCGTTCCGGGTATCATGGCCCACTGCGTATCCTTTTTCATAGGCAGGCTGGTACACGTAGCTGGAACTGCTCATTCCGCAAGGTTCAAAAACATACTGCCTCGCCAGCGCCTCCAGGCTTTTCCCGGTAATTTCCTGGATAACCACCTGCAGCAGGTACAGTCCTTCCCCGGAATAGCTTACACGGCTGCCCGGCTCAAACTTGATCCGCAATTTTTTATCCGGCTCAAACCAGCGGAAATTCGGAAAGCCGGTGGTATGATCAAGGCACATGCGGGCGGTGATCTTTTTATACCGCTCGTCGCCTTCCAGGTCTTTGTAAGATGTAAGCTTACCGGGGAAAGTATAGCTCAACAGCGGCCGGGGCAAATAGTCCACCAACGGTTTATCCAACGCGATCTTTTTCTCGTCCACCAGCTGCATGACCAGGTACGCAAAAACCGCCTTGCTGAGCGACAGCCCGTATAAGGCCGTAGCGGGCGTCATAGGCTGCCGGGTAGCTGCCACGGCATAACCATAGGTTTTTGCAAATACGGGTTGATTATTATTGAACACGGTAATACACAATCCTGTTACCTTTGCTGCTTCCATCATTTTCTGCACCTGCTGATCCAGCTGCGCGGCCTCAATTGTGCTGCCATCGATCCGCCTGATCCTGCCCCCGGCAGAAGACTGGGCCCAACCTGCGCTAAGTGACAGGCTAAGTAAAAGGATCATTACCAGGTGTCTGCAATGATCTGTGATTTGTGTTTCCCGGACTTTCATTTATTTAGTTTTGTTCAGCAAAGATGTGGATGAAAGCCGGTCCGCACAACGACAGTAACCCGTCATTTACACGACATTTATATATAACCTGCAGTAAACCAGGGCACTGATCAAAAATTGATCAGCTGAGCTTTAGAAAGGGAATGGATAAGGGGTAATGGACCTGCTTTTTTTTAACAGCCTTTATGGTGTTCAACAGGCAAAAAATGCCCCAGGTCACATAGCCGGCTATCATCATCGGGAAGCCTACCGGGAAATAAAGCACCATAATAAAGATGCTTAGAGCAATAAAAATTGTAAGCGTTAGCTGAAAATTAATGACCTGGCGGCCCTGTATATTATAAAAGGGATGTTCATCCTTCTTCATCACCCACAGCACAAACGGGAGAATAATATTTGTAAACGGAAAAATAATACCGGCAAAGGGCATGATGTGATATAACGGCAGCAGCCGGGTTACATCTTTTGAGGGCTGCGCGGCAGCGGGTGTAAGCGGCTCATCCTGCAAGGTCAGGCTGCCTGTGGTTGTTTCCAACGCCCCGGCAAGCAGCTTTAATGTTTGCCCCCGGGGTGTTACAGCGCCGTTTTCAATGCGCTGGATGGTACGGGTGGTTACCCCGGAAGCTGCTGACAGCTGTTCCTGGGTCATTCCTTTTTCAAGGCGGTATTTGGCAAGTAAGCTTACCCGGCCTGTATTCATTGCTGAAAAATACAGAAATTTTATTTTCCGGTCTGATTAATGGCGTTTACAAGGCCGGCAGCTGTTTGCTCATCGAAAGAGGCATCATTGCTGTCGAGGAATGTTTTTGCGGCGGCTGAAGCAGCGGCATCCTTTTCTATGGCTGATAAGAAGCTTTTTCTTTTTAGGCTTACTTTAACGGGCATCCCATCTTTCAGGAGGAAGTAGGTATAATCTCTTTTATATTCGTCGTAGTTATGTCCCATTTGCGTTACGCCCTTATCTACAAAATTGGCGCGTTCAAATTTAACTTTTACGGCTTTCACTAATGAATATTTACCTGCTGCAAGCTGCTGCATAAATTGTAAACGGCCGTCTATATCTACATTCACAAAATGTGTTGCCACCTCATTTTTAACCAGGTGAAATGCTTGTATATAGCGGCTCTCGGGGGTATATGCCTTCCCCTCGGAAGCGGCGCGGATGATGAGGGCGTTTTTTTGCAGGTCCACATTCGCGTCATAAACCATGGAGTGTTTCACGGGTTTGTTTTCCATGGAGTCTATCCACAGGCGGCCCCAATCGTCGTACAGATAAGGGCTGCCAACCGTACTGCCTACGGGCCGGAAGCTGGTGGCCGTAAAATAATTATTGAGGCTCCTGTAATTGTCCAGGATATTTGCGATGTGCGTGGTTTGTATACGGCTCGCAGAGTCTTGTGCTGAAAGGGACAAAGTGGCTGTAAACAGCGCTAAAAGGGACAGGGCTACTTTTTTCATGACGGTTAATTGCTGTACTAATATAAGGATAATTTCCTTTAGACAGCGCCCAAAGCAATACCGGATTGCCTGTCAGCCAGGAAAGCCCCTTACGGGGCTATAATAAATAATTCAACGGCATTACGCTGGCATCCTATAACAGACCGCCGGCAACGGTGATCCGCTCACCGGTTACCCATCCCGCATCATCAGAAGCAAGAAAAACAGCCACTTTTGCAATATCTTCCGGCTGACCTGTACGGCCCAATGGCGTACTGGCAACCATTTGTTTCTCCAGGTCGCCGCCAATTATTCCGGCGCTATGCGTTCCTTCCGTTTCTGTAACACCTGGCGCAATAGTATTGATCCGTATTTTTCTTCCTCCCAGCTCTTTTGCCAACAGCTTCGTCATATTGTCAACGGCTGCTTTGGCTGCACAGTATACAACAAGACCGGGAATGGGATTCTGGCTTACCGTAGAACTGATATTGATAATGCTTCCACCATCATTACCGAACATTTCAACCGCATTTTGGGTAGATAATAAGTTGCCCAGCACATGCGTGTTATATTGTGTATGGAAGCTTTCCTCTGTAACTGCCTCTACCGGCTCAAATTTGAAAACACCGGCATTGTTGACCAAAATATCCAGCCGGCCAAAAGTGTTCCCTGTTTCTTCAAAAAGTTTTTTCACCTCTGCTGATTTTGTAACATCACCACGAACAGCAATAGCAACACCGCCATTTTTTGTGATCTCCTCTACAACTTTATCAGCACCTTCTTTACTGGATGCGTAATTGACAACTACTTTTGCTCCTGCAGCTGCAAATGCTTTTGCAATCCCCGCACCGATCCCTTTTGATGCACCGGTAACCACCGCTACCTTATCCTTTAATTTCAAGTCCATTGTTAATTGTTTTAATTGAATGCAAGACTAGCTCAATTTTGTACCTTTGGCAAGTATGTACTTTTTTGTATCTTATATACTAAAAAGTATGTATTGTTGATAAACAATTAGTTAGACAGGAAATAAAATGAAAAATAAGTCAAATTCCTCCGAGCCTGCACAATTGTGTGCCGTTGATTATGCCTTTAAACGCATTGGCGGAAAATACAAAGCGCGGATCCTGTGGTACCTGAATATGAAAACGGTGCTGCGCTACGGTGAGCTAAGCAGAACATTGCCTGATATTACAACCAAGATGCTTACCCAGACTTTAAGGGAGCTGGAGGACGATAAATTGATCATCCGGAAAATGTATCATGAAGTGCCGCCCAAAGTGGAATATTCGTTAAGCGAAACCGGCCTGGAACTGATCCCGTTCATTAAACATTTACACAACTGGGGCAGGAAGCAAATAGCAAAAGAGGCCCTGGCAGCCTGCCAGGCTGATTGCGGGATAGATTAGATCAATATCCTTATATTTTCAAAAACAATTTTTGCCTGTATAAGAAATATAACAATGCAAGTTGTAATAAGGTAACCGATAAAGCGGAAAAAACAGGCTGCCATATCATGGGCGCATACTGGATCAGCCCACCAAAAAGATAACCGGCGGTATGGGCAAAATCAATCATGCCTTCCGATGCCATGTAAATAACAATAGAGTTAACGCCGATAAGAATAAACGGGAAAGCCCATTTTTTAAATCCCATTACATCGATCACAAAATAGAAAACAGACAATAACAGGAGGCTCCATCCGCCCACATACAATACAAAAGAGCTTGTCCACAATCTTTTATTGATGGGAAAGTACCGGTCCCATAGTAAGCCTGTTAAAACCAGCACCACTCCTGCGCCAAACATAACAAGGGCTTTTTTATGCATATTGAATTTCCCGCTCTGCTGCTGTAAAAAACTGCCTGTAAATACGCCCAGCAAAGCAGTACCAATTGCAGGTATGGTAGACAGGATGCCCTCGGGGTCATGCACACCGTCATGCAGCCTGCCTGGCAACAGCAGCCTGTCAATATAAGATTCCAGGGATCCATCCATAGTAAGCACACCGGCGCCATAACCGGGCACCGGCACCCACATCATAAGCGCCCAGTAACCGAATAACAAAGCCAACAGCCATAATACCTGCGATTCAGGCTTGCAATTCAAATAAATAAGCCCTGCAAAGAACCATGC
>NZ_DATCRF010000696.1:0-5756 GCF_036569125.1 Chitinophaga sp. | reverse complement strand
GCCGCAGGGTAATAAACTGTGGAGCGGTGTAACAGCTGGTGCGGAAAAAGGAGTAGGTGAAAAGGGGAGAGATGCTGGCCAAGCTGCCGGGGGAGGTAGAGGAGCTATCGATGAAAAAGCTGCTAAGGGAGAATTATCTCCAACAACGAATGTTACTCAACCTGATGTAAAAGAATCAGATACAGCGTTAGCTTCAAGTAATTTAATAGCTAAAGGATCATCTTCAGAAAGGGCTAACAACAATAGGACAGCACCGCCAATTAATGCGAATAATAAACCGGGCAACCTGCCGGCCGATAAAAACAGTAACCTGGCAGCCAATACGCCGGGTGGAAATACTGTCAATACTTCAAAGCATCCCTATGTAAAAGATAGTAAGGCAAAACCGGGTGGTATTTCCGGTGGGGGCAGTGCAGGTAAAGCAGCGCCAGGTAGTGTTATCAAGGCAACGCAACCATCCGGTGGTAATACTGATGCGGGTAAAACAAAATCTGGCACTGCTGCAGGAACAGGGCCAATTCCCCGCGAAGTTACGAGTGCCGGCAAGGCAAAACGTGGCCTTATGAAAAGCAAACAGGCATCCGGTGACGTTACTAAGGAAGGCAAAGCCAAACCAGGCAGTGTTATAAAAACGGATGTTTCCGGCGAAGAAACAACTGCCGGTAAAAACAAACCTGGCCTGGCAAAAGCGACCGAAAGCAGCCATCCTGATAATGCTAATAAAGCTCAATCAACGATTATCCCTATACCAGCAACGCCCAGCCATACCAACCGGCAGGGCAAAACACCTGTTACACTAAAAAATGCAACAGGCACGCCTAACACCGTGGTATTACAACCTTTACGTACGGTGAATGCATTTTCCATACACCTGCCCACACTGCCGTTAAACCACCGGGAACAGCAGATAAGCTTTCTCACAGGAGGTTTTAGAGACCCTGTAAATTACGACGGCCCCATAACAGGCGGCCTGGCATTGCAGGCTGGTTTCGTTTACCCATTAAGTGTTGGCGTAGCAGCGGGCGACAGCGGCACCGCCAAACCCGGAAATGGATTGGGCTTTAAGCTGGGCGCCACATATGCATTTCCAATAGCCAGGGGCTTATACCTGCAGCCTATATTAAGCGCTGCCTACCTTGGCGGATTTGGTAAAGCATTCAGCCACACTGCTGTTAACAGAAAGCAGGAGACGGATAGCTTGGGCGCAGCCACAGGCGTGTTCAGAACGGACACCACCACTACGCCTTACACCGTAAAAAGCACTTTTGTAGGTGGGGCAGGGGTAAATGTTGCCTATGTTATAAATAAATGGATCTTCAGCACCGGGCTTACCTATCAATATGCTTTACCCTCCGGCGCCAAAGGCACACCGGAAACGCACACCCATACCGATAGCCTGCAAAGCGTACCTGCAAGCAGCACACCTGCCTTTAGCAAGCAGCAGCTACCGGGCACGCATACACTCAGCTGGAGCCTGGATGCAGGTTATTACATCCGGCCCCGTATACAGGTAGGGATAAGCTACCGGGCCATTCTGCTGCGCTCTGCCGGCAACAGCGGCTTTGCAAAGCCGCTGCAACCCCTGCAGGATAAACAGCTTGAATTGTACATACGTGTGCCGCTAAGGAAATAAAATATTTTGGTGCAGTTACCCAACCTCCGGTAATAAAAGAGCTGTCTGTATAAGTGTAATCAAACCCATATTCAGCTATGCACAAACTTCATTTTTCGCTCCTGGTGGTAGGCACTTTTATTATAGCGGCAACAGCCTGCCGGAAAGAGAACTCATTGATTGAAAAGCTTAATGCAAAGGAAGCGGCTTTGGCCAAACAGGATTCATTGCCAACCGATTCCCTTCCGCATGATTCACTGCCTCATGATACCTTTCCACACGATACTTTTCCGCACGATACGTTTCCGCCGCATGATACCTTTCCTCATTGGCCGGATACCCTCTATCGCAGGCATCGTTAAGTGAAGGCAGCAGGGGGTAAGTTCACCTGCTGTTAAAGACATAAGACGGCAAGCAGTTTATTTCCAGGTCTTGAATGTTAAGCATTATGCAAGAGTACAATACGGATGCAATAGTAAGCCCCAGCGGGCGTAACCAGAGCATGCCCGATACCGGGGCAATGGCAAGGGCCACAGCCCCGCCAACATTGGCGCTGCATGCATGCTCCTATTCAGGACCTGGATCACCTATATCCCTAAAAGCGGTTAGTAAAGACTTTTACCCTTCAATGGGCCAGTCGGTTTACATCGCAAGAACCTTATTGATCACGAATCTGAAGAAGCATTTCGGGGTTTTACATGGCCGTATGCTGGATTTCGGTTGTGGCAGCAAGCCCTATAAGAGCCTGATCAGGGTGGATGAATATATTGGGGTGGATTATCAGGGACAGGGGCATAGTCATGAGAACGAACAAATTGATGTTTTTTATGACGGTAAAACCATCCCGGTTGGATCGGATCACTTTGATAGTGTGCTGAGCACAGAGGTGTTTGAGCATATCTTTAACCCGGAAGAAATACTGGAAGAATTACACCGGGTAATGAAGCCAGGGGCGGTAATGCTGGCTACCTGTCCGTTCATTATAGCGGAACACGAGGTACCCAATGATTGCAGCCGCTACACCTCTTATGGCCTGAAGATGCTACTGGAACGAAAAGGATTTGAGATCCTGTATTATGAAAAGCTGGGAACTTCCGTACAGGCCCAGATGCAGATGTTCATGTCTTACCTGGACAGCTACGTACTTTCTAAGCTGAACTTTGCCAGGCCGGTAAAGAAGGTGGTTTCATTCTGCTCTTTTCTGATGCTCAATCTCCTGTGCAAGCTAATGAACCGGATATTACCTAAAAGATATGATGCATTTCTGAATCACATTGTTATTTGCAGGAAGCGCGATGTACCTCAATAAAGTATTGACGGATGGCAGGCAGTTTATTTTTTAGGTCTTGAATATTAAGCATTATAGACGAGTACAACGGCCCTGGCATTCCTGCCGGGGTCTTTTTATTAATGGGAAATAAACTTATTTTGCTGTCCTGACAATCCACTTATGACAACAAACAGAAGCATTATTACACAGGCGCTTATTGATAAATATGGTTTTAAAACTTACCTGGAGATAGGCGTTGAATCCGGCAAAAACTTCTTCCCGATCAAGGCTGGCCGCAAAATAGCTGTAGATCCTTTTCTGAAATTTGGCGCCCTTAAACAGTTCTTCAAAGCTATCCAATACCCGGCTAATTTTAATGCCAGCTACTTTCGCATGGAAAGCGACCGCTTTTTTGCAGAAAAGGCAGATAAAGCCCTGCAAAACACATTGTTGGACATTTGCCTGGTAGATGGCATGCATGAATATGCCTATGCCTTACGGGATGTGGAGAATTGTCTGGACCGGCTTGCCGGCAATGGGGTGATCATAATGCACGACTGTAACCCGCAAACCAAAGAAGCCGGTTATACCTGGGCGGAGTGGGATGCCAATAAATGCCAGGGCTTCTGGAACGGGGATGTATGGAAAAGCGTTATTCATTTAAGAAGCCTGCGCAAAGATATTAACGTATTTGTGCTGGATGCGGACCATGGCCTGGGGATTGTAACCAGGGGCACGCCGGAAAACCCGTTGTCTTTTACCCCGGCGCAGATCGAGGCGCTCACGTATGAGGAGTTTGCCGCTAACCGGCAGGAGTGGCTGAATTTGAAGCCGGCAGCCTATTTCAATGAATACTTTAAATGAAATCAGATAAATTAATAATTAAGAATGAATAATTAATAATCATGGATGCTGCATTTCGCATGGGTGAAACACTGCATTTTCTCTGTGCAACAATACCGTTATGCGTAGTGCTTCAATACGATTATTAATTATTCATTCTTCATTATTAATTAACTATTCGCTCATTACACTGGTATAGATCTCGTCAAAAGAACGGCCTTTGTCTTCCGGCCAGCGTTCGGAGAACTTTATTTCTACATCCTTCAGCAGCTGAATGCATAATAATACTTCTTCTTCATCCATATCGCGCAGCATCATCTTTACCAGCTGTCCCATACGTTTATAGGCATGCTGCAATATTTTTTCGCCTTTAGCGGTGATCTTCACGCGTTTGGAGCGGCGGTCGGCAGGGTCGGGGACCTCCATAACGTATCCCTTTTCCCGCAGCCGGTTCAGCAGATCTGAACCTGTGGAAAGCTCGTAAATAGTAGCATAGATCACCTCTGACTTGCGGGGATCTTTACGCTGCTTTACCCCGTGCATCAGGGCAAACTCCTCAAACTGGCCAAGGCCGGCATCATCGAGGGCAGTACGGGCGTACAGCTCATGGAGGCGCATAATGCGGCCCATTACCTTCATCAGCATTGCTTCCGGGGCAGGCGGCTGCAGCCCGCCTGTAAGCTTTTCGGTATTTACCGGCGCCTGCTGCTTTTGCTGCAGCAGGTAATAGCGGCAAAAATCTTCTATGCTGCAGCCGGGATGTTTTTCTTCATAAGCTCCCCAGGCCGTTACTAATTCAACTGTTGTATTCATATTACTACGGATCAAGAGCAATTTAGCGAAAATTATTTCAGAATTGTTGTATTTATAACGATGCTGTATTATATTTGTAATTAATACTGCGGTTATGTAGTAATTTATCTGTTTTACCTGCACTTCAGGCCTAAGCGGCCATACACAATAGCTTGCCGGCGCTATTGGTAAAGTTCCCTGTTGCCGTCACAAATTTTCCGGGAGAACTGTCTATAAGATAAAACTATCTGTAAGATGGTGCAATACCTGTTTGCTCATTCTAAAACCCGTATATATGAATCTGTTTTCTTCAGGCCTGGTCCTGCACATTATTGGCATAGCCCTCATATCCGGCGGTACGCTGGGGCATTTTATTACGCTACGGCAGCTTTGGGGCTACCTGCCGGGCGAGCATCAAAAAGCTACTGTAGTATTTAAAGTATCCTCCGCATACGACTGGTTCCTGCGTATAGGCGGTCTTTTACTGTTTGCGAGTGGTTTTATGCTGTTAAGGGCTTACCAGTTTGGCGTAACCAAACAATTCTGGTTTGAGTTTAAGATGGGCCTTATTGTGCTGATGGTCCTGAATATCATACTGGTAGGTGCGCCCGGCGTAAAAAAATTGCAATCCCTGCTGTTTGCCCAAACCACCGCTACAGATATGCTGCAATACACTGCGCTGAAAAAGCGGATCGGCATTTTTCATGTTGGGCAGTTCCTGATATTGCTGCTGATATTTATACTGGGGGTGTTTAAATTCCAGTAGTACAAGTAAATGAAAGAAAGTAAAAAGTAAAAAAGCAAAAAGTAAAATGATGGAGTACAGCGTGTTGAGCGCTTTTCGTGTTGTTTTACTTTTGCTTTTAATAACCGGTAATAAAATGTAAAGTGAAACAAAGGTTCCCTGCCAGCGACTTTATCTTTTACGGTATGCTGCTGTGGTGGTGCCTGGGTTATCGTCCGAAGAAATTAAAAGTAAAAAAGCAAAAAGTAAAATAGTGTTTTACGCTATTTCACTTTTTGCTTTTTGTATTTAAATAATGTAGCACACTTACTTAGATGCGCTACTTCCCATTTTACTTTTTGCTTTTTTACTTTTTACTTTGCATTCCACGTATTGTTAGCCCGGTTTACATCCGGCAGGGCGCCCTGCGGGTCTATGGTTACCTGGCTTAAAGTGGTGGTGGAAGGGTATAAAAAAGTCCAGGTGCCGCCGCGCTGCCAGATCTCTACCGGCAG
>NZ_DATCRF010000695.1:0-2232 GCF_036569125.1 Chitinophaga sp. | reverse complement strand
GTTCCCGTCATCAAAGTGCAGGAATGGCTTATTTGTTTTTGAAGGTTGTGTAATGATCCTGTCGGAAGTGAACACCACCCCGCCCTGGTAAGGTACTGCCGCCCAGTCGGACTGTGGGGAGTTCAGCGCTTCTATATTCTCTACCGTAATAATGCTGTAGGTGTTCATCCAGCTGATGGCGGAATCACAGGAAGCCAGCCAGTTATGCTTTTGCCGGTCCGACAGTTTGCCGGAGGTATCAGCAGCTATATATTTCTGATATTGTTCTTTTGCTGCTGCATAACGGGCATTGCTCTGTAAGGCTTTTGCATAATACAGCAGGTTCTCCGGGTTACTGCCTTTTATGCTTGTTGCAATGGCGTACCATTTTTCGGCCTGGCGGTAGTTGTTCGTTTGGCGGTAAATATCAGCCAGCCTTTCCGCAGCATGCAGCGTACCTTTTTTCTGAAAGGCCTTTTCATACAGTGTTATTGCCTTACTGAAATTGTAAAGCGCATACTGGTGATCTGCTTCCTTTATTATATACTGCGCTTGCGTATTGAGGCTCAGCAACAGTAATAAACCGGTTATATATTTAAACTGTTTCATTGAATCGTTTAAAACACCCGCGGGGTGGCCATCCGCATATCGGGTTTAATAAATGAGAACCCGATGGAGATTTCATGCGAACCGTTGCTGTAGCTTTGCAGCGGGCCTACTGAAAAATCATATGCGTACCCTATCCGCAGGTTATTGACCGGAAAAAACTCTATGGCCGCTACTGCCGCATTACGTTTCATCAGCACCTTTTGCAGGTAGTTCTTATCATACAGCTTTAAACCGGTACGGTAAGAGCCGCCCAGCCAGATCTTTTCCTTAAAGAGCAGGAAGGCATTCAGATCCAGGCTGGAAGGGCCGCCCCTATCATCCTTCAGTAAAAAGGAAGGTTTCAGCTGGATGCTTTCACTCAGCGGCAGCAGCATTCCAGCGGTGAGGTAATAGTGCGGCCTGGGCTGCGGAATATAGATGTAGCGCGATTTATTCATGTGCGGCGCAATGAGGTTATCCACTGAAAAGCCGGCAAACAAACGGTCGTTTGAAAAGAATACGCCTGCCCGTGCATCCGGCACCAGCGTGCTTTGCGTGCCGCCCGGCATATCCAGCTCAGGATCATTGGTGCTAAGCAGCGAGCCGTTAATACCCAGCTGCAGCAGTCCCCCGCTGATGCCAAAGGCCAGGCGCGAGCTGCCATCTTCATTTAGCCGTATGCGGTAGGCATAGTTAGCATACACACCCTGCGTGCTTTGCGCGCCCAGCTTATCGCTGAAAAGCTGTAAGGCCAGGCCTACATTGCCCTCATTGGCAATGGCATCCACCGCTACGGAAAAGCTGCGGGGCGCGCCTTCAATACCCGTCCACTGCGCCCTGTAAAAGCTGTGCACATTCAGCACCTCTTTATAACCGGCGTAGGCAGGGTTGATGTAGATCCCGTTAAACATATACTGGCTGTACTGCGCATCCTGCTGGGCAAGCGCGAACCTGCCGATCAGCAACAGCAAACCTGTGAATATGATGCCTTTTCTCATAACGACAATTTATAAGAATATTAATGTTTGAATGCGCGGATCAGCGTTGTATATCCTTTCAATATTTCCCATCCTGAGCCATCTGTTTTCTTTAAGCGTAACAGGTAATAGTAGGTGCCTTCATTCAGCCCCTCGCCATACCAGTTGTTCTGGTAACCCTTTTGGCGGAACACTTCATTACCCCAGCGGTTAATGATCACCAGCTCATTCTCTGCATACTGGTTCAGACCGCGTATTTCAAAGGCATCGTTCTTACCATCGCCATTAGGCGTGAACAGCGTTGGCACTTTAAGGTCTGAGAAAGAGATGCCCAGCTTCACGGTAGCTACGTTGGTAATGTAACCATCTGCATCCCGCACCTGGTAGGTGAAGCTGTCATCGCCCTTATAGCTCAGATCCGGCGTGTAGGTAATGCTGCCATCCTCATTAACATTTGCGCGGCCATGCAGCGGCTGTGTAATAACGGCCACTGTGCCGGTGTTGAATGTACTGTGGCCTGCATCATCATTATCCAGTACCGGGATATTTACCGGTGCATTCACCTTCGTAGACATTTCATCATCCACTGCTACCGGCGATTTAGACACTTCAGTTACGGTAGGCGCATCGTTATTGCCTCCTGTACCGGAGATATCTGTAATAGTTGTGTTAGCCGGCGTTTGTGCGC
>NZ_DATCRF010000694.1:0-5816 GCF_036569125.1 Chitinophaga sp. | reverse complement strand
ATTATGACGCCGCCATTGCTAAAGCCAAAAGCGTATTGCCACAGGCAACCGATGCCTATAAGGGCAAGTTTACCCGCCTGATGGCTGATGCCTACCTGCAAAAAGGCGATTCTGTAAATGCGAGGAAAACGATGGACGACTACACGAAAGCTACTCCCCCGGAAAAGCTGGAAGTGCTGGATTATAAGCTGCTGAGCGCTATTTACAGCCGTATAAAGGCCCCGGATTCTACCCAGCAGGCCGCGCTTAATAAACAGTCGCTGGAATACCTGGAAAAATACGCCACCCTGGATACTACTAAAGATGTGGCCCGCTATGAAGATGTAGCCAAGGCTTACATTAATGCAGATGCCTTTGATAAGGCCGCAGACTGGTATAAGAAGATCATAGAACTGAAAACACAGCAAAAGGAAACGCTGGGTGCGCTGGACTATTACAATGTGGGGCAAAACTACTTCCGGGCAGCGGGTAGTACCACCCCGCCGGATACCGTGATGCTGAACCGTGCCGACAGCGCTTTTGGCGTACTGTCCGAAAAGTTCCCGGACATTACCACCGGTGTTTACTGGCGGGGCTCGGTAAATGCGGTAAAAGATCCCGAGGCCAAGAAAGGGCTGGCAGTGCCTTATTACGACAAGTATATTACCATGGCTGAGTCCGATCCTGCCAAGAATAAGGTAGGGCTGGTGAAAGCTTACACCTACATTATGGTGTATTATTATAATAAGGAAGACAAGCCCAACCTGGAAAAATACATGAATAAGCTGCTGGCGCTGGATCCTACCAGCGAAGCCGCCAGGCAGATCAAGGAAAACATCTCCAATAGCAATAAAACGGCCCCCAGGGGGCAATCCGGCAACAGATCCGGGCATAGATAAAAGATAATTCATTCTAAATGAATGGTTAACGATGTATGCCACACCCCAGCGGTGTGGCATACTTATTAAAACGGGGTTAACACGCATTAAAAATCATTGCATACGGGGCATCACAGCGTACCGCCGGGGTTTTTTAGTTTCCGGTTGGTAAAAAAAGATAATATTTTAGACGTTCATAGATTTGTATTTTGCCGTTTGTTGCAGTATTTTTGCACATTCGCGTGAACGTTTTATTGGGAAGCTTATGTTTTTAGACATTGAACTATTGTCAGCAACTACTCCTTTCAGCTATTTTCCTATTGTTTTGCAGCTTTTGGCTGCCGTAGGCTTCGTAGGTATTACCATGCTGGCAACGCATTTCCTGGGACCTAAAAGGAAAACCAAAGACAAACTGATTAACTTTGAAAGTGGAATAGAACAGATCGGGAATGCCCGGCAACCTGTGGCCATTAAATATTTCCTGACTGCCATTCTTTTTGTACTGTTTGATGTGGAGGTGATCTTCTTTTACCCCTATGCAGTGAACTTTAAGGAGCTGGGCTGGGACGGATTTTTTGCTATGCTGATGTTTGTAGCATTCTTTATGGGCGGCTTCTTTTACATCATTAAGAAGGGTGCCCTGAAGTGGGAGGATTAAGAGAAAAGTAGCAATACAATTATAAACCGTATTTAAATTTTAGGAGGGATTGTCTATGGCACGTCCGGTTTCGCATAATACAAAAGTGAAGATGGTGGAAATGCCCGAAGGGTATTCCAGTGAGGGGTTCTTTGCTACCTCTTTTGATAAGGTGATCGGTTTGGCGCGTAAAAACTCCATCTGGCCCTTACCTTTTGCCACATCCTGTTGTGGTATTGAGTTTATGGCCACGGCCGCCTCGCATTATGACCTGGCCCGGTTTGGCTCTGAACGTATGGCTTTTACACCCCGGCAGTGTGATCTGCTGATGGTAATGGGTACCATTGCTAAAAAAATGGGACCGGTATTACGCCAGGTATATCTGCAGATGGCTGAGCCCCGTTGGGTAATAGCTGTAGGCGCCTGCGCATCCAGCGGTGGGGTATTTGATACTTATTCTGTGCTGCAGGGTATAGACCAGATCATACCGGTGGATGTATACGTACCGGGTTGTCCGCCCCGGCCGGAAGCTATCCTGGACGGTTTTATGCGCATCCAGGACCTGGTAGGCCAGGAAAGCATGCGCCGCCGGCACTCACAACGCTATCAGGACCTGATGAATGAATATGGCATCCAGTAAATCAAGAATCGTAAATCGTAAATCTGAAATCGGATGTCTTTGACAAACGACTATATAAAGCAAAGATTGGTTGAAAAGTTTGGAGAGGCCTTAACCAATTTTGAAGAATCTTTTGGCGTACTGTCCTTTGCAGCACCTGCCGCCCTCAACCTGAAAGTAATGCAGTTCCTGTACGATGATGAGGAGCTGCAATTCCGTTTTTTAACAGACCTTACTGCGGTGCACTATCCTCACCAGGTAGATGCAGAACTGGCCGTAGTATACCACCTTTATAACTTCCGCGAAAAAGTACGGCTGCGTTTTAAGGTATTTGTCCCTGTTGCAGCACCTCAGGTATTTACAGCTACCAAACTATTTGAATCCGCTAACTGGATGGAACGGGAATCTTATGATTTCTTCGGGGTTGAATTTGTAGGTCACCCGAATCTGAAACGTATCCTGAATGTGGATGAAATGACGTATTTCCCTATGCGCAAGGAATTCCCGCTGGAAGACCAGAGCCGTATAGATAAGGATGACGAGATGTTTGGACGCTAAATCAATTAACAATTAATAATTAAGAATGAATAACCGTAATGCAGCGTATCAATGTCCTAACGAACTGCTTAATTGTTCATTATTAATTATTTATTATTCATTTTGACTATGTCAGAGCAGCAACATATACATTTGCCGCAAGGCTCCGTGGAAAAGCAAACCACCACGCTGAACCTGGGTCCTACCCACCCGGCCACGCATGGTGTGTTTCAGAACATACTGGAAATAGATGGTGAGCGGGTAATGAGCGCAGAATCTACCGTAGGGTACATTCACCGTGCATTTGAAAAGATAGCAGAACGCCGTCCCTATTACCAGATCACGCCGTTAACAGACCGCCTGAACTACTGTTCTTCCCCTATCAACAACATGGGCTGGCACCTGACCGTAGAAAAGCTGTTAGGCATTCAAACACCTAAACGGGTGGATTACCTGCGTGTGATCATTATGGAGCTGGCCCGTATTACGGATCACCTGATCTGTAACGGGGTAGTAGGGGTGGATACCGGCGCATTTACCGGTTTCCTGTACCTGATGCAGTTCCGTGAGCTGGCCTATGAGATCTATGAAGAGGTGTGCGGCTCCCGCCTTACCACCAACATAGGCCGTATAGGCGGTTTTGAAAGGAACTTTACACCGGTTGCTTTCCAGAAAATAGAAAAATTCCTGGCAGAATATCCTAAAGCGCTCACTGAGTTTGAAACCCTGATGACCCGTAACCGCATTTTTGTGGAAAGAACTTCCGGGGTAGGGGCTATCAGCGCTGAAAGGGCTATGAGCTACGGTTTTACCGGGCCTAACTTAAGGGCCGCCGGTGTTGACTATGATGTAAGGGTAGCACACCCCTACAGCTCTTACGAAGATTTTGATTTTACCATACCGGTAGGCAGCACCGGCGACTGTTACGACCGTTACCTGGTGCGCAATGCAGAAATGTGGCAAAGCCTCAGCATTATACGCCAGGCAATGGATAAGCTGAAAGGCCTGCCGGAAGATGTGTACCATGCGGATGTACCGGCCTATTACCTGCCGGAAAAACAGGATGTATATAATAAAATGGAAGCCCTGATCTATCACTTTAAGATCATTATGGGTGAATCCGATATTTTACCGGGCGAGCTGTATAACGCTGTTGAAGGCGCTAACGGAGAGCTGGGTTTTTATTTGATCAGCGACGGCGGCCGTAGCCCGTACCGTTTGCATTTCAGGCGTCCGTGCTTTATTTATTACCAGGCCTATCCGGAGCTGGTAAAAGGCGCTATGCTGAGTGATGCTATTATTTGCCTGAGCAGCCTGAACCTGATAGCGGGTGAGCTGGATGCTTAGTAAAGCAAAAGGAAAAAAGTAAAACGATCGAAGCGGCTTTTACTTTTTGCCTTTTAATTTTTAATTTTTTTCTATGTTTTCAGAAGAGAAACTGAATAAAGTAAAAGAGATCATCGCACGCTACCCGGAAGGGAAACAGAAAAGCGCGCTGATACCGCTGCTGCACCTGGCGCAGGAAGAGTTTGGCGGCTGGTTAAGCCCGGAGACAATGGATTACGTTGGCTCCCTGCTGCAGATCACGCCTATTGAAGTGTACGAGGTAGCTACCTTTTACAGCATGTTTAACCTGAAACCAGTGGGCAAATACCTGTTTGAAGTATGCCAAACCGGTCCCTGCATGCTCAATGGCTCTGATCAGATCATTGACTACATAAAGCAAAAGCTGAAAATTGGTGTGGGTGAAACCACGCCCGACGGCCTCTTTACCCTTAAAACGGTAGAGTGCCTGGGCGCCTGTGGCTACGCACCCATGATGCAGCTGGGCAAACACTTCCGGGAGCACCTGACCCCCGAAAAGGTAGATGCAATTATTGCAGAATGCAGGTCAAAAGCAAACGCAAACTAAAGAACAAGTAAGGCGGATAATAAACGAGAATATGGGACGCAAATTACTTTTAGATAAAGCACATATAGAGGGCATCCGGTACTATGATACCTACCGGAAAAATGGCGGGTATGAGGCTGCTGGCAAAGTGTTTAAGACCATGAGCCCCGACCTGGTGGTGGAAGAGGTGAAGAAGAGCGGCCTGCGAGGCCGTGGTGGTGCGGGTTTCCCTACCGGTATGAAGTGGAGCTTCCTGGCCAAACCGGAAGGCGTGCCCCGTTACCTGGTATGTAATGCAGATGAATCTGAACCCGGTACTTTCAAAGACCGCTACCTGATGGAATTTTTACCCCATCTGTTAATAGAGGGGTTACTCATAGCCAGCTATGCGCTGGGCTCTCACAGCACGTATATCTATATCCGTGGGGAGTATGCCTGGATCCCGGACATCCTGGAAGAGGCCATTGCAGAAGCCAAACAAAATGGTTGGTTAGGTAAGAATATACAAGGTACCGGTTTTGACCTGGAGATCTATGTGCAGCGCGGCGCCGGCGCTTACATCTGCGGTGAGGAAACTGCTTTGATAGAATCACTGGAAGGCAAACGCGGTAATCCCCGCATTAAGCCGCCATTCCCGGCTGTAAAGGGTTTATGGCAGTGCCCTACCGTGGTAAATAACGTAGAAACTTTAGCGGCAGTAGTGCCCATCATTAATATAGGCGGAGAGGAATATGCTAAAATAGGTATCGGCAAATCAACCGGTACCAAGCTCATTTCTGCCTGCGGCAATATTAAAAAGCCGGGGGTGTACGAAATTGATATGACTATCTCCGTAGAAGAGTTCATTTATTCAGATGAATACTGCGGGGGCATACCCAAAGGCAAGCGCCTGAAGGCCTGCATTCCGGGCGGATCTTCCGTACCCATTTTGCCGGCTAACCTGCTGCTGAAAACAGCCAAGGGCGAAACCCGCATGATGACCTACGAAAGCCTGAACGATGGTGGTTTTGCCAGCGGCTCTATGATGGGCTCCGGCGGTTTTGTGGTGCTGGATGAAGACCAGTGCGTGGTACGCAATACCTATACGCTGGCCCGTTTTTACCATCATGAAAGCTGCGGACAGTGCAGCCCCTGCCGCGAAGGTACCGGCTGGATGAAACGTGTGCTCCATAACATTGAGTATGGTAAAGGTAAGATGAGTGATATAGACCTGCTGTGGGATATACAACGTAAAATAGAAGGTAATACCATTTGCCCGCTGGGCGATGCGGCTGC
>NZ_DATCRF010000693.1:0-14598 GCF_036569125.1 Chitinophaga sp. | reverse complement strand
TTAATATCGGGTGCTATCAGGGCTGCCAGCAATGCAGCAGCAGCTACACTGCCGCCGGGGTTGTAACGCAGGTCCAGGATCAGCTCATTGGCGCCGCCTGTTTTAAAATCCTGGAACAGGCCTTTTACAGCCGTGTTATAGCCATCATTAAAATAATTATAGAGCAGGTAAGCTACTTTGCGCCCGTTTACTGTACGTATGCCCTGCCCGTAAATGGGATATTCGCCCAGTGATTGGGCGCGCAGGGTAACAGCGGTATCTTCTTTTACCGTATTACCACTTACAGTGGCCAGTGTGAATGTGCCGGAGGATTGCTGCAGTAAATTCTCACTAAGGGTGGCTGCATTACTGCTGCTTACGATCGTACCGTTAATGCGTGTGAAATAATTGCCCCGCCGTAACCCCAGCATGGCAGCGGGAGAGCCTTCCAGCACAAGCTTGATCACCCCAACAGCACCGGCCGGTGCATTGGGAAAGTCTATAATGGTAAAATCTATCCCGAAATTATACAGCATGTATTTGGGATAGGTTGAAAGATCGTTCTGATCATAGATAAAAGAAAAGCGGTCGTCCTTATTCTTTAACAGGTTAAAATAGGCCAGGGCTGCGGGCTGCGTATCTACCTTAGCCGGCAGGGTGCTATTCCACAAATAGAAATAGCGCATGCTGTCCAGGATCCAGCTATTGGTTTCTTTTTGGGTAACCGGCCCGGTGGGAACAGGAGGTGGCTGCGGGTCTTTACTACAGGCAGCGATGAACAGGATGGCAGCTAAGACCGGCACCAGTTTGGACAAAAGATTATAATGAGGCATGGGGCGAAATTTATTTGGTTTCCATATTGTAATGCAGCAGCATTTCCCTGCGTATAAACTGCAGCGCCAGTGTGAGGTGGTTACGTACCGTGGAGGGGGAGAGGCTCAGCTGGTCTGCGATCTCTTTATGGCTGTGGCCTTTGTCGCGGCTAAGCAGGTAAATGTTGCGGCGCTGTTCCGGCATTTTATCGATCACTTTCTGGATCTGCTGCCAGAATTCCTTTCGCATCAGCATGGTTTCTTCCCGGTTATCAGCAGGGTGTACCGGCTGCTGGGACGACATTTTAGCCAGCGTTTGTTTTTCGCGGTATAGCTTACGGGTTTCATCCACCACAATATGTTTGGTGAATACAAATAACAGGGGGAAAACGTCTTGTCCCGCTTCTATCTTGTGAATATTTTCCCAAAGCCTGATGAAGCACTGCTGGGTAATTTCCTGCGCACGTGCCGCGTCTTCTGTCAGCTTGTAAGCGAACCGGAACACCTTATCGTGGTTGGTTTCAAACAGCTGCTGGAAGAGCGCTTTTGACGGGTTATCAGACATAGCTTATGCATTAGCGATTTGCGAGTTTAAATGTAGAAAGAATATGTTACTACAATGTTAACAGTATTGGCTTCGCAGTCCATGGTCCATAGTCGATGGTCCATGGCCTGCTGCGTGTATATAGTTTAACAAGTAAAGCCAGGTAATGCCTGAAACGAAGCACATGTATCATTGCAGTATGCTATGGACTATGGACCATTGACCGTGGACTATTTTTTCTACCTTTGCCGGATGTTTACAGAATTATGCAACCAGGTATTTAGCCAGAGCATCAAGGACTATCATGTGAAAAATGATGTGCACCAGGAGATCGTAAATCCTTACGAAAGCAGCAGCATTGAACACCTGCTGTACCTGAAGAACTGGATAGATACGGTGCAGTGGCACCTGGAAGATATTATCCGGGATCCGGCCATTGACCCGGTTAAAGCGCTGGAGATCAAACGCTGGATAGACCGCTCTAACCAGGAACGTACGGATGTAGTGGAATATATTGACAGCTATTTCCTGGAACGCTATAAAACGGTGCAGGCAGCTCCTGAGGCAAAGATCAATACCGAGAGCCCGGCCTGGGCGGTAGACCGTTTATCGATACTGGCGCTGAAGATCTACCATATGCTGGAAGAAGCTACCCGTACAGATGCTACAGCGGAACACCGCGCTGCCTGCCAGCGTAAGCTGGACATTTTACTGGAACAGCGCCGCGACCTGAGCACCGGCATTGAGGATCTGCTGGCAGATATCAGCACCGGTAAAAAATATATGAAGGTGTACCGGCAAATGAAAATGTACAACGATCCTTCCCTGAACCCGGTATTATACAGCAGCCGTAAGTAAGCCGCATGCAACAAACCATTCTCGCACTCCGTTTTTCTGCTTTGGGTGATGCCGCCATGACCATTCCCGTAATGCGTCAGGTGCTGGCGGAAAACCCCGCGGTGAATATTGTTTTTGTTTCCAACAAGAACTGGGGAGCTTTGTGTAAGGATATTCCCCGTCTTACGTTTTTTCCGGCCGATCTTAAGGGCAGGCATAAAGGCGTACCGGGTTTATACCGCCTGTTCCGCGAGATCCGCAAACAGCACCGCATTCATGCGGTGGCCGATCTGCACCAGGTGCTGCGCTCCAAAATAGTGCGCACTTTTTTCCGTTTCAGCGGCGCACCGGTAGCGGTGATAGATAAGGGCCGTGCAGAAAAGAAAGCGCTTACCCGCCAGGAGAATAAGATCCTTCAACCGCTTACCACTACTATTGAGCGTTATGCAGCTGTTTTCCGGCAGCTGGGATTGCAGTGTAATATGGCGCAGGCGCAGGTAAAAGTTGCGCCCCTGCCTTTAAATGACCGCATTACGTCCATTACCGGGCCTGTAGCGCCGGGCAGCTGGATAGGGCTGGCGCCCTTTGCTACTTACCGGGAAAAAATGTACCCGCTGCAAAAAATGGAGCAGGTGCTGGCGCAATTATCGCAGCACAAAGTGCTGCTTTTTGGCGGCGGCGCAGCAGAAGTAGCGCAGCTGAGCGCATTAGCGGCCCGCTATCCCAATACGGTAGTAATAGCCGGCCGTTTTACACTGGAGGAGGAGCTGGCCATTATCAGCCATCTGCGGCTGATGATCAGCATGGATTCAGCCAACATGCACCTGGCTTCCCTGTTTGGGGTACCCGTGGTGTCTGTTTGGGGCGCTACCCACCCCTTTGCCGGTTTTATGGGCTTTGGGCAAACACTGGACCGGGCCGTGCAGATTGATGACCTGGAATGCCGCCCCTGTTCTGTATTTGGGAACAAGCCCTGCTTCCGGGGCGATCATGCCTGTATGGAGTGGATAACGCCGGAAAGGGTGCTGGAAAAGGTGGGGCAGGTGTTGCATAAGTGATTGATTATGTGCGGGTAAAAAAATGAGAAAGATATTTTTTGAAGTAATAAAAAAAAGGCTAATTTTGCCATCCCAAATCATGGAAACATGATGTCCCATAGTATAATGGTAGTACGACAGATTTTGGTTCTGTTTGTCTAGGTTCGAATCCTGGTGGGACAACTAGATAGGACTCAGCGGAATTTTTCTCTGAGTCCTATTTTTTTGTGCTAACCCTTCAGAAAATACTGCAAAATGGCCTATTCAAAACCCATCAAAGAAATTATTACCTACCCGCCGGAAGCGTTAAGATCATTCAGGCCTGTTATGTATGAATGGATAGATAACCTGGATTTTACCCTTGCCCCGGACGATTATTTAGCGAATGCAGGTGCTTACATAAACATTGCCCGTGAATTATTTTCAGCCGCCGGCTGGAATGGAGATGGAGACATCCGGTTAATGTGGATACCGCCTTTTATGTTCAGCGGTGTAAGAACAGCGGAGTTTACTGTTGGCGTAATTGTATGGCATGTAAAGCAGCAGAGCGACGGGCTTTCGTGGATCTTATCGCCGGTGGAATTACCGTGTGAAAGTGAATTTGAATAGATCTTATAAGCAAGCCCGCTTTCTTTTGAAGCGGGCTTGCTGTTCTTTATAGTTACTTGATCGTTGTTCTGTACAATCCCGTGCGCCCGGTGAAATATAATGTATTCCCATTCGTAATAACCAGTGATGAGGGGCGATCCGGCACGCGGATCCATTCCCGTTGGTTGCCTGCTGCGTCAAAGGAATAAATGTCCCCGTCTGCTATCCAAACATTACCCTGCTGATCCGGAATAGAATTAAACTCACCTTTTTCTGCAAAGTAGCTAAGATCAGAAAGATAGCCCTGCGCATCTACCTGCATTTTCACGGTACGTTTGTCATATTCATCTACCGCATATAAAGGCTTGCCCGGGAAAGCGCTTACCAGGGCGCAGGAGCGGGCAAGGTCGTAACAAACGGGGATGATGGTTTTCCCATCCGGCGCTACCCAGCATTCCTCGTTCCTGTTTAATGATACGGTATTGAAATCATGATAATCGCGCCAGCGGTTAGAGGGGTATAATGCTTTGTACACATTCTTCACGGTGCCCATTTGTTTTTTATCCAGCAGGCGGATGGTGTTTTCCGGTTGTTCCGGATCTACTGCATATACCAGCGTACCAAAGCCGGAATTACCCCAACCACTAAACGAAGTACCGCTGGCATCCGGCGGATTCTGATAACGTTCCGGCTGCCCGTTGATGATGTAGCCGGGTTGCGGGTTGTAGCGGAACACTACCAGCAGGTTATCTTTGGAATCACAGGCCAGTGAAAGCGGCTCCCAGGGGAAATCGGCCAGCAGCTGCAGGGATTGTGTGGCGGCCGACCATTTGTATACGCGTTTCATACGCTGCTCTGCAAAGTATACGTTGCCCTTTGAATCTGCACAAAGGCCAATGGCAAATTCAAACCCTTTGGCTAACAGCTGTATGGGCGCAGCAGCCTTTGCCGGTTTATTGCCGCTGATCAGTAAACGCGCAAACTCTGTAGGGCGGATGGTTATATCGCTATTAATATCATAGAGCGGGTTATCGGTAGTGTATTTGATCTGGCTGTAGTTGTGCACATTCAGCAGCTCCAGGTTAGCGCAGTCCCAGGTGCGTACGGAATAAGGATAAGGTACTTTAACCCTGATCACGCGGAACATGTACAGGTTGGCAAAGGTCATATCCCTGCAGGTTTCAATTTCCAGCGGCTGGCATTCGGAGCTTTCCACGCTTTCCTCTTCTAACTGCAAAGCATATACTTTCCAGTTGGATACGTTTTTGAAACGTACCTCATTCCGCACATGATGTTCTACCGACATAGCATAGATCCTGCCGCGTGTAGCCGTATTGTTTACATAGCACCCCGAGGCAGCAAAGGTGCTGGCGGACCAGATATTCTTGAAAATGCCACCGCCGTTATTGGTTACCCACAGGCTCCAGTATTGCGTATCCCACAGCGGATCTCCCACGGTGCGGCGGCCTGTTTGCGGCTGCTCCCTTTCTTCCCACTTCCAGCGCACCTGTGGGCCCGGGCGCATGGTGCCATGCCCGCCAATGAACTTCACATCATCCACCATCGACCTTTCACCGGCCATCCATTTACAGGCCACGGCGCGGTAGTTGCTTTCTGCAGTGTACAAACCAATTCCGGTGATAATGTTGGCGCCGCCTTCCGGCGCTTCTACCATGGCTTTGGGCGCGCCAAAGCTGCCGAAGGCTGCTGCATTTTCGGCCAGCGCGAAATTAGTGGCCATGGGATGCAGGCCTATTAAAACGGTATTCGGTTTTAGCCGGATGGTTTCAGAAATGCGGTAAGAGCCCTGCGGTACGTAAATAACAGGGTGTTCGTCAATGGCTTTCTGAATGGCTTTGGTATCATCTGTAACACCATCGCCTGCTGCACCCAGTGTTTTCAGGTTCACCCAGTTAGCCATGGGCGGTAGTGCAGGTATATCATTAGTAAGTGTGGCCGGTAATGTTTTTAGCGCTTGTATTTCGCTGATGGTTTTATATACCGGTTCTTTATCCAGGTCATCTATCTGCAACCCATATACGAGGCGTTGTACTTCATAGGTGGTAAAAGCAGCTTTGGTTACAGTGTCTGCTTTCGGGTAATGCACTAACACGGGCACCTGTTTGCAGTACAGGTTGCGGATGTTCAGCTGCATATTGGCATTTCCTTCATTGCTGATCCTGATGGCGGTATCGCGGATATTTTCAAATTTGCAGTTTTCCAGGAATAGCTTTTCCCAATAGTTGCTGTCTACCTGTATAGCGGCCGGCACATTTTTCACCTGCATACGCACAATGGTAAATCCGGCCTGCTGTGTTTTAACAGCGGTTTTACGCTGCCCTTCAAAATAAGTGTCCATCATCATGAACTGCCAGCCGGGCGATGCTTTGGTGGTGTAAATGCCGTAATCACCGCCAAAGAATTTTACATCTTCCATGAAGTTGCCAACATCAAACAAACCGGCTTTCCCTTTTCCTATATCAATATTGCAGTGCGCCACATAGCTGTGCTGTGCAAAGTGGGTACGCAGCGCTACTGCAGCGGGATTGCCGTCTTCTATCTTCAGATCAATGTTGGAGAGGGCGCTGTAAAAAGTACCGGCGCCGGCATCGCTTACATTGCCGCCGGGTTCCACTATGCTGCTGGTGAACCAGAACATGTAGGAGGCTTTGCCCTTGTCCTGCTGGCTGGCTGCGGCAAAACCGGGCGAGCTCTTTTTCAGGACGATCACCGGCCGGCTTTTCCCATAACCTATTAAACGGATGGCAGCAGGAATGTAAATGGTTTTGGAAATAAAATAAGTGCCTTCCGGGATGAAGAGGATGCCGAAGTTCCTGTCTTTTTTCAGCTGGTTAATGGCGGCTTGCAGCTGATCGGATACATCGGCTGCTTTGCCGGGAGCGAAGTACACTGCCTCCGGATCATCCGGCTTTTGCGTGTACAAAGATCTGCCGGGTGTGAATTGACTAAAAGCGTTGCTGCAGCTGCCGGTTAACAGAACCAGCAGCAAAAAGGCCTTGACGTGGTATGCCATATAAAGTGGAATTTTTAAGCAGCAACAAAATAGTGCGGAAAGCGATAGGTTCAAAGGGTATCCAGGTAATCCGGCGGAAAAACCTGCTGCCCATATTTTTCGCTGATCGCTTTCATTTTGTTGATGCCTGCTTCATCCATTGGTACCGGCGGTAAAAATGTGCCGGCGCTCACGGGGGTACCTGCTTCCTTAAAAAAATCATCTAACCCGGCCGGCACCACAATACATAAAAGGTGCGCCATTTGCTTGCTCTTGTTCTTAAACCCATGCACAATGCCGCCTTTGGGTATATTCACAAAAGCGCCTTTGCTGGCCACATAGGTTTGCGTTTCTGTTCGTACTTCTATTTCTCCATCCACTACATAAAAGTTTTCCTGGAAGCTGGCATGTGCATGCGGGCCGGGGCCGCCGCCCGGTGGCACCAGCATATCGATCACGGCAAATTCGCCCTGTGTTTGCTGCCCGCTGATTATGATACGATAGTTGCCGCCTGCCATGGCTAAGCTATCACCGGCTGTAGGATCTATGGTGATGGCGGGTTGTTTGGTTTGTTCCATATATTAATGTTTAAAGCAGTTCAAAATTCACAACTACTGTGCCGTTACCAATGCAGGATAACGAGCGCCATGTGATTTTTTTAAAATTTAACTGAACAAAGTTCCTCCTGTGCGCGTACTAATAATAGTCGTAGCCGTCTTAAAAATAGCCGGATGAGACGGCTGAGTAATACCCTGGTAACATTGTAACCTTAATTTAACCCTCATTAAAAATAACCCTTATGAAAACGAAAACCCTTATTGTAATGGCCTTCCTGGGCCTGGTAACTGCCTGTAGCAGAACAGAACAAATAACAAACCTGCCACCCGCTGCAGATACTTTGCAGCCGGTAATATCCAAAACAGCTATTAATAATTTTGTGCAGCAGCAGCTGAAAGCGCATGACCGGTTTGAATGGCGTATGGCCAGCGATGAAATGGTATGGAGCGCGCTGGTGCAGGGCGACAGCATTCTTTCCGTGGGTTACCAGCCCGCCGGTTTCCAGGATATCAACAAAAAGATCCATACCGTTAACATTAACAGCAGTGAGTGGAAAGCCGCACGGGAGCAGGTGCTACAGCTGATCATTGAGCACGAGCAAAAGGTGAATGCTGCTTTTGAAGAAAAAGTATTGCCCGTTATAGATGTAAAGGTAAGCAGGCTCTCTACTATTAAAGCCCTCAGAAGATCGCTGCTGGTACGTTATGCGGAGCCAATTGGTTATGGCGCTGTAATGAACACCGGCAGCAATAACGGCAAAACAGCTTCCGACATCAGCTCGTCCGGTTGCGGGGATAATACAGCCAATACTGCGCTGGCAGCGGGGCAGGATTATACTGTAATAACGCCTGCCGCCAAACAATCCTGGAACTATACATATCACAACATTAACGCAGTATGGAATGCAGGCATTACAGGAGCAGGTGTAAAGGTAATGATCATTGATACCGGTGTAAGCCCGGACCAGGAGAACCTGGGCAGCGATATTAACCAGGGCCTTTCTACCGGCAGAACAGTGGAGAAGCTGGTTACCTATCCCGGTGGCAGCATCAACGACGGCTGCGGGCACGGTACCAAAATGGCGGGCGTATTGGGCGGGCCAAGGGGTACTGATGGAAATACTGCCGGTGTAGCCTACAACGCTAACCTGGTGCTGGTACATGCTGCGCAGGATGTTTTTCTGCTGGGCAGCAGCGAGATCAAAGGTGTGGCGGATGCTTATGTGCTGGCCGGTAACCGCAGTGATGTAAAGATCGTGAGCATGAGCATGGGCACTATTTTTTCCAGCTCGCAGATCAGTGATGCCATCCGTTATGCCAATAACAATGGTAAGCTGCTGTTTTGCGCAGCCGGTACTTCATTTGACTGGACAGCCGGTTGGGCAGGCGTAATATTTCCCGGCAACATGAGCGAAGTAATGGCCGTAACAGGTATTAAAGATAATTTAACAGAGCGCTGCGGCACCTGCCATACCGGGTCTGCCGTTGATTTTACGGTGGTAATGGAAAAGGTATCCACCGGCAGAACCGTGTTATCATTAGCTATGGACGGAGACGGGCCTTCCACTGTAGGCGGCTCTTCTGCAGCCACGGCCAGCTGCGCGGGTATAGCTGCGCTGGTGTGGAGTAAATTTCCTGCCTATACCAAAGACCAGGTGATTGATAAAATGGCGCGTGCTGCAAACTATTATCCCAACCGTAATGGCAGCTTTGGCTGGGGCAAGGTGAATGCGCTGGCGGCCGTACAGTAATATTTTTTGCGCACGGCTGTCTTAAAAAGGAGCCGTGCTGTTTTATACTAAATAGGTTGTTAATAGCTGATTATACGTTAATAAATCCGTACAATTACTCTTATGCCAGCTGCGGATCTTTACGTATAAACCCGGTTTTTTGCAGTCCGGGCGGTAAAGACGATTATTTGTATATTTTTGTATCCATTCTGATTAACCTTAATCTCTCCTTAAGAGTACAACAATGAAAAAGCTATTTGTTATTGGGACCGCCTGTATGTTAACCTGTACGGTAGTAAAGGCACAGCTATTTGACCGCATTAAAAATAAAATGGAGCAGAAAGCAAATGATGCGATAGATAAAACCATAGACAATGCGGGTAAGAAAAAGGACAAAAAGAAATCCGGTGAAAGCTCCCCGGAAAGCACTGACAGCGGCAATACCGGCACCACTACTACCACTAACAACGAAGGCAGCACAGGCGCTGCTACTGCGTCTAACATGGATATTACCTCTTACTCCAAATTTGATTTTGTGCCCGGCGCCAAAATAATTATGGATGAAGATTTTTCGCAGGAAGCCATTGGTGATTTTCCTGCGCAATGGAATACCCGCACCGGTGCAGAAGTGGTAACCGTAAACAACCGCCCGGGTAAGTGGCTGGGTATTAAACAGGAAGGCACATTTTACCCGGAATACCTGACCAGCAACTTCCCCGATAATTTTACGCTGCAGATGGATGTAATGGCCAACAACGGCATTGCCAGCATTGCGCAGCTTACGATTACCCTGCTGCAGGCAAAAGATGCAGATGAGAAGTTCGACTATGGTACCTCCAGCAACACCAGCAGCGTTCCTAACTTTAAGGTGGGCCTTAACCCCAAATCTTCCGGGTATGGCAACATGAATTATTCCAGCAACGTTATTGGCAGTCATAATATCAGCGCAACGCCGGAATTCAGTGTACCTAAAAAGAATACAGTAAGGGTATCTATCTGGCGGCAGAAACAACGGATACGCCTGTATCTCGACAGCACAAAAACGCTGGACCTGCCCCGTGCGCTGGATGCCAACGCTGTGCTGAACTCCCTGGTATTTAACGCCTATGCGCCGGATTATGGAAGGGAAGGCGGAACGTTCTTTATCAGCAACATACGCCTGGCAGTTGGCGCACCGGATACCCGCAACAAGCTGATAACAGAAGGCAAGTTTGTAACACACGGTATTTTATTTGACGTGAACAGTGATAAGATCCAGGCCGCATCTTACGGCAGCCTGCAGGATATTGCCAATGTGCTGAAAGAAAATGCCGGTGTACGTGTGAAAATTGTTGGCCATACAGATGCTAATGGCGATGACCAGCTGAACCAGGACCTTTCCAAACGCCGCGCTGCAGCGGTAAAAGAGGCGCTCAGCAAAAATTTTGGTATTGATGCCGCCCGCATGGATACGGATGGTAAAGGCAAAGCACAGCCTATTGATGATAACAATACTGCTGCCGGCCGGGCCAATAACAGAAGGGTAGAGTTTATAAAGCTGTAACCGCTGCTGTAAAGTATAATTATAAAACCCGCTATGGTTGCACCGTAGCGGGTTTTAATTTTAACTAAAGCTGGCGTAGCGTAGCTGCTGACGTTAGTTTATGTCAGACGGTAATGAAAATTTTATCGGTAAAGTATGGCTCATTTTAGCTGTAATGGAATTTTGTTTGCCCGGGATCCATTTACCGCTTTCCTTTATCAGGCGCACGGCTTCTTCTCCCATGGCGGGGCTGGGCGATCGCATACAGGTAACATTAGACAGGGTGCTGTCTTTTGCCACCACAAAATATACATAGGCAATACCTTCCAAACGTGCTTGCTTATCTTTTTCAGGATAGCGTAAATTTCTGCTGATGAACCGCTGCAGGCTGTCTGTACCTTTCAGGTAGCTGGGCGGTTGTTCAATAAACACAAAAACACGGTCGTCCCCGTCACTTTCCTTTGTAAGCGGTATAGCGGCCGTTTTAGTTTGTGCCATGCCCGGGATAACGGTTCCCAAAAGTGTTATCCAGAGTAAAAATCGAATCATATTAATATTATTTAATATAGCAAGATAGGGACTTTTCTGCAAAAGCCGGTTATGTGGATGTTAAGGTTAAAAAAGTATCTTTAAAAGGTAGAAATGTATTATTGGGGAACGTAGCAGCTAAATTATTGAAGATCAATACAGGGGGCTAATTTCTTTACCGAAGCATCTCTTTATAACTTTACAAATTCCCTGCGCAACGCTTCCATACACAGCCCCACCCTGCTTTGCACATTCAGCTTCTGGAAAAGCGTTTCACGATAGCCATCTACCGTTCTTTCACTCACATTCATTTTATTGGCAATTTCCTTGTAGGTCATATCACTGCAGGCATGCTGAATAAATTCCAGTTCCCTGGCCGTTAGCCTCAGCTCTTTTTCTTTATTCGCTTTCATTATCAACTTCCCGTAATTAATGTTATTGTTATCTGAATTATAATATCCATTTTGCTGTACTTCGTCCAGCGCTTTTTCCAGTTCAGTTGGATGGCTGTCTTTCAGGAGATAAGCGCAGCAGCCGGCACGCAACATGTTAATGATAGAAGCATCGCTATCATTCATCGATAAGGCGATGAGTTTTATAACCGGATAGTTTTCGCTTATCCAGTTGGCGGTATCCACTCCATTCATAACCGGCATGTTCACGTCTATCAGCATCAGGTCGGGTGGTGTTTTCAGCAGGCGCAGTTTATCCTGCATATCCTTTCCATTCAATGCTTCCAGTATCACCTCGTACTTATCAAAACTTTGCAGCAGCGAGGTTAATGACTTCAGAAAAAGCTGGTGATCATCCACCAGTCCTATGGTTATACGCATACAGTATTGTTTATAACAGGAATGATTATACTAACAGTAGTGCCGCTGCCTAATACAGACTCCCAGGTAATGCTACCGCCCAGCATTGCCGTGCGGTGTTTCATATTCCGGATACCCATGCCGCTGCCATGCCGGTTCATATCAAAGCCCTGGCCATTATCACTGATGTTTACCACCAGGTTTTGCTCACGCATATTAATAAGGATATTAATGTACTCCGGCGTTGCATGTTTTACAGCATTTTGTATAGCTTCCTGCACAATCCTGAACAATACGATCTGCTGGTCGGGTACCAGTCCTAAATTTGTGTTACAGATAAATTCCGCACGTATGAGGTCTACACCGCTGTTCATCCTCGCCATTTCGGCCTGCAGGTTATCATAAAAGTTAAACTGGCGCAGCCATTCGGGGTCAATGGCCTTTGACAGTGACCGCAGCTCATTAATGGCCTGCCCAATGGTAATGTTGGCATTAAGCAATGTTTCAGGAGGCTGTTCCAGATTACGTTCCGTTAGGCCCAGCAGCAGCCGCGAGGTGCTTAGCAGCTGCCCGATATTATCATGCAGCTCTTTGCCAATAAACTGAAAAGTATCCTCCTGCGTTTCAAGCTTTACCTGCAGCATTTCATGTTCATATCGTTCCTTTAAGAACTGTTTTTCCAGCAGGTCTTTTGTGATCATTTTCTGATACCTTGCTATAGAAATAATAAATACTATCACCAGAAAGAATACCAGGAGTATACCACCAATAACTGTCATCAATATTTTTTCATTCTCCGTGAGCATATAAAAGCGTATGATAGTGTGAGATATAAAAAGAAGTTCAGACCATTATTAATATAGTTCCTAAGCTGGCCGGCAACTATTGCATTTTTGGTCAGGTAGTAAGCATATACGGCATTGAAATAAAAAGTACAGGAGAAAAATACCAGCAGGGCCGTATAGATCCAGAACATAGGATGCCGGGTAACCGGCAGGTCGCCTGCATGTGGCATGCTGAGGAAAAGCAGTGTGATCCACACGGTATTTAACAAACAGCTGATCTCATATATTACAGAAGGGAAATTGGTGATCTGCGGCAAACTTCCAAACAGCAGGCAACAGCCGAGGTAAATTACTATGGACGCGTACATCCAGTTAGCAGCCGGCCTGCGCCGCAGGTTCCTGGTGTAAAATAATGTTAACAAAACATACTCCATGGGTAAATAAAAATAGTAAGGTGCATTGCTGTTAATCTGATAATGCTGCAGTATTTCCACCATGATCTCCGTTGCCAGGCCACAACACAGCACCAGCCGCAGGCAAAGAAGGCCAGGGACATTACTTGCCCTGGCCCTCATGGATAAAAGAAGACAGGTGATATAGATAATAAAGTAAAATCTATCGTATATCGTGAATGTATCAGGCATTCAGTTAGTAACTGGCTAGTAACAAGTCTGATGGCTTATCAATCATCCGCGGCCATGTGTTAACAGCATCCAGCGTAAGACTGGCCCTGTGTACTTCCCCGATCACATAATTGATCTTTACCGCACCACCTGCTAAGCTGCCGGCATCAACATCCAGGGCATCATTTACAATAGCCCTGGAAGGTGCAATGAGCTCACCATCATCATTTTGCCTGGGCGCCTCCTCGTCATCTTCAGATACGCCTACCAGTATAATAGTGCTTTTACCATTTGCCTTACCCACAATATAACGTATGCCTTCGCAATTTCGCTGTGCAAGTATCTGCATAATAATTTCTTTCCCGAACACACCTGAAACGGTTTGAAAGGCAGGGTCGATCAGGGTTTTGATAATGCCAAATCCTTCATCGTTTAACAGATCGGCTCCACTTAGCACATCTTCCAGCTTTTCAACAAACTTGTTTGCAGCATTAATATCCTTTGCATAATTGTCGATCATTTCACTGGCTGCGTGTTTAGTAATGGGCTGGCCAAAGCCTCTTACTTCCGAAAAGTCGTTTGCCAGATCAATTTCAAGGTCGTTGTTCATAGTGGTATGACAACCCTTTAAAAGCATTCCATTTGGTAACATAATTGGGGATTTAAATGTTTGAGAATAGTGAGCGGATTTTTGGGGATGATGATACTGATGTTTTACTGGTTATTTTCTGTTGTATTGTGCCCTGTCCCTCCAAGGTTATAAGATACGGAAAAGAAACCACCTATCCTTACAGATTTTGTAGTAAGGTCGGTATCCTCTAAATCGCCGAACCGGGCGTAGTCGTTCCAGCTGCGGTATTTGTTCTTCAAAACATCTGCATAACCGGCCGATGCGCCTATGCTGAACAGCAGCCGTTTTGCCAGGTCGTTACTGGAAGGGAAACCAAGGCTGGTGCCGACGAAGATACGGGAATTGGCAAGTGTTGAAAAATCGGGTGCTAAACCGGTGGTAAGCATCCACTGAACTGCACCTTGGGTGGTACGGTACCAGTGTACGTGTATCACCGGGCTAAAGGCCAGTAGCTTGTTGTTCTTATACAGGGTTACCTTTGCGGTATCAGGACCGAGTTTTACATTTTCCGGGTTCTTACGCAGATTATAATCTGCACCATTGCCGCCAACATTCACTGCCAGCCCTATACTGAAATCAACCCTTGACCCTCCATAGGTT
>NZ_DATCRF010000692.1:0-6523 GCF_036569125.1 Chitinophaga sp. | reverse complement strand
ATTATTGGGTATGGGCTTGTAGACTGATCCTGAAAGTTAACTGTCATAGGCCCACACCCTACCATCTTATCATAACTAAATTTTGCGTCAAAACTTTGCCCAAACAACAGTATACGGGCCAATAAAAAAACAAACAACAGTAAAAATCGCTTCATACTCAAGGGTATAGGGTGAGAAAATGGAAATTGTATTGTCCTAAGAAGCGGTAAAATTACACAAATAACTAATAGGTCAGCCACTATTACCTTTTATATACAACGAAAAGGTGAAGAACGGAACGGCCATCGTTCCATCCTTCACCTTTCCGTGAATGTATATGATACCTGAATTACTGACGCACCGTTACCTTACGGGTTACGATATCCGCACAGCTGTTCTGGTACTCCATGTGCACTTCTATGGTATAATCGCCTGATACTGCGTACTCATGGTCAAAAGTGAGCGCATGGCGGTTCTTTTCAACCAGGGTTTGGGAAGTATTATCTCCCCAGTTCAGCCACAGGCGGTAGGGTACATTTTCATAAGCCGGCATCACGGTCAGGTCTACCTGACGGCTGCATAACCAGGTATAGGAAATGTCGGCCAGTGTTTCGCTTACACGGGCAATTACCACCGTGGTATCGCTCAGCGTTTGACCGCACACGTTATAGGTTACGGAATAGGTACCGGGAGCGCAGGCACGCAGGGTGCTGGTAGTATCACCGGTGGACCATAAGTACCATCCCGGATCATGGTGGCCCTGCGCCATGGCTGTATTGCTGATAATAGGACAATAGTTGCGGCACAAGGGGTGCTGCACGCCAAGGTCCAATATGGGAAGAATATCAATTTCCTGGTAGCTGAACACTTTCATGGAGGTAGCCCCTGCAGGTATTACCATGGTTAACCTTACCACATAGTGGCCGGGCGTGTTAAAAGTGTGGGTAGGCTGCGGGCCGGAGGCGGTACCGCCATCCCCAAATTCCCAAAGCCAGTCAATCACAGACAGGGAAGAAGATGAATTCACATCAAATGTAATCTTCTTAGGCGCGCAACCAATAGTGTCAGTTGCTTTGATCTTAAAGTCGAAATTCTGCGCCTTTAAACCGGAAATTGCAAGAAATGAACATGCAATCAGTAATAACAATCTTTTCATTAGGCTTAAGGAATAGGGTGAAAAATTATGTAAATATATAAAAATTAATATGTAAAATTAATAAAATTAGCACAAAACAATATACTAAAACCGTCCATATGCCCACCCGCCGGGATAATTAGCGTCAAAAGGTGTAAATTACCTATGTTTGCAGTTTGCATTCTTCCAGACCTTGATAGCACAACATACCATACAACAGATCCTGAGCCGCATAGATATTGTGGAGATCGTAGGCTCGTTCGTGAAACTGAAAAAACGGGGCACCAACTACCTGGGCCTCTGCCCTTTTCATAATGAAAAGTCGCCCTCCTTCACGGTTTCACCCAGTAAGGAGATCTATAAATGTTTCGGTTGCGGGGCCAGTGGCAATACCATCAGCTTCCTCATGGAGCATGAGAAGTATTCCTATGTGGAGGCCCTGCGCTGGCTGGCCCAGAAGTACAATGTAGAAATTGAGGAGAAAGAGGTTAGCGCAGAGGTAAAACAGCAGCAGCTCCTGGCCGACAGCCTGTATATCATTAACAACTTTGCCCGGGAATATTTTACCAAAACCCTGCTGGAAACAGAGGAAGGGCAGAATGTTGGGCTCAGCTACTTTGAGGAAAGAGGCTTTACAAAAGAAACCATCCAGAAGTTCCAGCTGGGCTACTGCAGCAATGAGCGGGACGCTTTTGCACGCACCGCCCTGGGAAAGGGCTATAACCTGGATTACCTGCAAAAGACCGGCCTGGTCACCATCCGGAACGAGCAGCCGGCGGATAACTACCGGGGCCGCGTTATTTTTCCCATTCACAACCAATCCGGCAAGGTGCTGGGTTTTGGCGCGCGTATCCTGGTTAAGAACGACCGGGCGCCCAAATACATCAACTCTCCAGAAAACGAGATCTATGTAAAAAGCAAGGTGCTTTACGGCACCTATTTTGCCCGCCACGCCATTGACCGCCTGAACGAATGCTTACTGGTAGAAGGTTATACCGACGTAATTTCCCTGCATCAGGCAGGCATTGAGAACGTGGTGGCTTCCAGCGGTACCTCCCTGACAGTAGACCAGCTACGGCTGGTAAAGAAATATACCAATAACCTCACCATCCTGTACGATGGGGACAGCGCAGGCGTAAAAGCAGCGCTGCGCGGCCTGGATATGGCCGTGGAAGAAGGCCTGAACGTGAAGCTGGTGCTGATACCGGACAAGGAAGACCCGGACAGCTATGTGCAAAAGATAGGCGCCCCTGCCTTCCGGCAGTTTGTGGAAACCAATAAGCAGGACTTTGTGCTGTTTAAGCTGCAAACATCCATGCAGGATATTGGCAACGACAGCAACCGCAAAAGCCAGCTGGTAAATGAAATTGCGGAAACCATCTCCAAAATTGATAAGGTAGAGGATTTCACCCGCCAGCAGGACTACATCCGCCAGTGCAGCCAGCTATTGAAGATAGATGAGCAGGGCATGATCACGCTGGTGAATAAATTCATCCGCGAGCGCCTGCAAAAACGGGAGCAGCAGCTGGCCAAGAATGCCCCTCCGGAAGATGATCAGCTGAGCGATGAGGCCATTGCCGCCATGGAAGCGGCCGAAGGCAATTTTGAAGTGATCTTCCCTACGGATGAAAAACAGGAAAGAGAGCTGGTGAAGATCTTACTCCGCTTTGGAGACATGCCTTTCAGCGAAGAAGAAAAGAGCAGCGTTGCCGATTATGTGTTTCATTTGCCGTACGATTTTGAATCGCTGGCAGATAGTGAGATCGTAAAGAAAATATTGCGGGAATATAAATCCAGGTACGATGAAGGTTCCACCCCGGATAAAAAATGGTTCCTGTACCATGAGGATACCGACATCTCCAAACAAACAGCCCTGATCCTGGAAGATAAGGAGGCAGACCTGAGCATAAACTGGAAAGAACGTTTTGAAATAGATACTGTTTGCGGAGATAATGCTTACCTGCGCGACACCATCAGCACCACCAACTATCTTATCTTACGCAAGATCAAAAAGCTGATCCTGGAAAACCAGCAGGAGATGGAAAAGGCGGATACCTTTGATATGCAGATGAAGTGTGTTGAAGTGCATCAGCATTTGAAACAGCTTGAAATGGAGCTAACACAAGGGATCGGGACGGTGATCTTCAGATAGATGCTCAACTCTGTATACCTTCTTTCTCCGCTTTCGTTTTCTTATCCCACACTTCAAACGTAAATGCATATGCATGCTTTTCATCTGCCGGGTGCAGCCTGCTGCTTACCAGGTTCCATTCTTTGGGATCAAATTCCGGGAAATGCGCATCGCCGGTAACCGTAGCATGAATGCGGGTAATGTACATGCGCTGCACCAGTAACGGAATGGCCTGACTGAAAATTTCTTCTCCTCCCGTAATAAACATTTCCTCCCCATCAAAAGTACCGGCGATCATCAGGGCTTCCTGTAATGAGGTAGTAACAATAATGCCCTCACGCGGATAATCCGGCTGGCGGGTAATTACAATATTCGGGCGGTTGGGTAAAGGCTTGCCTAATGATTCAAAGGTTTTACGGCCCATGATAATGGGCTTACCGGTAGTAGTTTCTTTGAAATATTTCATATCGGCCGGCAGGTGCCAGGGTAACTGGTTGTGCTGCCCTATAACGTTATTCTCTGATGCTGCAACAATGATGGAAACCATACTTGGAATTACGGATTGTCAATTACGAATTAAATCACACCGCTACCGGTGCTTTAATCCCCGCGTGGTGCTGATAGTTCAGCAGCTCAAAATCTTCAAAGGTAAAAGCAAAAATATCCTTCACGGCCGGGTTAAGTTTCATTACCGGCAGCGGATAGGGCGTGCGGCTTAATTGCAGCTTAGCCTGTTCAATATGATTGTTGTACAAATGCACATCACCAAAGCTGTGAATAAATTCGCCCGGCTCCAGATCGCACACCTGCGCCATCATCAGGGTAAGCAACGCATAGGAAGCAATGTTAAAGGGCACGCCTAAGAACACATCTGCGCTGCGCTGATATAACAGGCAGCTCAGCTTCCCATTAGCCACATAGAACTGGAACAGGCAGTGGCAGGGGCTCAGCGCCATTTGCGGCAGGTCGCCCACGTTCCAGGCATTTACAATAATGCGGCGGGAATCCGGGTTATTCCTGATCTGTTTTACGGCTTCGCTGATCTGGTCTATCACTCTGCCATCCCGGGTTTCCCAGCTACGCCATTGTTTGCCGTAAACGGGGCCCAGGTCGCCGTTGGCGTTAGCCCACTCGTCCCATATACTTACGCCGTGCTCCTTCAGGTAGGCAATATTGGTATCGCCCCTGAGGAACCAGAGCAACTCATAAATAATAGATTTCAGGTGTAATTTCTTGGTAGTGACCAGCGGAAAACCATCCTGCAGGTTAAAACGCATCTGGTAGCCGAAACAGCTGCTGGTACCGGTGCCGGTACGGTCTGTTTTTGCAGCCCCATGATCCAGTATATGCTGTAATAAATGAAGGTACTGATCCATGGGGCAAATTAACAAAATTGTTACTAATGCTCCCTTACATATTTATCCCCACAACCTTCAATACACATACGGTTGGCCAGCACAAGGGTATTTTCATTAATGCTGATGAGGAAAACAGCGGTATCGGATTGTTGTCCTTCTTTATAGATCCGCAGGGTAGTATCCACATCTGTAGCGCGCAGCTCAAAATGATCGTAGGTGCTGTTACTGCTGTTGGTATATTCCCCGTTGGCGCTGAACGTTACATAAGTAATATTTTCAGTAGGTTTCCATACCGGTTCCGCGCCGTAACTGTAATAAGAAGCATATGATTTCCAACGGCCTGTCAGGTAATTAAGCTGTTTTGGTAAAGAGGCGCCATCGGTTATCGTATCATTATCCTTTTTACAGGCCGTAATACAAATGAGTAAGAATACAGGGAGCAGCAGGTATTTCATGGGTAAGATTTAGCTATTAAACGTGGCATCTTACCCGGAAGTTACAAGCATGCAAACCGAAAAATATAACGCAAATAAACTAAACAAAAAACACACTTATCCCGGGGAAATTTCGTAATCTGCTAATACAACCAAAGTCGTAGCGTCAGCAAGAAGGAAACCAGCGAGCAAGATAAGTTCCATGTATACGAAAGCTTTGAAGAGCCTCTATCTTTTATCTAAATCTAACGCCTATATTAAAAATCTCATCATGTAAAATCTAGTATCAATCACCCAAAATCACACGCTTATGTTTCTATCTAAATCTGCACGGATGGTGTTGCTATGCCTATGCACCATCAGTACGCTGTATGCACAGCAAACAACCATTACGGGGAGGGTCACCGATGCCGCTTTTGGCAAACCAATACCCGGTGTTACCGTACGGGTTTCCAACACCAACCGGGGCGCCATCACGGATGTGGATGGCCACTATTCGCTGATGCTGCCGGCAGGCAACAACCAGCTCACCTTTTCCTTTACCGGCTATAAAACCCAAAAAGCCACGGTAACCGGTAACACCCTTAATATGACACTGGAAGAAGATTTTGCACGGCTGGATGAAGTGGTGGTAACCGGCCTGGCCACTTCTGTAAAACGCAGTAACCTGGCCAATGCCGTGGCCACGCTTTCCGCCAAAGACCTCTCGGGCACTGCACCGGCGCAAACCTTTGATGCAGCGCTGAGTGGTAAAATACCCGGCGCACTGATCTCTGCCAACTCCGGCGCACCGGGTGGCGGTATCTCAGTAAAAGTGCGCGGTATCACTTCTGTATTCGGGAATGCGCAACCCTTGTATGTAGTAGATGGTATTTTTATGAACAATGCCAGTGTGCCCGCCGGCCTCAATGATGTTACCGGCGCAGCTACTGCGGGCAATCCCAATAACCAGGATAACCCCTCCAGCCGTATTGCGGACCTGAATCCGGCCGATATCGAAAACATTGAAATACTCAAAGGCGCTTCTGCCGCAGCCTTATATGGCTCCAAAGCAGCTGCCGGTGTAATACTGATCACTACCAAACGTGGTAAAACAGGCAGAACCAACATCAGCATTAACCAGGAAACCGGTTTTGTAAAAGTGCGCCATTTATTAGGCCAGCGTGTATTTACCGCAGAAACAGCGGCCGACCTGGCCGGTGCGGCAGACAATCCTGACCCCGATGTACAGGCAGCCCGCAACACCAACCGGCAGCGGTTCCTGGATGCACAATCTGCCGGCAAGATCTATGATTATGAAAAAGAGCTGTTCGGCCAAACCGGCCTGCTGCTGAACACCAATCTTAGCTTAAGTGGCGGCTCTGAACGCACTACTTTTTACTTTGCTGCTAACCGCCGCAGCGAAGATGGTATTGTAAAAGGTACCGGGTACCTCAACAGCTCCTTACGGTTAAATGTGGATCACCGCATTAATGATCGTATATCC
>NZ_DATCRF010000691.1:0-4696 GCF_036569125.1 Chitinophaga sp. | reverse complement strand
CACTGGTAAAACTCGCGGTAGCGGCCTTTTTGCGGCCTGTCGGCCCGCCACACCGGCTGCATCTGGTAACGTTTAAAAGGCAGGGCCAGCTCATGCTGGTTCATTACTACATATCGTGCAAAGGGAATGGTAAGGTCATAGCGCAAAGCCTTTTCGCAGATCAGGGTAGCCAGCTCCCGGCTATCCTTGGCTTGTTGCGCACGGCCTAAGATCTCGCCATTGTCCAGGATCTTAAAGATCAGCTTATCGCCTTCTTCTCCATATTTACCCGTCAGTGTGCTCAGGTTTTCCATAGCCGGTGTTTCCAGCGGCTGAAAGCCGAACAGCTCAAACGTTTCGCGGATGGTTTGAAAAATATACTGCCGCTTCTTCACCACTGCCGGCCCAAAATCACGTGTACCCTTGGGGATGCTGGGTTTTATCATCTAATGAATAATTGTATAATGAATAATTAAGAATTAATAATTAATAATCAAGGGCGATAATCTTAAACGAAAAATCAATACTGCAATAGGTCAGGAACAATTAATATTGAGCCCTCACCGGTACCGCCAATACTGTTCAACACTGCAATAGAACAATTAATATGGACTCCTACCAATCCTTTGGATACCTCATCCACAATTATTAATTATTCATTTTCCATTATTAATTATCCGCTCACACGCCTTATATATCATCTGATACACGGGCTCAAAAAGTTTATCGTCATACCAGGGATCGGGCACTTCCTGCTGATTAGCCAGCAGCAGCTGCACCTTTGCCTGGTCGGCCTCACTGCGCGCCTTCCGCAGTACATCGCGGTAATTGTCCAGGTCCATCACATAAATGCGGTCAAACTGCTGAAAGTCTGCTACACCAAACTGCCTGCCCCGGAGCCCTGAAATATCCACTCCATGCTGCCGGGCCACTTTTACAGAGCGGTGATCCGGCGGATCGCCAATATGCCAGGAGCCCGTGCCGGCTGAATCAATCTCCCAGTTAAGTCCCTTTTTTTGTGCCAGGTCCCGTAAAACGCCTTCTGCCAGCGGAGAGCGGCAAATATTGCCCAGGCATACCATTAATATTTTCATATGAGCGCCCGGTTTGGCCGGGACCGCAAACCTACAAGATTTTACGGGAAGTCCCTATATGGAAAATAGCTGCGGGCTGCATCTATTTATTGAATGCCCGCCGATACAGCCGCTGCATTAACGGTCGCTTAACGCCTTCATATCCAATTGTTAAATATATTAACAATAAATAAGGAACAAAAAAAGTTAATGCCCGCAAAGTCAGCAGCAACGGCCATTTGAACACATACCGGCCCGTAGTTTTAACATTTTACTGGCTTTGAATATGTGAGATTAAAAAAATAATTTTTGTATAATTGTAACTTACTATCATGCTAATGCAACAGGAAAGATCAAGTAACCGGCGGATACAGATAGCGTACCGCCCACTGGGGGAATTGTTAAGAGGTATATTTTTTCTGCTCTTTGGACTCTTTGCCTTCTTTGCTGAAAAACTGGGTTTAGGCAACTTTAGATTAGACCCATGGGTGATGAATATCTTTGGTGCAATACTGGTAGCGTATGGATTATTTCGTGTGTACAGGGGCGTAAAGCAATTATTTTTTGACAAAAGAACAGAAGAAAACTAACCGGAGGAGCTATATTATGTTTTTGAAAGTATTAAAGCATAAGGCGGCTTGGCTGGCGTTGTTGGCTGGTGGCCTGTTTGCATGTAACAGCAATAATGGGAAACAGCCTTTGGATACACCCACAACAGGTACGATCCATATAAGTGTAGATGAAACGTATGAACCGCTGATAGAAGCAGAGCTGAAAGTATTTCACTCCCTGTATCCCAAAACAAAGATTGTGGCGGAATACAAGCCGGAGGCAGAATGTTTTAAAGATCTTTTAAATGATAGTGCGCGCATGGTCATTGTCACGCGCGAACTAACGGAAAAAGAAAAAGCCTACTTTAAAGAGTTAAAGATTACTCCGCAAAGCATGCTGCTGGCCTGGGACGCGCTGGCGCTGGTTACTAACCATGAGAATCCTGATTCCATTCTAACCATGGACCAGGTACGCCACATTATGGATGGTACCGACACAGAACGCAAATGGCAAATTGTTTTTGATAACGAAAATTCCAGTACCGTAAGGTATATACGTGATTCCCTGAACAAGGGGAAAGCGCTGCCAACCAATACCATGGCAGCTAAAACCAACCCGGAAGTTGTGGACTACGTTACGAAGAACAAAGCCGCCATCGGCGTGATCGGTGTGAACTGGATCTCTGATCCGAATGATTCCACATCGATCGAGTTCACCAGCAAAGCAACGGTAGTAAAAGTGCGGGCCGATTATGGCTCCGAATTTGTAAAGCCTTACCAGGCATACATTGCTACCGGTTCTTACCCGCTGAAACGGGGTTGCTTCTTTGTGCTCAGAGAGCCCTACAGGGGCTTAGGCACGGGATTTGCAACCTTCCTCGGCAGTTATGAAGGACAGTTGGTGATCAAGAAATTCAGATTATTCCCTGCTAAGATTAATGCGGTGTTCAGGGAAGCCAATATTCAATAAAGCAAAAAAACACAACACAACTAAAACCAGATTGCTCATGAACAGACGGAAAAGCTTAATTGTAGCATTGCTGTGCGTCGCGAATGGCGTAATGGCTCAATCTGTAGAAGATGGCTTAAAGGACATGTACTACGGTAAATACAAATCTGCCAAAGAAACATTTGAAAAAGTAGCCGCCGCTAAACCAGACGAAAGAGCATACTACTACCTTGGTATTGCAGAGCTGAGCCTGGAAAATAAAGATGCTGCCGCTGCTGCCTTCCAGAAAGGCTTACAGGCTGTACCCAACTCACCTTTATTACAGGTAGGTATGGGCCGTATAGACCTGATCAACAATAACGCAGCTGCAGCCAAACAAAAATTTGAAGCTGCTGCTACTGCTACACAAGGCCGTAATGGCGATGTAGCCCGCGCTATTGCAGACGCTAACTCTTCCATAAAAGGTGGCGACCGTGGTTATGCGCTGAGCACCATGGAAAAACTGCTGAATAACGAAGGCCGTAAAAAGAAAGAACAATATACTGCTACTGCAGCTGATTATATTGAGCTGGGCGATGCTTACCGCGTGCTGGGTGGTGAAAATGGTGGTAAAGCCATTTCCACTTACGATAAAGCGCTGGAGCTGGAACCTAACAACGCAGAAGCGATCATGAAACAAGGCTTGGTGAACTACAACGCCAAACTTTTGCAGGAAGCAGTGAACGACTGGACCAAGGCTACCAATACAGATCCTAAGTATGCACCTGCATTCTTTGAGTTGTTTGAGTTCTACATCACACCTAAAAAGAATCAGCTCTCCTGGGATAAAGCAGCAGAATACCTGCAGAAATATATGGAAGTAGGCGATCCTGCTGACAAGCTGAAAAATGAATATTACCTGGCCGCTATCTCTTTCTATAAGAAAGATTATGATGCAGCTATCAATAAAGCAAAAACTGTATTACCACAGGTGCCTGCTGAAGAAAAAGGTAAATTCACCCGCCTGCTGGCAGATGCTTACCTGCAGAAAGGTGATTCCATGACAGCAAAACAAACCATTGACGAATACGTAAAAACCGCTGGCGAAAGCAAGCTGGAACCTAATGATTACAAGCTGCTGAGCGAAATTTACGGCCGCGTAAAAATTCAGGACAGCGCACAGGCCGCAGTGGTTGATTCAATGGCTTCCCTGTACCTGGAAAAATACGCTACCCTGGATACTACCAAGGACGTAGACCACTACCGCGAAGTAGCAGAGAAATTTAAGAGCCTGCGCGATTATAGCCGTTCCGCTGAATGGTATGGTAAATTGACCACAGATTTTACCGACGAGCAGAACACCGGTAAGATCCAGGATTATTTCTGGAAAGGCACCATGGAGATCTACGCTAACAAACCGAAAGATGCAGATTCTACCTTCGGTACTTTCGTAAGTAAATATCCCACCCAGGAAGCGCTTGGCTTATACTGGAGAGGCCGTGCCAATATGCTGAACGATAAGGAAGCAAAAGAAGGCGCTGCAGTCCCTTACTTCACTAAGTTCTTTGAAGTAGGCGGCGAAAGCAAAGTAAAGCCTAACCTGCTGATGTATCCTTATCAATACATGATGATCTATTATTATAATAAGGAAGATAAAACTAACCTGAAAACCTGGATGGATAAGGTTTTATCACTGAACCCGAACGATCCTGCTGCCAAGCAGATCCAGGAGAACCTGGCCAGCACTGCAAAAAGCAATGCTAAACCTGGTGCTAAACCTGCCAAAGAAGGTCAGAACAAGAAATAATTTTTCCAGTTAGAATATTTTTCCTGAGAAGGGGAGTGCTGCCAAAGCGCTCCCCTTTTTAACTTTTTAATAGTTCCGGTTCCGCCCGATTTTTGTTATATTACAGTAAGAGTAAAGGATAAGGAGACAACTGGTTTATATCACAAAATCAGACCGCATGAGACAGCAACTTTTTATTGCAACATTACTTTGCATTACTAACAACATAATGGCTCAATCCATAGAAGATGGGCTGAAGGATCTGTATTACGATAAATACGAATCTGCCAAACAAACATTCACCAAGCTAAGTACAGCCAAGCCGGACGACCGCGCCTATTATTATTTAGGTATGGCGGAGCTGGGACTGGAAAATAAA
>NZ_DATCRF010000690.1:0-11940 GCF_036569125.1 Chitinophaga sp. | reverse complement strand
ATGGTGCCATGGTTTCAGAAATTTACGGGGTACAAAATGCCATTGCAGCATATCATGGCTCCACCAGTAACCCCATTGGTTGGTTGAAAAAAGATAGTAATCGCCTTTGAAGAGGGTAATGGTAGGATCCGCTGTGGCACGGTGTTTACCCTGGGTTACAAAGTTAGGAATGGGGCAGTACCCATAGTCTATATTAATAGGATTGCAGTAAGTTTTTTGCTGGGCCAGCACGCTGGTAACCGGTATTAAGCACAGCAATAGCAGCACTAATCTTTTTCGCATGGTTGTTCCGTTTTTGTATCCGTAGCATTAAAAGTAAAAAAAATCCCGCTCACCGGAAGATGAGCGGGGATTCCTTACTTTAACCTAATTGTTCTTTATTGGAAATAATTATGACTGAGACTAAGCTATTATGTTTTGCCCGGTGTGGTTTTACCCGGTAGCTGCCGGTCCTGCAGGCGTTGGGCGCGCTGCCAGCGCTCCTGGCTTTTGATCATCCACTGCTGGTATTGTACATATTGGGTGGCGGAGAGCAGGGCTTTTACCTGGTCGGCATGTGTTTGCTGTAAGCGGTGCAGCTGTGCATCTTTTTCTGCGCTGCTAAGCGTTTCATTCCGGCGTATGCTTTTGGCCTGGCGGCGAAAGCTGGTTTCAATATTCTGAAGCTGCCTGCTTTGCGGGCCGGTGAGGGCCAGCTCCTGTTTCATTTTACGGCTTACTTTGTGGGGAAGCACGGTGCTGTCCTGCGCAAAGGCAATACTGCAGGTGCTGAGTATTATAAACAGGGCGGGTAGCAGCTTCATATAGATTGATGGTTTACTTTCATATAGACCGGATGGGGTACCGAAGGTTTAAAAAACAGAAAAGCCCACGGTGAAAACCGCAGGCTAATCATACACCAAAACAATCTTACGGTTTTATCGCAAGAAAAGCAGCTCTCTGTACTTGGGGAGACCCCATTTTTTGTCATCCACCAGGAACTCCAGTTTGTCGGAGTGGTAACGGATCACGTCAAAGTACGGCTTAATTTTTTCACAATAATCTATTGCCTTCTGACGGCTGTCTGTGAGCTTGTTAGCCACTTTACGCGCCTCAATCATAGCCTGTACGTTCTCACTGATGACATTAATATGTTCAGCTATTTTACCAGCTATTTGTTTTTGTGCTTTTACGGCATCTTCCCCTAAGCCAATATCCTTTAATCCGCGGATGTTTTCGATCAGCGTATTCTGGTAGCTGATGGCAGCCGGCAGAATGGTATTGGTGGCCAGGTCGCCGATTACGCGGGCTTCGATCTGCACTCTCTTCACATAATCTTCCAGCAGTATTTCATGGCGTGCGTGCAGCTCTTTTTCATTGTAAACACCGGTTTCCGTGAACAGCTTGGCTGCTTTGGGAGTTACCAGGGCATCCAGTGCCTGCGGTGTAGTTTTAATGTTCGGCAAACCTCGTTTTTCTGCTTCTGCAGCCCATTCTTCGCTGTAGCCGTCGCCTTCAAATAAAACTTTTTCCGAATCTACAATATATTTCCGAAGAGTTTGCATGATGGCAATCTCTTTTTTCTCGCCTTTTTCGATCAGGGAATCCACTTCTTTCTTGAACACCTGCAGGGTTTTAGCCATGATAGTGTTCAGGGTGGTCATAGCGGAAGCACAGTTTGCAGAAGAACCTACCGCGCGGAACTCAAACTTGTTACCGGTAAAGGCAAACGGAGAGGTACGGTTACGGTCGGTGTTATCCAGCATCAGCTCCGGAATGTGGCGGTGCAGATCCAGCTTCAGGATCGCTTCGTCCTGCTCATCAAACTTGTTGTTTACGCGGGTCTTAACTTCCTGCAGTACTTCAAACAGGTATTTACCTACGAAAACAGAGATGATAGCGGGAGGCGCTTCGTTGGCACCCAGACGGAAGTCGTTGCTGGCAGAAGCGATGGAAGCACGCATCAGGTCAGCATAGTCATGCACGGCTTTGATGGTGTTCACAAAGAAGGTCAGGAACATCAGGTTGGTCTTGGGTGTTTTACCCGGGGCCAGCAGGTTCACACCGGTATCGGTGGCCATGCTCCAGTTGTTGTGCTTACCTGAACCGTTAATGCCTGCAAAAGGTTTCTCATGCAGCAGCGCTTTCAGCTTGTGACGTTTAGCCACTTTATTCATTACGTCCATCAGCAGGGAGTTGTGATCCACTGCAATGTTCACTTCTTCAAAGATAGGAGCGCACTCGAACTGAGAAGGAGCCACCTCGTTGTGACGGGTTCTCAGGGGAATGCCCAGCTTGTAAGACTCTTCTTCAAAATCGCGCATAAAAGCGTAGGCGCGTTCCGGTATAGAGCCAAAGTAGTGATCTTCCAGCTGCTGACCTTTGGAAGGTGCGTGACCTACCACGGTACGGCCGCACATGATCAGGTCAGGGCGGGCATTAGCCAGGTTCTCGTCAACCAGGAAGTATTCCTGCTCCCAACCCAGGGTAGCGGTTACTTTGGTTACATTCTTATCAAAATAGTTACATACATCTACAGCAGCTTTATCCAGGGCAGACAGTGCTTTCAGCAGCGGCGCCTTGTAGTCCAGTGATTCACCGGTATAGGCTACAAAAATGGTAGGTATGCAAAGTGTTTTACCATATCCTTGTTCTATAATAAAAGCAGGAGAGGAGGGATCCCATGCAGTATAACCGCGGGCTTCAAAAGTAGCGCGGATACCGCCGCTGGGGAAGCTGGAAGCATCAGGCTCCTGTTGTACCAGCGCATCGCCGTCAAAAGTTTCAATAGCAGAGCCATCGCTTTTAATGGTGAAGAAAGAGTCATGCTTTTCAGCCGTAGTGCCGGTAAGGGGTTGGAACCAGTGTGTAAAGTGAGTTACACCTTTTTTCATGGCCCATTGTTTCAAACCAGCGGCAATCTGGTCGGCCATTTTACGTTCGATCTTAGAGCCAGCTTTAATGGAATTCATTAAGCTTTTATAAGCTTCGTCACTCAGATTCTCGCGCAGAACTTTCCCAGTGAAGACATTACTGCCAAACACTTCGGTGATTTTCCCGTTGAATTGTTCGGGTTTAATTTTTAAATCAACACCGGAAAGGTTTTCCAGCGCATTGAAGCGTAAAGATTGCATGCTGTAATTGATTTTATACTAAGTAAAGTAATTTTACACAAAAAAACATCCATTACGTAATATAAACAAGAAGTTTATTGTTTTTTGCTAAAAAATTTCATTTTAACAGTAAAAGAAGTGAATTTTTTAATTTTTCAACAAAAAAATGGGCGAGAAGGTTTTAGAACTGATATATTAAAAAAACAACTATATGAAACTGATTACTTAGGTAATCAGTAAGAAACGGTTAATGGAAAAGTACAATGATCAAATAAGACAAGCCAGGGGTAAGGGTTACGGCCGGCTATATTCGATAGCAGCCTCAAAAATGACCTTAAATATATAACGTACGTAGTTTTTATCTCCCAAACCGTCATACTATCGCCCCGGGCAGCACTAATCCTGGCCATAAAAATGGGGTTAAAGCCATTAGCCGGTACCGTTTTAAACACCTGCCTGCCTTTAATCCGGTGATACGTCTCCGGTTCCCCTTGTCAATTGCAGGAAATTTAGCTAGGTTTGCATTTCTTTCATACTACAAGTCTACAATTACCTAAATACATGCAAAGCACTGTAGAAACTTCCGATAAATTATTAAATACCACCGTAGAAACGGCCGAACAATTAGGACTTACCGCAGACGAATTTGAACGCATAAAAACCATCCTGGGCCGTGTGCCCAACTTTACGGAGCTGAGTATGTACTCCGTAATGTGGAGTGAGCATTGCAGCTATAAAAACTCCATTGTATGGCTAAAATCCCTGCCCCGTGAGGGCGACCGCCTGCTGGTAAAGGCCGGTGAGGAAAATGCAGGGCTGGTAGATATTGGCGATGGATATGCCTGCGTATTTAAAATAGAATCACATAACCACCCCAGCGCTATTGAACCCTTCCAGGGCGCTGCAACCGGTGTGGGCGGTATACACCGCGATATTTTTACCATGGGCGCACGCCCCATTGCCGCGCTGAACTCCCTGCGCTTTGGCAATTTGAAAGATGCAAAAACACAACACCTGCTGAAAGGTATTGTACATGGCATTGGCCATTATGGCAACTGCTTTGGCGTGCCTACTGTTGGTGGTGAAGCATATTTTGAAGACTGCTACGGTACCAACCCGCTGGTGAATGCCATGAGCGTGGGTATTGTAAAGGTTGGACAAACCGTTTCCGCTACTTCCTATGGTCCCGGCAACCCGGTGTTCATAGTAGGTTCCGCTACCGGTAAAGACGGTATTGGCGGGGCTTCCTTTGCCAGTGCAGATATTACGGAAGAAAGCGCAGAAGACCTGCCGGCCGTACAGGTAGGCGACCCCTTCCAGGAAAAGAAGCTGCTGGAAGCCTGCCTGGAAGTAATTAAAACCAATGCCCTGGTAGGCATGCAGGATATGGGCGCTGCCGGTATCACCTGCTCCACCGCAGAAATGAGCGCTAAAGGCGAGCATGGCATGAACATTTACCTGGATAAAGTACCTACCCGCCAGGAGAATATGAAAGCCTGGGAAATGCTGCTGAGCGAAAGCCAGGAAAGAATGCTGATAGTAGTGCACAAAGGCCGGGAGGCTGAAGTGCTGAAAATATTTGAAAAATGGGACCTGCACTGCGTACAGATCGGTGAAGTGACCAAAGAGCCGCACCTGAAGTTCTATATGAATGGTGTGCTGGAAGCGGATGTGCCTGCGGAAAGCCTGGTGCTGGGTGGCGGCGCTCCCCAATACCACCGCGCTTATACAGAGCCGGCTTATTTTGAAAAGATAAAAGCATTTGATGTACAGAACGTGCAGGATACCCTGCATCCCCGTTTTGTAGCGGAAAGGCTGGTGAAGCTGCCGAATATAGCTTCCAAACGCTGGATCTACACCCAGTACGACAGCATGGTAGGTACGGCGAATGCCAGCACCAATGCGCCCAGTGATGCGGCTATTGTACTGGTAAAAGGAACGAAGAAAGCACTGGCCGTTACCACAGATTGTAACAGCCGCTATGTATTTGCCAGCCCGCATATTGGCGGACAGATAGCGGTAGCAGAAGCTGCCCGTAACATTGTGTGCAGCGGCGGCGAACCGGTAGCCATTACCAACTGCCTGAACTTTGGCAACCCATACGATCCTGAAGTGTACTACCAGTTTGTACATGCTATTAAGGGCATGGGAGAGGCCTGCCGTAAGTTTAACACACCGGTTACCGGTGGTAATGTAAGCTTCTATAACCAGAGCCCGGATGGCCCCGTATATCCTACGCCTACCATTGGTATGTTAGGCATCCTGGACAGCCTGGAGCAGCGTATTACCCTGAACTTTAAAGAAGCCGGTCACCTGGTATACCTGGTAGGCCGCAGCCGTAATGATATTAACAGCTCTGAATACCTGCATAAGATCATTGGTATTGAGCACAGCCCGGCGCCGCATTTTAACCTGGAAGAGGAGCACCAGCTGCAGGCGGCTATTGCCAAGCTGAATAAAGCAGGTTTGATCCAGTCTGCGCATGATGTAAGCGAAGGCGGCCTGTTTGTTACCCTGCTGGAAAGCGCTATGGCCAGTGGTTTGGGCTTTGAAGCACATACCAATAACAACTTCCGTAAAGACGCTTACCTGTTTGGTGAAAGCCAGAGCCGGGTGGTAGTTACCGTAAAACCGGAGAATAAGGAGAAATTTGAGGCTTTACTGCATGGATTGATAGATGCTACAGACCACTCTGTACGCAGCGAAAAAATAGGTGTGGTAAAAGGGGAGCATGTAGTTATAGACGGTGAAGACTGGGGCAAAGTAGCCGAGTGGAAAGCGTTATATGACACTGCTATAGAAAACCATCTGCAATAAAGGGTTAATAGTAAGTAATACAACAAGGGCAAAAGGCGGTTTAACTGCTTTTTGCCCTTTGTTCATTAAAAGCTTTTTCAGGCAAATAACACATAGGTTTGTTCCTGTTTATAAAGGATTTTTATACATACATAGCTACCAAACAAAGTGTAGTATATGTATGCTGCTGCGGTGATTAACTGCTTGTAAATGTGGGGAGTTTCTCTACAGTACCTGAATTTCAGCTCTTATAAATGTACTTTACACACTTTAACCTGACTATTATACGCTGCAGATACATATTATTTGTTTATACAAATCACAAATTTTACGCAAACGCCGAACGTTGTAGCTTAGTATTTTATTATAAGTCATTTAACAGGCTATTAACAAAATGACACATTCGTGTGATCTTTTGTACGTACAGGAAACCTAATTTTGACAACAGAGAGAAGCAAAATACTACATTTAACACAAGAGAATCATTTACACCTTATTATAAAGTTTATTAGAACCATTTGGTTGTTTCTAATTCTATGAGACCAGTTAGTTCTACCATGTCCTCTGAAAGCTGCAAGCTTTAATTATTATTTTACACCTAGTGAAAGAACTTGATTTGTTGAAAGGGCCGACTGCAGTCGGCCCTATTTTTTAAAGTTACAAAGTGCTGCTATTCCATAAACAGAACGTCCCGTAAATCAATTGATCTACGGGACGTTTGCGTTTACAGCAGCGGGTTTTACACCATAGGTATCTCCGCTACTTTATATTCTTTCCTGTCCAGCTTTTGCTTGGTTTCGCTGAAAGCTTTCAGGGTTTGTGCAATATCATCATCGCTATGCGCTGCGGTTGGTATCAGGCGGTAAATGATCTGCCCTTTTGGTATTACCGGGTATACTACAATAGAGCAGAAGATGTTGTAATTCTCCCGCAGGTCCAGGCACATGGCGGTAGCCTCGGGAATATCGCCCTGCAGGTAAATAGGGGTTACCGGGGAGTTGGTGTGCCCGATGTTAAACCCTTTTTCCTTGAGGCCGCGCTGCAGCTTGTTCACATTATCCCACAGCTTAGCCTTCAGGGCAGGCTGGGTACGCATAAGCTCCACTCTTTTCAAATGTCCGATCACGAGCGGTAAGGGAACAGATTTGGCAAAGATCTGGGCGCGCATATTATAGCGCAGGTAGTTAATAATGCCTTTATCGCCGCTCATGAAAGCGCCTATGGAAGCGCCTGATTTGGCAAAGGTGTTGAACAGCAGGTCTATTTTATCCTGTACGCCCTGCTCTTCGCCGGTACCGGCGCCGGTTTTACCCATGGTGCCAAAACCATGCGCATCATCCACCAGCAGGCGGAACTCATATTTATCTTTCAGCGCGGCAATTTCTTTCAGCTTGCCCTGGTCGCCGGCCATGCCAAACACGCCTTCCGTAACTACCAGTATGCCGCCGCCGGTGGTTTTGGTAAGCTCTACGGCGCGGTTCAGCTGCTTTTCACAATCCACTATATCGTTGTGCTTGAATACGTAACGGTGCCCCTGGTGCAGGCGCAGGCCGTCAATAATGCTGGCGTGGCATTCTGCATCATACACGATCACATCCCGGCGGTTACAGATGGCGTCAATAGCGCTCATAATGCCCTGGTAGCCGTAGTTCAGCAGGGTAGTATCTTCTTTGCCCATGTAGTCAGACAGCTCTTTTTCCAGCTGCTCATGGTAATTGGTGTTGCCACTCATCATACGGGCGCCCATAGGAGCGGCTAAACCAAAGTCTGCTGCAGCCTTTGCATCCGTGGCGCGTACTTCCGGATGGTTGGCCAGGCCCAGGTAGTTATTCAGACTCCAAACAATTTTTTCCCGGCCTCTGAATTTCATACGCGGGCCAATTTCCCCTTCCAGCTTAGGGAAGGCAAAATAGCCATGGGCTCTTTCAGAATGCTCCCCAATGGGGCCTCTATGCTTCAGCAGCTTCTCAAATATATCCATATGTTAATTAATGATTAATTGTGATCATTAAAAATCGGCACAAAGGTATTAAATAATTACTTTTTGTAATCTTCCATTACTTTTGTTCCCACTTACCAAAACAATAAATTTTCAGGAAGCAGCCTGTACACAGTGAACCGGAAAGGCAAACCTGCGGCATCGCTTCATAGAACGGTTTTAAAAAAATAATTTTTCTGTCATGAAATGGATCAACTTACTGGTATTGGCATTTTTGTTTTTATCACATGGCTCTGCAGCTCAAAAAGCCACTTCTCCTCAACCTTTTTACCGCCCCGCTGAAGCAGCCGCTCAAACAGCGGGCCGCCCTAAGCTGGTGGTAGGCGTGGTGGTAGATCAGATGCGGTGGGACTATCTGTACCGTTATTACAACCGTTATACCGCTAATGGGTTTAAACGCTTGTTACGCGATGGATTCTCCTGCGAAAATACGTTAATTAACTATGCGCCCACCATTACCGCCTGTGGGCATACCTGTATATATACCGGCTCTGTACCGGCAGTGCATGGTATTATCGGGAACGACTGGTGTAATGCAGGCCTGCGCAGGAACGTGTACTGCGTAGAGGACAGCACTGTTAGCAGTGTAGGCGGCGGCGCCTTAGCCGGTAAAATGAGCCCCCGCAATTTGCTGGTAACCACTATTGGCGATGAGCTGCGCTTATCCAACAACTTCCAGAGCAAAGTAGTAGGCGTGGCCATTAAAGACCGCGGCGCTATTTTACCTGCCGGGCATACTGCCACAGCTGCCTACTGGTATGATGGTACCAGCGGCAACTGGATCAGCAGCACCTATTACATGAATGCCCTGCCAGGCTGGGTACAGAACTTTAACAGCCAGCAATGGCCCGGCCAGTACCTGAAAGCACCCTGGAACACGCTGTACCCTATTAATACCTATAAGCTAAGCACTGCCGATGAAAAGGCCTACGAAGGCAAATACAAAGGCGCGGATAATACCTCCTTTCCGCATGACCTGAGCGCTAATGCAAAATCCCTGATCGCCGCTACACCTTATGGTAATACCATGACGCTGGAATTTGCCAAAAAAGCGCTGGAAGCGTATAAATTAGGCAGTGGCGATGTAACGGACCTGCTGGCCATCAGCCTTTCCTCCACCGACTATGTGGGGCACCAGTTTGGGCCTAACTCTGTTGAAATAGAAGATACTTACCTGCGCCTGGATAAAGACCTGGCAGCCTTTTTTGATTACCTGGATAAAAAAGTAGGTAAGGGGCAATATACTTTTTTCATAACAGCCGATCATGGCGTAGCGCACGTACCCGGCTTTATGGAAGAGAACAAATTGCCCGGCAAAACCTTCAATGATGCTACGCTTATTAAAAGCCTGAATGATAGTATTAATGCCCGTTTTGGCATTGCAAAAGCAATACTGGGCGCCAGCAATTACCAGCTGTACCTGGACCATGCAGCCATTGCCAAAGCAGGTAAAACCCAAAAAGAGGTGGCTGATCTTATTATAACCCAGGTGATGGAATTACCGGCGGTGGTAAATGCATTTCCTTTACAGGAATTAATGACCACCCCTTTACCGGAACCTATGCGCACCATGCTGCTGAATGGCTTTAATGCCAAACGCGGCGGGGATATACAGCTGGTACTGGCGCCGGGATGGATAGACGGCGGCCCTACCGGCACTACGCACGGCCTCTGGTACCCGTATGATGCGCATATTCCGCTGGTATGGATGGGCTGGGGCATTCCGGCCGGTAAAAGTAACCGCACCATTGGTATGACGGATATTACCCCTACACTGGCAGCGCTGCTGCACATACAAATGCCCAGTGGTAACGTGGGCAAAGTAATTGAAGAAATAACGAGGTAAATGTGCGGATCTGCAGATATGCAAATGTGCAGATGAGGGGAATGTGTTAATATGCTGATATGCTAATGTGCTGGTTAAGGTACCGGTGGCATTGGTGTATCAGCATATTCATTTTATGTTGTATTGTATATCTGAACATTTACGTATCCCGCATATTTGTACACCGGTTTGGAGCGTTTAATTAGTTTGAGATTTGGTCTCAATTTAAGTAAATTGCTTTCCGGCCCCGGCCGGTGTATTAAAAATGTAACCTTGTCACACAACCTTACAACTACTTTTTCATTCATAACCTATGAGGTGAAGAACCGTATTGCAACGGTTACCCTGAACCGGCCGGAAAAGCGTAATGCGCTGAATGGCGCTATGGTAGCGGAGCTACAGCAGGCATTCAAGCAGGCGGGGGATGATGACGCGGTAAAAGTGATCCTGCTAACAGGGGCCGGCGATGCTTTTTGTGCCGGCGCTGACCTGGAATACCTGCAACAGCTACAGCAGAATACTTTTGATGAAAACCTGGCCGATTCCAAGGCCCTGATGCAGCTCATGCAGCAGATCTACCATCATGATAAAATAGTGATAGGCCTGGTACAGGGGCATGCCATTGCAGGCGGTTGCGGGCTGGTAACCCTGTGCGATCTGAGCTATGCCGTGCCGGAAGCCTTACTGGGTTATACCGAGGTAAAGATCGGGTTTATACCTGCGCTGGTGTCTGTGTTCCTGGTACGCAAAACAGGGGAGGGTCGTGCGCGGGAGCTGTTATTAACGGGCAAGCTGGTGAGCGCAGAAAAAGCGCAGGTGTATGGACTTATTAACGAAGTAGTACCCAAAGCAGACATAACCGACTACGTGAACAAGATAGCTGCCGGCTTATGTGAAGAAGCCGCTGCAAATTCTCTGAAAGTTACTAAACAATTGATAGGCATGGTGTTGGATAAGCCGCTGGATGAAGCCCTGGAGCAAGCGGCCCGCCTGAATGCACAAACCCGTGAGCATGCGGAGTGCAGGAGGGGGATACAGGCGTTCCTGAATAAAGAGAAGTTAGCCTGGTAAATTAATAATGAATAATTAAGAATTAATAATCGGGGGAAGTGTAGTGTGGGTAAAGGTGTGTAGTGCGATGATTTATTAATAGAGCAATGGAGTAGGGGTGAAAGTGTGTAATACCGCCGGAATTGTAATTAATAAGGCAGCAGCGTAGTATTGGCGAATATGTGCAGTAGCGGCAATGCGATTATTAATGATTCATTCTTAATTATTAATTAACCCGGACCTATGAAAAATAAAAGATGAAAATGCACAGAAAATCACTCAACAAATGGCTGCTTATTCTTTTGATATGCAGTGTGGCAGCAGGCCGTCTGTGTGCACAGCGTTTGGTGTCTGACATGAAGATCGTGTACAAGCTGGAGCTGCCACCCGAGCAGCTGCAGGCCGATGCTATGCTGGAAGGCAGCACCCTTACCCAATACATGCGCGGCCACCTGAGCCGGATAGATATGAACCTGAACGTGGTACACTATACTTACCTGATCAACAGCAAAGAGCAGAGCCTGATAACCCTGATCGATAATCATGGCGATAAATACCTGATCCGTTCAGACAAGGAAGAATATGATAAGGAGCTGAAACAGTACACCGGCATCCGTTTTAAGGACGAAACAGGTACTAAGGAACTGCTGGGCTATACCTGTAAAAAAGCCACCGGCATTATGCCGGACGGTAAAACCTTTGAAGTATACTATACCCCCGACCTGATACCGGAAAACAAACATTACAACCGGCGGTTTGTGAACCTGAAGGGAATGCCGCTGCAGTTTGAAATTATAACCCGCACCGGCGCTAAAATGAATGTAATAGCCACTCATATTGACTTACACCCGGTACCGGCATCTTTATTTGAAACGCCTGTTTCCGGTTATAAAGTGATCAGCAAAGAAGAGCTGCAGAAAATGGGAAGCTGAGCAGGGTATTATGAAAATAATTAAGGCCGGCGTTATTGCCGGCTTTTTTGTTGCGGAAATGGGGCGGGGAAATATCTTATAAACCATGGCCGGTAAGGAGTCTCAGGGAAATACAGCTGGTACCGCATAAATGCCGGGTTTGGCGCGGACGGTTTAAGGAAAGTTGCCTGTAAAGGACCTGGGGAATATGTGTTTGATCCCTGATTCCTGAAACTAAATAAAAAAGCCCGGAACATGGTTCCAGGC
>NZ_DATCRF010000689.1:0-3447 GCF_036569125.1 Chitinophaga sp. | reverse complement strand
GTAACGGTATTTGTAACCACGCACTATATGGATGAAGCGGAGTATTGTGACCGGATCTCTATTATGGTGGATGGCCGTATACAAGCCCTGGATACGCCCCGGCAGCTGAAAGCGCAGTTCCAGGCCGATTCAATGGATGAGGTGTTCCTTAAACTGGCAAGAGGGAAGTAAAAAGGTAAAAAGTAAAAAAGTGAAGGCAGAATGTGCGTCGCAAGAAAAGAAAAGTAAAAGCACAATCAACAAAAGCCAAGCCATTCGTAATTCGTAATTGAATAATTCGTAATTGAATCTCATGCGTCAATTCTTTGTATTTGCCCGAAAGGAGTTTTACCATATTTTCCGCGATAAGCGTACACTGCTCATCCTTTTTGGAATGCCGGTGGTGCAGATCGTGCTCTTTGGTTTTGCCATTACCAATGAGATCAAAAATGCGGAAATCGCTGTACTGGATCAATCCAGGGACTATTACAGCAACCGGCTGGTACAGCAGCTGCAGGCAGGCAGTTATTTTAAAATAGACCAGGAGCTGCAAAGCCACCGGGCTATTGAAGCGGCCTTCAAAGAAGGGCGTATAAAAATGGTGGTAGTGATCCCGCCTAAATTCGGGGAATCATTTTTCCATTTACATAAAGCGCAGGTGCAGCTGCTGGCAGATGCCGGCGATCCTAATACCGCTACTACGCTCATTAACTATGCCCGGGCCATTATCGGCAATTACCAGCAGCAGCTGAACGGGCCGCAGGCAATGCCGCTTACCATTAATACCACGGTACGCATGCAATACAACCCGGCATTAAAAAGTGTGTTCCTGTTTGTACCGGGTGTAATGACCTTAATATTATTGCTGGTATCTGCCATGATGACCTCCATCACCATTGCCCGCGAAAAAGAGCTGGGCACCATGGAAATATTACTGGTATCGCCATTACCACCGGCAATGATCGTAACAGGGAAGGTGGTGCCTTATATTGTATTATCGTTCATTAATGCGCTGGTGATCCTGGGCATGGGCATCTGGTTATTTGGTATGCCCATTAAGGGCAATATTGTGCTGCTGTTGCTGGAATGCGCGCTGTTTGTGCTCACCTCTCTGGGCTTAGGCATTCTCATATCTACCGTTACAGATAAGCAGCAAACCGCCATGATGGCTTCCATGATGGGTTTACTGATGCCGACCGTGTTGCTGTCCGGCTTCATCTTTCCTGTTGAAAGCATGCCCCTTCCGCTGCAGCTGTTATCTAATATAATGCCGGCTAAATGGTTCATCATTATCCTCAAGGATATTATGCTCAAAGGTTCCGGGCTGCGGGAAGTATGGCCGCAAAGTCTTGTGCTATGCGGTATGACGTTATTATTCGTGACAATAAGCATACGTAAATTCAAAATCCGTTTAAGCTGATGCGTACCATCTTTTTTATACTGCAAAAAGAGTTCCTGCAGATCTTCCGGAACAGGGGGATGGTGGCCATCATCTTCCTGATGCCCATTATCCAGCTGCTGGTGCTGGCCAATGCTGCCAACTATGAAGTAAGGAACCTGGCTATTGATGTAGTGGACCAGGATCATTCCACCTGGTCGCAGCGGCTGGTGAATAAGCTTACGGCCAGTGGTTACTTTAAGCTGCACCGGCAAACATTTAATGAAAAAGCCGCTTTTGAAGATCTGCAGCTGGATAAAGCAGACATTGTACTGATGATCCCCCGGCACTTTGAGCGCGACCTGGTGCGGGAAGATCAGGCCTCTCTGCAGCTGCTGGTAAATGCCATTAACGGCAGCAAGGCAGGGCTGGCAAATGGCTATGCCAATAATATTATCCGCAGCTTTAACCAGAACATCCGCACGGAGTGGCTGGCGCTGGACAGCCGCAACGGTCCTGCCGTAATTGAGGTTACCTATTCCAACTGGTTCAATACCCGCCTGGATTATAAAGTATTCATGGTGCCGGGCATTATTGTGGTATTGGTAACTATGATCGGCGCTTTTTTGTCGGGGATGAATATTGTGAAAGAAAAGGAAATCGGCACCATCGAGCAGCTAAACGTAACTCCTATACGTAAACATCATTTTATATTAGGAAAGCTGATCCCGTTTTGGATCGTAGCGCTGTTTGAGCTGGCCCTGGGATTGCTGGTAGGGAAGCTGGTGTTTCATCTGCCCATGGCAGGCAGCCTGTGGCTGGTGTTCCTGTTTGCCGCCGTTTATCTCTGGGTTATGCTGGGTATGGGTTTGCTGATCTCCACCTTCACGGAAACGCAGCAGCAGGCGATGTTCATTGCCTGGTTCTTCGTGATCATCTTTATACTCATGAGTGGTTTATTCACCCCCGTGGAGAATATGCCGCACTGGGCGCAGGTGCTCACCTGGTTTAATCCTATTGCCTACTTTGTAAAGGTGATACGTATGGTATTGCTCAAAGGCAGCGGCTGGGCCAACATACAAATATACCTGCTTATTATGCTGGCATATGCGCTGGTGATGAATGGCATTGCTATCTGGAATTACAGGAAAACAACATAAGATTTTAGTGTCTGTTACAGTGTAACAGTTGTAGGTTTAAGCACGCCGGAGTATTCTTGCTCCGGCTTTTTTATGCTTACCCTTTCAGCTTGCGGATCAGCTTCCCCAATGTTTTAATACCTTCTTCTACCTGCTTATTCCACGGGTTACCGTAGCTCAGGCGCATACAGTTACGGTAGCGGTCCTGCAGGGAAAATATGCGGCCCGGCGCAAAGCTGATCTTATTCTTTAGCGCCAGCTCATACAGCTCATAGGTATTAATATTCTCATTCAGGGCCAGCCATAGTACAAAACCACCCATCGGTCTTGTTACCAAAGTATCTTCGGGGAAATAATCTGCCACCGCCTGTAAGTAGCGCAGGCTTTGGGTATGCAGCTGTTTGCGCATGCTGCGCAGGTGATGTTCATAACGGCCGTTTTCCAGGAAGTGCGCTACCGCTGCATGCGGCAGTGAGGCGCAGGCAATGGAGTGATTACGTTTCAGGCGCAGCACCTTTTCCTTATACTTGCCCGGAAGCGTCCAGCCCACGCGGTAGCCGGGCGCCAGGGATTTGGAAAAGGAGTTGCAGGCCAGCACAATGCCGCTTTCATCAAAGGTTTTACACAGGGCAGGCCTTTCCCTTCCAAAATAAATATCCCCGTAAATATCATCTTCAATTAAAGGAATGCCATGCTTTTCAAGGATATGTACCAGCTCGCGTTTATGCGTATCCGGCATGCAGGAGCCCAGCGGGTTATTGAAGTTGGTTACAAATAAGCAGGCTTTAATATTATGCCGTGGAATGGCTTTATCCAGGTAATCCAGCTCCACGCCGGTTACCGGGTTGGTAGGCACTTCCAGCACCTTTAAACCCAGGCTGGCAGCAAGTTGCAGGGAGCCGTAGTAGGAGGGGCTTTCCAGCGCAATGGTATCGCCGGGCTGTGTTACGG
>NZ_DATCRF010000688.1:0-2316 GCF_036569125.1 Chitinophaga sp. | reverse complement strand
CTGCAGCACTATGCTAAACGCAAATTAAAGATCCATGAGATCAATAAGGAGCTGGGTACCTTAACTACGGTGCTTGTTTACCGGAAAGACCTGCCACAATCAAGGGCCATGAAGGCTTTTATTGAAATGTATGTATAGTTGCCAGAAGCCTATGAACGGCAAATAGAGGAGGCTATAATGGATTTACCTAAAATACTATATCGGATCATGACGGCCTTTATACAATAAAACTGCCCGGAGCGCCCGCCCCGGGCAGCCATAATCACACCAGCGATGCACCGCCGTCAATCACCATATTCTGCCCCGTACCAAATTGCTGTTTCATCAGGTATAAAAAGGCCAGCGCAATTTCTTCCGCTTCACCCACCCGTTTTACCAGCAAAGCATCTCCCACATTTTTATACAATCCTTCCCGGTCGGCTTCCGGCAGGCTGTCCCAGAGATTGGTTCTTACCACACCGGGCACCACGCTGTTCACCCGTATAGGCGCCAGCTCAACGGCCAGCGCACGCGTTAAACCTTCCATGGCGCCGCAAATGCTGGAAGCTATAGTCCATCCTTTACCCGGACGTAAACCGGCAATACCACCGGTTAAACAAACAGAGCCACCGGGATTAATATGCGGCGCACCATATTTAACGGCCGCTAATGCACTCCAGTAGCGCAGTCCAAAGAACTGGCGTGCATTATCAATTACAGTTTCACTCAGATTGTTCAGGCTAATGTTTTCTGCTGCTGTATATACCAGGTGGTCAAAGGCGCCGGCCTTTTCAAAAAAATCTTTAATGTTGGCCTCTTTGCTCAGGTCTATGGCATACCCTTCACTGCCTGCAGGTAATTGTTGTATGGCCTGGTTCACCCGTTGCTGGTTGCTGGATACGATCACTACCTTTGCGCCTTCAGCTGCTGCGGCTTTGGCGGTAGCCAGTCCAAAACCGGAGCTGCCGCCCAATAAGATTACCCGTTTGCCTGCCAGTGCTGATCCTTGTTTGTTTTGATTTTCCATGATGCTTGTATTTTATACCACAAAGGTCTGCCGCTAAAAACTGCTTTCATTTACCAAATGGTAAAAAGCATAATGGGGATATTTTGACTAACGGCTGAAATTGCCTATTTTGATCAGCTAACCCGGTTATTAATCATTTCACGTCAAATATTCACGTTATGGAACGTCGTTCTTTCCTCAAAAACACCGGCCTGTTAACTGCAGGTATCGGTCTGGCCGGTACCGCTACCATGGCTGCTTTACAGCCACCTGTTATTAAAGCGAACAAGCTGCCTAAATGGAAAGGGTTTAACCTGCTGGATTTTTTCTCGCCCCAGCCCGCAGGTACCAACAAGCCTACCACCGAAGATCATTTCCGCTGGATGCGCGACTGGGGTTTTGATTTTGTGCGTATTCCCATTGCTTATCCCAGCTATTTAAACATTGACCGCAGCCGTAACATTACGCCGGAAGAAGTATATAAAATAGATGAGCAGGCAGTTGAAAAGATCGATCAGCTGGTTACCCTGGCCCATAAATATAATATGCACGTAAGCCTGAACCTGCACCGTGCGCCGGGATATTGCATTAATGCGGGTTTCCATGAGCCGTATAATTTATGGACAGACCAGGCAGCGCTGGACGCTTTTTGCTTTCACTGGAACCTGTGGGCTAAACGGTATAAAGGCATCTCCGGCAAAAGGATCAGCTTTGACCTGGTGAATGAGCCCAGCATGCGGGAAGATATGAATGATCAGCATTCACCCTCCAAAGCTGTTCCCGGTGATGTGTACCGTAAAGTGGCGCAGGCCGCGGCAGCCGCCATCCGCAAAGAAAATCCCGATCACCTGGTGATTGCCGATGGCAATAGTGTAGGCAATAATGTTATCCCCGAGATCATAGACCTGGACATTGCGCAAAGCTGCCGCGGGTATTTCCCGGGCACTATATCGCATTACAAAGCGCCCTGGGCCAGCAAAGATCCTGAACATGCGCCTGCACCACTGTGGCCGGGACAGGTAGGCGATAAATACCTGAGCCGCGATATGCTGGAAAACTACTACAAACCCTGGATAGAGCTGGCTGCCAAAGGTACCGGTGTGCACTGCGGGGAATGCGGCTGCTGGAACAAAACACCGCATGGGGTGTTCATGGCCTGGTTTGGCGATGTGCTGGATATTTTATCCACTCATCAAATTGGATTTGCTGTTTGGAATTTTATTGGCGATTTTGGAGTGCTGGATTCCAAACGTACCGATGTACAGTATGAAGATTGGTACGGTCACCAGCTGGACAAACAGTTCCTGGAGCTGCTACGGAAACATTGAGTT
>NZ_DATCRF010000687.1:0-9410 GCF_036569125.1 Chitinophaga sp. | reverse complement strand
GCCATACACAACAAATATTCGCATATGATATCGAAGCCGCCAAAGCCATGGCCTGTCCGCAATGCCATCATAAAACCCTGATGGCCGGAAAAAAAGAAGTGCAGCAGAAAGCCACCGTCAACAGCGCAGGCTGGGGCTGGCAGCTTTATGCATGCGATGCTTGTGGCTATAAGAATAAAGAAAAGTATAACATCCCGGCCATCAGCACTTCCAGCAGCTCCTCCTCATCTTCCGGTTTTTCATTCGGCTCATCATCTTCCGATTCTTCCTCGTCTTCTGGCAGCTGGGGCGGCGGCTCTTCCGGTGGCGGCGGCGCAGGCAGCAGCTGGTAAGGAACAATGCTTTAAGGAATGATCTGCCACAGCTCTGCATCATACTGGTTTTCATACCACTGTTCCAGCTTGGTGCCCGGTGTTTGGTTGCTGTAGGGAACATTTAATGCCATCAGGCTTCTGCGGTTTATGAGCTTAAAGTAACCGTTGCCCATATCCTGCACCCGCCAATGCTGCGCTATGTTGTTATTATCCGTCCACTGGATCAGGATATTCCCCGCGTTTAATGATCCGCCAGCATCATCAAGACATAAATTAGAAGCAACAGATTTGATCTTATAATACCCGTTACCCAGGCTTATAAAGTTCCATTGCTGCGCAGTATTGCCATAGTCTGTCCATTGCTGGATCTGTACACCCGCAGTGGTAGTGCCGCTGGGCACATCTACACATTGGCTGGTAACCTTCGATTTAATTTTATACACCCCGTTGGCAATAGGCATGGCATAGCTGCTGCCGATGGATGGTGAAGGAATAGGAATGCCTTTTTCAATAGGATATCCGAAATAAGGAATGTCTCCATCCCAGGAAAATTGCTGGGTCATCACTCTCCTGTCCCATCCTGAACCATCACTGTTAGCGGAATGGTATACGATCCAGGATTGAATACCATCCGGCGATTTTACAAAGGATGCATGCCCCGGACCATACACATTGCCAAACCTGGAAAATGCAGCTGTATTGGGTTTGTTCCAGGATGCTTTTGACATCAGATCACCATTGGTACAGGTAAGACGGCCCAGGCAATAATCATTTGTCCAGCTGCCGCTTGCAGAATAAATAATGTTTACCGTATTGCCGCTTATAAGCGGCGTAGGGCCTTCATTCACCGTGGGTGAGCCTACTTTTTCCCAGGCATAATCCGGCCTTGATATTTCCACTCTTTCGCCGGAAATAGTGTATGGGTTGCTCATGCGGGCAATGTATATGAACTGCGAAACATTGCTGGTGCCTTCCCAGCCCGACCATACAAAATATTGCTGGCCGTTGAAATCAAAAGGCGATCCGTCAATAGCCCAGCGGTCGGTGGTGGCGCTTAATTTGGCTTTAAAATTATAAGCGCCGTCCAGGGGGTCGTTGGCGTTAAAACCGCCTTCCAATACATACATCCGGTGATTGGCATTATTACCATCATCCGCAGCAAAATACACATACCATCTGCCGCTGCGGTAATGCAGCTCGGGCGCCCATAGGTTACCGGAATACATGGTGCCGCCGGGCGGCGTGAAAATGTATGTTTTTGCAGGCAGCAGAATATCCTGCAGCGTAGCCGATTTCGTGATCCATAAACGCCCGCCGTCAGATCCGCAGTAGTAATAGTAGCCGCCTACCCTGATCACCCAGGGATCATAATAGCTGCCATTATCTATGGAAGGCAATGCATTGGTAAAAATGGGCGAAGCGCTAAAGGCCACCGGGCCGCTTTCCATGGCCGGGGAGCCGGATAATTTTTCCAATGTTGGGTTAGATGGTTTTTCACAACGCTGGAATAATACGATGACGGGTAAAGCGCATAGGACTAACAACTGAGTAGTTTTCATAGCGTGGGTTTTGTTGGGTTATAAAGATTGGGTTTTCAGTACTGGTAATTTACATAACAACGCCGAAACGTTTACGCCTATTTTCCTGCAGTTATTTTCAGGCAACCCCGTACAACTGTAAAGGCTCCGGCTAAGCCATTCTGTATCAGCTTTATAGATTTGAAACCCTCATATATAAATATGAAAAGCGCCTCTGTATACCTACTCCGGAGCCGGTAATATTTTTCATTCTCTCTATTTTTGACCCTGATAGCCATATGATAACACCTGTAAGCATTGTCATGAAAGAGAAAACCAACCATTTAGCCTTTGATCTCTATCCTATGCCTTAACCTGCGATAAGCTACCAAATGGGAACCAGGCGCCGGAATTCCCGCTTCGGTGTTTGTTCCCGGGTAGGGCTATTCCAATCTATTAAGACTTCACCACGTCTCCCCTATACATAATATCCGTTCTCAACACATACTTCACGCCCTCCGTTAACAACGTTCCTTCATGCCGCAACGGATGATAAAAAATAAGCGCCGTACCTGCCTCCGGACGAATAACCTCACCGGATGCAAACACCGTTTCACCGCCGCTGTATCCATCATTCAGGTATATCATAAAGGTATACTGGCTGGCCTCTGAAAGGTCCCTTACAAAGCTGCCATCCTTATGCATTTTAAATCGCTGGCCGGGACTGTATTTGTAAAAACGGAACAGCTCATTCAACCCGCACGCAGTGCGGTCAAAATTTCCCTGCGGTGCAAACGCCTTCAGCCGCTCCCAGATAAAAGCAGCATAAATTTCATCTTTATACAGCACCCGTTCATTATTCCTAACGCCTTTGATCATACGTTGTTCTCCGCCGCCAACATCAACCATCGCTTCTTCATAACCGATGGTTTCACTTTTTTCAATAAGGGCCTTGCATTCTTCCGGGCTAAAAAAATTTGTAATGGTAAAAATGTCCTGGGTGTAAACATGCTTTTCCATAAGAAAATTAATACAGCTTTTATGAAGCAATATAAAAGCCGGGGTTTGTTTGTGTTATTATGACGCAAAGAAAACTATTTTCAATGATATAACCAAGCACAACGTTCCCGGCATCCTTCTCAAGTCCATCCCCCTGTTTTTTCCCGTCCTTTTTAAACAAAACCCTTCCCGCTGCTGTTATTGTTAAACCTAATCGGCAACAGAGTACTATGCGTTCATTTCACCCCAACTTTAATCTACCTTCCAACAAACTAGGTTTAATTATTTTCTATAATATATTTCTTTTACTACTAACAACCACCGTCCGCGCCCAGGCGCCTACGATAACATCCTTCTCACCTGCAACCGTTTGCCAGGGCCAGCAGGTTACCATTACCGGAACCAATTTCACCGGCGCCACCCAGGTACAATTCGGTAATACCAATGCAGTTAATTTTACCGTAACCAGTGCTACCAGCATAACCGCTACTGTTTCAGACCAGGCTGTCAGCGGACAAATAACCGTAACCACTCCCAACGGCCCGGTTACCAGCACGGGCACCTTAAACGTACTACCTGCTCCCAAACCGGTTTTAATAGACCAAAGCACCGTAGATGGCCCCTTTACCAATTGCGATGGCAATGCCACCTACAAACTCACTGTAAGTAATAATTCTGTTGTCACAGCCCCGGGCAACACTTATGAAATTAACTGGGGCGATAACACGCCCGTTTTCACACAAACAGACTGGCCGGCAGCTGCGCAGGTTTCCCATACCTACACCACACAAGGTTATTTCCCCTTAACGCTTACCATCACACCGGCAAATGGCTGCGCAAAAAGTGCGGTTTACCAGTTCTATAATGGCAAAAATCCCTTGGCCAGCTTTACCACCACCTCCTCTACCACCGGCTTATGCGCACCCGCAGATGTGGAATTTCAGATCGGTAACTGGTTTAATAATACGCCCGGCACTACTTACGATATTGATTTTGGCGACGGCACAGCGCATGTTATTTTAACCCATCCGTTGGAGCCCACAAACATTACGCATTTATTAACGCATCGGTATAATACGTCCTCCTGCCCCTCTCCTGATTTTACAGCAACGCTCAAAGCCATCAACGGGTGTTTTACCACTACCTATACGCTCAACCAGATCATTATAAGGCTAAAGCCTGTTGCGGACTTTGATGCACCGCCATCACCCGTATGTATTAATACGCCGGTTTGTTTTACCAATAGAACAGTAGGTGGCTATAACGGTAACGGCTGTAGCAGAATAAGCACTTTTCTATGGGATTTTGGAGATAATACTACCTCCACTTTAGAAGATCCGCCCTGCCATACCTACGCCTCCCCCGGCACTTATACTGTTAAGCTAACGGCAGCCAATACCGGCTGTGGCGCCAGCACTAAAATAAAAACGGTAACGGTAAGCCCCATTTCCCCGCCACCCACGGTGGCCGCTCCCTCCCCGGCGTACTGCCAGGGCCAGCCCGCAGCGCAGCTTACAGCCACGGGTACCGGTTTATTATGGTACACCAGCGCCACGGGCGGCACAGGGTCCGCTACTGCGCCTACGCCATCCACCAACGTTCCGGGCACGCAAACCTGGTACGTAAGTCAAACACTTCCTGCTCATTGTGAAAGCACCCGTGTGCCTGTTTCTGTGGTTGTAAATGCTACACCCGCTGCGCCGGGGGTAACTACACCTGTACAGCTTTGTTTGAATCAAGCCGCTACCCCGCTTACAGCCACAGGTACCGGTTTATTATGGTACACTGCCGCTACCGGCGGCACAGGCTCACCCACTGCGCCCACGCCTTCAACAGCTGCAGTGGGCAGCACCACTTACTATGTAAGCCAAACTATCAATAGCTGTGAAGGTCCGCGTGCAGCCATTACCGTTACTGTTAACGCATTGGCCACAGCGCCGGGTGTTACCTCTCCTGTTACTTATTGCCAGAACCAGACAGCAGTTCCATTAACTGCAAACGGAACCGGCTTGTTATGGTACACCACTGCTGCCGGCGGTGTAGGTTCAGCTACTGCGCCTACGCCTTCAACAACCACTCCCGGCAGCACCACCTGGTATGTAAGCCAGGTTACCGGCTGCGGTGAAGGGCCCAGGGCATCCATCACGGTAGTAGTGAATGTAAGCCCCACAGCAGCTATTGCTTACACCCCATCCGTATTCTGTAACATCAATACGCCGCCGGTTGCAGTAACCCATACCGGTGCATCCGGGGGCACATATTCAGTAAGTCCCGCGGGGTTAACAATAGATCCAAACACAGGCGCCATCAGCCCCACCGGCGCTACCGCAGGCGTATATACGATCAGGTATACCATCCCCGGCACAGGAGGCTGCACGGATTATATTACCACGGCAACGGTTACAGTGAATGGTGCACCGGCAGCCACTATCAGCTATCCGCCCATTTGTACGGCAGATGCAGCCACCAGTGTAACCCTTACCGGCAGCGCCGGTGGTACATTCAGCTCCACCGCAGGCTTAACTATTAATGCAGCAACAGGTGTTATTACACCCGGTACCAGTACGCCCGGCAATTATACCGTAACCTATACTATTGCAGCAGCGGCACCATGCCCGGGGTTTGTAACAACGGCCCCTGTTACGGTTACCCGCGCGCCGTCAGCCACCATTTCCTATACGCCGGCCGTCCTGTGTAATGTGGCTAATACGCCCGCCACGCCCAACTTACCGGTAGCCGTAATACTTACCGGAACGCAGGGCGGTACATTTTCCATTACACCGGCAATAGGTTTGCCCATCATTTCAACATCAGGTATTATTAATCCTGCAGGGGCTATCGCAGGCGTATACACGATAAAATATACGGTTCCGGGTACCGGCGGCTGTGCAGATTACAGCACTACAACAACCGTTACTGTAAACAATACACCAACAACTGCTATCAGCTATGCAGGCTCCCCCTATTGCGGCAGCAATGCTGTTCCACAACCGGTATCATTGGCGGGTACTGCCGGCGGCGTTTTTAGCTCCACCGCAGGCTTGTCTGTTAATGCAACTACCGGCGCTATTAACCCATCCCTTAGCACAGCAGGCACTTATACGGTAACGTATACCATTGCAGCCGCCCCGCCCTGCCCGGGTTATGTTACCACCACCACGGTGCAGATAGAGGAAAGCCCCGTAATAACATTCCCAACACCCGCACAATCCATTTGCTCCGGTGAAACAGCCGTGTTCACACCTGCTTCCACCGTTACCGGCACTACCTATACATGGGCTGTTGTGGGGCCATTGCCTGCAAATGTGGCTGGTATCAGCGCAGGCGCTGCATCAGGTCCCAATGCTGCTATTACTTTATCTTTTACAAATACCGGTGCTGCCAGCCAGGTGCTCACCGTGCGGGTAATACCCACCAACCCCGCGCAAAAACCTTGTGCCGGCGCGCCTTACGATCTGCTGCTAACCGTAAAGCCGGCCACGCCTGCCCCCGTTACCGATACCGCGCATTTTTGCATGGCAGCGCCACCTGCTGCTTTACACGTAAATGCCTTACCCGGCGCCACGCTTAAATGGTATGATCAAAACGGAGGACTGTTAAATGCGGCGCCGGTTATCAGCACCGCTGCTCCCACACAGTTCACTTATTATGTAAGCCAAACAAACAGCTATGGCTGCGAAAGTCCCAGGTCAAAGATCATAGCTATTGTACACCCCACAGTTAAAATTGTAAGTTCATCCTTTACCAATCCCACCACCTGCGGCGTACCATCAGGCTCGGTAGTATTAACGGTGAAGGATCTGAACAACGGCGCAGTACCCAATATTCCCGTATTAGTGCATTACAACAAATTCCAGCTGGCGCAAACATTTACCGGCAGCACAGATGCCGCCGGCAACATTACCATACCGCTAACAGCAGGTACTTATACTAACATGTATGTGGAAACAACCGGCAGCTGCAGCTCGCAAAAAATACCGGATGTATTTATTTTAAGGGATCCTTCTCCGCCCGCAGCGCCAGTAGCAGGTTATAACCCGCCCTTATGTACGGAAATGCCTTTAACATTTACTGCGCTCACCGCTACCAGTGAGCAGGCAGGCCCTATTGATTATGTTTGGGCCGGCCCGGCCTTTGGCCCTTATGCCGATACGGTGCGCAATACCGTGATCACCTTCCCATCTGCCACGCAGGCAGATGCCGGAACCTATGTGGTGTACGCCATGCAAAACAACTGTATCTCATTGCCGGCAAGCTTTGAGGTGCTTATTAAGCAATCACCTTCCAAACCGGTCATTACTACCAGAACACCCTTGTGTGTGGGCGATGACCTGGTGCTGCAGGCTTCCAGCTCCATCCCTGGTAATGCCGCCATCAATTATGTATGGAAAGGCCCGGGACGCGGGTTCCCGGTTAACGGGCCTAATGCCGGCATTAACAGTGTAAAGGTGGAGGACGCAGGCATCTACACCATAACAGTTACCTCTCCCGAAACAGGCTGCAGCGCAAGCACCGATACGCTGATACAAATAGGCGCTTATCCCATTGTAAAATTTGCGCAGGATACGCTTACGCTGCCTACCGGCTACCGCCTGCCACTGGATCCGGTAATTACCAACGCAACTGATCCGGGCATCCTGCCCATAAAAACTTACACCTGGAAGCCCCTGCAGGACCTGGATTGTAATGATGCCGCCTGTTCCGCACCCATAGCCAATGTAAAGAATGATGTTTGTTATAACGTAACGGTTACTAACGTGTACGGCTGTACCGGCAGCGATGAGCTGTGTGTGAAAGTATTTTGCCAAAGCTCGCAGGTGTTTATTCCCAATGCATTTGCGCCAAATGGCAATGTGCCGGAAAACAGGAAGCTCATGGTAAGGGCCAGTGGCATTAATGCGGTTAAATCATTCAGGATCTTTAACCGCTGGGGAAAGATGCTCTTTGAACGAAGCAATTTTGCGCCCAACAGTCCTGACTTTGGGTGGGATGGCCGTGTGAACGGAAAGCTGGCAGATACCGGTGTATACATCTACACCGTAGAGGTGATCTGTGAAAACGGCGTTCCCTATACGTTCAAAGGCAATGTTACATTACTCTAAAACAACTTATTTATGAAACGCTATTATAAAACAGGTTGTTTACTTCTTATAAGTTGCCGGCTTATTTTAACAGCAGCTGCGCAGGATGTGGGTTTCTCCCAGTTCTATGACCAGCCCCTGCTGCGCAATCCCGCATTAGCCGGCATCTTTGAGGGCGATGTAAGGATTACAGCATCTTACCGTAACCAGTGGCAAAGCGTTACCATCCCCTACCGCACGTTTGCATTAAGCTCGGAAGTTAAGTTCACGCCCGGTTTTATGAGCGATGATAACCTTACCATTGGCCTGCAGCTTATGCGCGATGTGGCAGGCACTTCAGAGTTCAGCACCACGCAAATACTGCCGGCAGTTAACTATAGCTTCCCGCTTAGCAGGGAACATAACTCCTATTTATCCGTTGCTTTCATGGGCGGTTTAATGCAGCAGCGCTTTGATCCCAGCAAGCTGGTTATGAACGATCAGTTTGTGGCCGGCAGCAATGGCGCCTTCAGTATCCTGCCTTCTTCCCGCCAGATCTTTAACAATACCAGCGTTAATTATTTCGATTTTTCCACGGGCATCAGCTATAACGGCGTTATAAAAGAGCAAACCGATTACTTTGCCGGCGTTGGCTTATTCCATCTTAAAAGGCCACAGGTAGGCTTTTACGATGGCCACACTATTACCCTGAACCGGAAGCTGGCCCTTAATGCCGGGCTCTCAACCCCCACCAGCGAAAAAGACCGTTTCATTATTTACGCAGATTATTTCAAACAGTTTGGCGAACGCTTTACCCCCGTAGGCATTAGTTCCATGCAGGCAGGTGTAATGTTAAGTCATGATTTTTTTGGAGATGAGCAGCAGATCATTACCGGCGGTGTGCTTTATCGTATGAGCGATGCCGTTATACCCGTCATCCAGCTGCAGCTGTATAATTTTATGGTAGGTATGAGCTACGATGTGAACATCGATAAGCTGGCCACTGCATCAAAATACCGCGGTGGCCTGGAGCTGGTATTATCCTACCGCGGTTTCTTAAACACCCGGCAAAGCGAGCGCCGGCAAACCCTTTGTCCTAACTTCCGCCGGTAAAAAAAAGAAGCGCATCACCTGGTAGTAATGCGCTTTCTATTGCAAGATGTTATGCATCATTTTTTCAGGAACTCCACGATCATGGCCGTTACAAGGGCCGGTATCGGACTGTTGGCGTCCGGTGAGCAGATCTCTCCGATATACTCCCCATGCCCGCCCGGCAGTATGGCCAGCTGCGCATGCGGCAGCAAACGGGATAATGCCAGCGCTGATTCAGGAAGTATTACATCGGCATCCGCATTCAGCACTAACGTTGGCGACTGTATGGCTTTTATGCGCTCATCGCTGATGTCTTTAAAGTTCAGCATCCGGTCACGATCCCGGTCAAACATGGCCTGCAATCCTTTAGGGTCCGGGTTAGCTTTCAGGTAAGTATCTTTCAGCATTGGCGGCATATTATCCAGCGT
>NZ_DATCRF010000686.1:0-2199 GCF_036569125.1 Chitinophaga sp. | reverse complement strand
GCGGTAAAAAGATCTCTTACGGCGACCTGGTAGAAAAAGCTGCTACCATGCCGGCACCCAAAGATGTGAAGCTGAAAGATCCCAAAGCTTTTAAGATCATCGGCACACGTATAGGTAACTACGATACCAAAGCCATTATTACCGGTAAGCAGAAATATGGTATTGATACCAAACGGGAAGGCATGCTGTATGCCACTATCATCCGCCCGCCTGCATTTGGGCAAACACTGGAATCTTTTGACCAGGATGCCGCCCGCAAATACCAGGGCATAAAGGATGTAGTGACCTTTGATAACAAGATAGCAGTGCTGGGCCGCAGCACCTGGGAAGTAATGCAGGCTGCCAGATCCATAAAACCGGTTTGGAAAGATGATGGCAAGCTGGAAAGCACTGCTGATTACAAAGCGAACTTTAGTAAAACGCTGGAACAACTGCCAAAAGAATCGAAACGGAAGGATGGCAACATCAAAAAAGGACTGGCTGCCGGCGCCAAAACATTTGAGGCAACCTTTGAATGCCCGTTCATTCCGCACAATCCCATGGAGCCCATGAACTTTTTTGCGGATGTGAAGGCCGACAGTGTTGAGCTGTACGGGCCCATTCAGCTGCCGGACAAAGCGCGTAATACCATTGCTGAAAAATTCAAGATCCCCAAAGAAAAGATAAAGGTAGGCATGACCCGCATGGGTGGCGGTTTTGGGCGCAGGCTTATGACCGACTTTGTAGAGGAGGCCGTGGCGGTATCCCAGCTGGCAAAAGCCCCGGTAAATGTGATCTGGAAAAGGGAAGATGATATGGGCGGAGGGTTTTACCGGCCCATGGCTTTGTACAAGTACAAGGCGGCCACAGATAGTAATGGTAAGCTCATTGCCTGGCATCACCATTCTGTAGGCGTAACCGGTAATACGGCGCGTGAAGATAATTTTCCCGCCGGTGCAGTGCCCAACCTGCAGGTGGATACACACGAGTATAAATCACCCGTAACCACAGGCCCCTGGCGGGCGCCCATTCACAACTATATTGCTTTTGCAGAAGAATCTTTCCTGGATGAAATTGCGCACGGCGTGGGTAAAGATCCGGTAGCATTCCGCCTGGAGCTGCTGGAGCAGGCCAAAGCGCAGCCGGTAGGCAAAATGGATTACAATCCCGACCGTTATGCCGGCGTGATCAAAAAAGTAGCGCAAATGGCCAACTGGGGCCAGCCTAAACCCGGCGTGTTCCAGGGAATGAGCGCACACTTTTCGTTCCAGACCTATGTAGCGCAGGTGGCGGAAGTGAGTAATGTGAACGGGCAATGGAAGATCAATAAGATCTATTGCGCCGTGGATTGCGGCACCATCGTTAACAGGAGCGGGGCCGAAAACCAGGTAGAAGGCGCTATGATAGATGGTTTGGGACATGCCATGTTCGGTGAGCTGACCCTTACCAAAGGCAAACCGGATCAAACCAACTACGACCGTTACCGCCTGATACGCATGCGGGAAGCGCCCCCGGTGGAGATAGCTTTTATTGAAAATAATGAAAAGCCCACAGGTTTAGGTGAACCGGCTTTACCGCCTGTAGCCGCAGCAATAGGCAATGCTATTTTTGCCGCTACCGGCCACCGGCTAAGGTCGCAGCCATTTATGAATAGCGAAGCGGTGTTCTCTGTGCAGAAGCAGCAGAGCGAAGTATAAGAAACAGGAATTAAGCTGATTATTAAATATATAAAAGGTAAAGAGTAACGCAATAGTTTACTCTTTACCTTTTGCTTTTTTACTTTAAGATAACGGCCTGCCTTTTACTTTTTACTTTTTTACTTTTAACTTTAGGAACGATGAAAGAGCTCAAAGACATTGTAGCCGCGTTTGAGAAAGCTCAACTGCAAGGACAACAAACCGCATTAGCCACCGTGGTGCTGGTAGAAGGCTCCGCCTACCGCCGCGCCGGCGCACGCATGTTAATTACAGAAGACGGTCAGCTGACCGGCGCTATCAGCGGGGGCTGCCTGGAAGGGGATGCCCTGCGCAAAGCCCAGCAGGTGATGTTCCGCCAGCAGGCCATGCTGGTAACCTACGATACTACCGACGAAGACGATGCCAAACTGGGCGTACAGCTGGGCTGCAATGGCATCATCCATATTTTAATAGAGCCTGTTGTGCCCACAGCACCCAATCATCCCATTCAATTATTAAAAGCCTGCCTGCAGCAGCGGCAAAC
>NZ_DATCRF010000685.1:0-3593 GCF_036569125.1 Chitinophaga sp. | reverse complement strand
CATTGGTACCGGCGCTATGCATATGTCGCCATTGCAGGTGATAGGTATTTTACTAAAGGGTATTGGCATACAGCTGCCGGTAACCTATACGGAGCAAATGCCTGCGGTGTTGTGGATGATCCGCCTGCCGCGGGTTGTGCTGGCTGTAATAATAGGCGCCGGTTTAGGCATTTCAGGGGCGGCCCTGCAGGGGTTATTCCGCAATCCGCTGGCTGATCCGGGCCTGATAGGCATTAGCGCCGGCGCTTCATTAACGGCGGCTATGCTGATAGTGCTGCATGTGTATTTACCTTTTATGGTAAGCGGCAGCATTTTTCAAACCTATGCGCAAAACATTATTACCTTTTTGGGGGCTATGCTTACGGTGCTGATCGTATTTCGTATGTCCGTGCACGATAGCCGGTCCATTGTATCTGTAATGCTGCTGAGCGGTATTGCCATTAATGCCCTGTGCAGCGCTTTTACCGGGTTAATGACCTATGTGGCAGATAATGAGCAGCTGCGCAATATTACCTTCTGGACGCTGGGCAGCCTGGGCGGCGCCACCTGGCAAACAGTGCTGGCAGTGCTGCCTTTTGTGCTGGTACCGGTATTAATGCTGCCACGCATGGCGCCTGCGCTTAATGTATTTGCATTAGGTGAGCAGGAGGCTATGCATAGCGGCGTGCAGGTGAATAAGCTGAAAACGCAGCTCATTATTTACGCCACCATGGCCGTAGCAGCGGGAGTAGCGGTAGCGGGTATTATTGGTTTTATAGGACTGGTGGTGCCGCATATCATCCGCCAGTTCACCGGGCCGGATCACCGCATTCTTATCCCCAGCGCAGCTTTGGCCGGCGCTATCTTACTCACCGTGGCCGACCTGCTGTGCCGTACTATTATTGCCCCGGCTGAACTGCCGGTGGGTATTATTACGGCTATTACCGGCGCACCGGTTTTCATTTGGCTGATCTTAAAAGAGAAACGTTTAATTGCTGTATAATGCTGGTTGTAAAAGATGTTTCACTGTCGTTTGGAAATGTGCCGGTGCTGGCGCAAATGCAGCTGCAGGCCCAGCCGGGTGAGCTGTGTGTGCTGATGGGCGCTAACGGCGCCGGCAAATCTACCCTGCTGCGCACCATTGCAGGAGAATATAAACATTACCGCGGCAGCATTCTGCTCAACGGCCAGGAGCTGCATCACATGCCTGTGGATGCGCAGGCCCGGCAACGTGCCGTGCTTTCCCAGCAGCTGAACCTGCAAATGCCTTTTACCGTGGCGGAAGTAGCGGCCATGGGCCGTTATGCTTACCGCGCAGCAGAAAGGTTATACGATAAAGAGATCATAACCTATGCCTTAAAATTATTGCAGGTATACGACCTGAAAGACCGCAGCTATCCTACGCTTTCCGGCGGGCAGCAGCAACGCGTACAAATGGCGCGGGTATTGGCCCAGCTGCTGGAAGCGCCGGACCTGCATGCTATGGACTATAGCGGCAAAAAAATGCTGCTGCTGGATGAGCCGGTAACGGGCATGGATATACTCCATCAACAGCTGGCTTTACAGCTGGCCGTGCAGCTAAGCCGGCAAGGTGTGCTGGTGATAGCCGTACTGCATGATTTTCAGCTGGCAGCCGCTTATGCACACCGCATCTTTTTTCTGAAGAATGGCCGTGTATATGCACAGGGGCCGGTAGATACGGTATTATCGCCCCTGCATATCAGGCATTGTTTTGGCGTGGATGTATCGGTGCTGCATCATTCATTGTGCGCTTATCCCCTGGTGGTTACCAATACAGCCGCCACTTTATTTTCATCATCTGCCCTACAGGCAACAAACGCTTATTAATAACCATGAACAATACAATTACCAATAGCCTGCAAGCTCAATGGCAGGCATACCGCCAGCAAAATCCTAAAACCAGGATCCGGGATGCCGCCCGCGCCCTGCAGGTAAGCGAAGGCCAGCTGGTAGCCGCCTGCACCGGCAGCACTGTGCTGCATTTACGGAGGGATTATCCCGCTTTGCTGCAACGCATGCCGGGCGTAGGAAAAGTAATGGTGCTTACCCGTAATGAAAGCTGTGTAATAGAAAGAAAAGGCGTGTTTGAAGAGGTGAATACAGAAAGCCGACACGTAGGTGTGGTAGTAGGTAAAGATATAGACCTGCGCATGTTCTTTTCCAAGTGGGTATATGGCTTTGCCGTGAAGGATGATGAAGCGCTGGGCTTTAAAAACTCCTTACAGGTATTTGACGGGCAGGGGAATGCCGTGATAAAAATATATACAGTGGCCGATACTAACCTTACGGCCTGGGATCAGCTGGTGCAGGACTTTACGGCGCCGGAGCAACCGGCTGATATTACCATTACGCCTGCCGCAGCAGCGCCCACCTATGCACAAACCATAGATGCCAAAGCATTTTTGGATGAGTGGGCTGCGTTGCAGGATACGCACGACTTTTTTCCCTTACTCAATAAATACAAAGCCGGCCGCCTGCATGCGCTGGAAATAGCAGAAGGCCGCTTTACCCGCAGGGTAGCAACTACCTGTGTAAAGCCACTATTGGAGCGGTCTGCAGCCAGCGGACTGGAAATTATGGTATTTGTAAGCAATCATGGCAACATTGAAATTCATACCGGCCCGGTACATAAGATCGTGGAAATACCCGGGTGGATCAATGTGATGGATCCTGACTTTAACCTGCACCTGAGAACAGATAATATTGCCCAATGCTGGGTGGTAGAAAAACCATCTGCAGATGGTACGGTTACTTCTATAGAAGTATTTGATACAAACAATGAAATGATCGTACAATTCTTTGGCAAACGTAAGCCCGGTCAACCGGAGCTGGCGCAGTGGCGCGAATTGGTGAAGAGCCTTTAAGAATGTAAAATGCAAAATGATAAATGCAAAATGTAAAAGTGTGTGCACGATTCTGCACTTTTACATTTATGATTTTACATTTGAAATTTTACATTTTGCATTCCTTTTCCTTTTAGCGTAAATACTTTTCCTGATCCGATCATTACTACTACTTACTGCTGCTTATTTTTGTATTGCCGTTCTCCGCCGGCTTACATAAACATCTTTTTTAGCATAATAGTTTTTTACGAATCTATGAAACCCATCTGTCTGCCCGCTATGCCGGCCGGGTACCTGCATGCGTATGGCGGGCATGACAGGCCAATAACAGCAGTTTGTTAAACAAGTAATGTATGTGCGAAACCAGGATACTGGCCCGCAAAGGGCAAATGCATATAGGCCATTGTATGCATTGTAAAACCGTTTTTCTGTGGCATGGTAATGTGCTGCTGCATTTTACCCCGAACGATTTTGTACAGTTCAGCGAAACGCTGGGCCACCGTGAATTTTGTGATCATTCGCTGCCTTTTCCGGACGATGAGGAACGGGTGATCATTCACACCCCCTGCCAGGACATCAGCTTTACCTTTACCAAAGCGGAATGGGAAACCCTGCGGGCAGCAGTGGAAGAGGCTTTGCTGATGCAGCAGGTGTATGCGCTGATATAAGCATACCAACAATAAATCAAATACCTGATGAAACAATTGATGGCGCTGTTCTTTTGCTGCCTCCTATGCCGGGTGAACGGTT
>NZ_DATCRF010000684.1:0-5628 GCF_036569125.1 Chitinophaga sp. | reverse complement strand
CATCGCCTAAACGCAGTACAATAAAGTTAATGTCCGACTGGCCATCCTTCAGATCTGATTTATCGCTGGGCGGTGTAGCGCTGTCATAGATGCTATACTTTTTCATACCATAACCGGTGCTGGCAAAACGGGTGGAATCTATTTTTTTGCCTTTATACACATCACCGGGATAGGTGAAGGTGGCATACAGGCGCGGATCGCGGTTGAGGTACGGATTAGCGGCATCGTAACCGGATGCGGGATCGGAAGTAGGCAGGCCGTTTTTCATGTAGTAGGCCTTTGCCAGGTCCAGCAGCGGTGCATTGGTGTTATACTGCGTGCAGATCAGGTCAAAGGAGCTGCCCTGGTTCGGGAAAATGTACTGCACATCAAAGATCACTTCCGAGTTGTTCTCATTGGGCTGCAGGAACAGGCCCCTGTAATCGCCGAACAGCTTGTAGTTCAGGCTCATCACGGCTTTGGCTGCTGCCGCTGCTGCGGTCCATTTAGCTACATCGTTCGAGGTGTTTAAAAGCGGGCTGGCCTCATACAGCAGCGCCCTGGCCTTTAATGCCATGGCTGCGCCTTTGGTGGCCCTGCCTTCGTTGGTGCCGCTGTAGAATTCGGGCAGCACCAGCGCTGCGCTGTCAAGGTCTGTTATTACCTGTGCTACTACTTCTGCACGGGGCGTACGGGGCAGCTTACCTTGTGTTTCTTTATTGGGCGGGGCCAGGATCAGGGGCACATCGCCATAATAAGTTTGCAGGGTAAAGTAATACAGTGCGCGCAGGAATTTTGCTTCTCCCTTCATGCGGGCTTTGTCGTCTTCGTCCATCTCCGGCACTTCATCTACCTTAGCCAGGAAGGTGTTGCAACGGCCTATGCCGGTATAGCAATCGCCAAAACGCGCAGTAACAATACCGCCGGTGCTGGCATTCTGCTGCCCGGCTGCAATAAAGTTAAAGCTCATGGTATTGCTGTAGTTGTAGGCGTTGGGCGAAAGGGTTTCGTCCCACAGGGCCGTGGCCGATCCGCCGCTGGTGTTCTTACCGCCATAAATACCATCATTACGTAATACGGAGTAACAGCCGGTAAGGCCTGCTGCTGCGGCTTCGGGGGTGGTCCAGAAGGTAGCTTCCGTATAACGGTCATGCGGGGAAGTGTCCAGCAGGCTTTTATTACAGCCCATTGCCAGGAAACCTGCACCAGCCATTAAGAGAAATATCTTTTTCATCAGTTTGTTTTTTCGTGGTTTAAAAAGTAACATTCAGGCCGCCGTTATAGGTTTTCAGCATCGGATAGCTGTACAGGTCTGACTGATCCAGCACACTTTCCGGGTCAAAATCCTTGTATTTGGAGAAAGTGAGCAGGTTCTGCGCATTTATGAATACAGATACCTTGCTGATCTTTACTTTGGATAACCAGCGCTCAGGCAGGGCATAGCCCAACTGTATATTTTTCATACGTACGTAAGAGTTATCCCGTAACCAGAAGCTGGAACGCTGAAAGTTATCTGCATAGCCGGTGCTGGTAGTTACAATAGGCAGGCGTGCATTGGGATTCTCAGGCGTCCATGCATCTGTTTCCCATTCTTTGGTGGCATTGGCGCCATTGTAGAAGGGGAAGGCCAGGTTGGCCACCGGTAATACCTTTACGCCGGAAATGCCCTGGAAAGCGGCGCTGAGCGAAATACCCTTATATCCCAGGTTAAACCCAAAACCAAAAGCGAACTTGGGTACGGAGGAGGAAGTATTCACCAGCACACGGTCATCACCGTTAATAATACCATCGTTATTTACATCCTTAAACTTAATGTAACCGGGTTTGGTGTTCACGCTTTGCTTGGCGCTGTGATCCACCTCTTCCTGCGACTGGAACAGGCCTTCTGCCTGCAGCACATAGAATGCATCAATAGGGGAGCCTTCTTTTAAAATAGTGCCGTTTGAGTTATATACTACTTCACCGTTCAGGTCCACGATCTTATTCTTGTTGTAGGATACGTTGCCATACACACCATAATCCAGGTTGCCGATGTTGTTCTTGTATTGCAGCACTACCTCTAAACCGGTATTATCTACCGCGCCAATGTTCTGCTGCGGGCCGGTGAGGTTGCCTATCTGCGCGGCAATGTTCACTGCACGCAGGATACCGGTGGTGTGCTTTTTATAGGCATCTACGGTTAAGGATATACGGTTACCCCAGAGATTAACGTCGGCGCCTGCATTATAGGTAGTGGTGGTTTCCCAGTGAATGGTAGGATCCACATACTTTTTGGTAGCGCCGCCGGAGTTCAGGGTGCCGCCAAAGCTGTAATCTTCTCCCAGCTCCACGGTAGGCAGGTAGCTGTACAGCGGTACGGCCTGGTTACCCATAGAGCCTACGGATACACGCAGCTTTAACTGGTCAATGAAGTTTGACTGGAAGAAAGATTCCTTGTCAATACGCCAGCCGGCAGATGCTGAGGGGAAAAAGCCCCAGCGGTATGAGCCTGTTGGACTGAAGCGGGAAGATCCATCACTACGGAAAGTAGCTTCCAGCAAATATTTGCCGTCAAAATCATAGTTCAAGCGGCCAAAGTAAGATTGCAGCACGTCGCGGGTATAATTACCGTTAGTGGCGTTCCACACGGTGCCGGCGTCAAAGGCGTCCAGCGTACCATCCAGGTAACCGTACATGCTGGTGCCCCAGGAATCCGAATCAAAATTATCGTAGCTGGAGCCCAGCATTAATGCTACGTTGTGTTTTCCTGCAAACTGGTGATTCCAGTTCAGCGTGTTGTAAAAGTGGATGTTGATGTCGTTATAATCTGTTCTTTGAGAGCGGGGCGCTGTGGCCGGGCTGTTCCAGTTAATAGCGGCGCCGGTTTTAGGGTTAAAGGTTTGCATACGGGGCGTGAAGCCGGTGAGCAATCCATCGTATTTATCAACCCCGAATTTGATATTGTATGTAATGTTGAAGGGCAGCTTATATTCTGCAAAAACAGTGCTCAGGAAACGCTGCACCGTTTTGGTCATTAAGCCATTGTAAGCCAGCATACGCGGGTTTTCCCAGTTGTTGCGGCCCAGGGTCCTGAGCCAGGAGTTGCCATAGCGGCCATCCTGCAGGGTGTCTGATAAAATGGGCAGCGCCCTGGCCAGGTACGACCAGGTGGAGGTATAAAAGGGCGTAGTGTAATTGCGGTAATAGCCATCCATGGTAACGCCTACTTTCAGCCGCTCATTTACATTCATAGATGCATTGATGCCGATGGAATATTTATTTTCATTGTTGCCGGGCCCAAAGAGGATACCATCCCTGTTCAGGTAGCCAATGGAAAGGCGGTATTGGTATTTATCCGTGCTACCGGCTACGCTGAGGTCGTGTTTTTGTATTACGCCGTTCTTCAAAGCAATATCGTACCAGTTGTTGGCAGGGTAGGTGAAGTGGTCGGTGGCCATGCCTGCCTGGTATTCTGCAATGTCGGCATCCGCATACTCCGGCGCTTTGCCTTCATTTTTGTTAGCCTGGTTCTTCAGCTTCATGTAAGCAATGGGATCATCAATAATATCCGGCAGGTAGGTGGCTTTTTGCTGGCCGTAGTAATAGCTGTAATTCACACGGGAGGCGCCTTTACCTTTTTTAGTGGTCACCAGTATTACGCCGTTGGCTGCGCGTGAGCCGTAAATGGCTGCTGCCGCATCTTTCAGCACGGTTACACTTTCAATATCTGCCGGGTTCAGCTCGTCCATGGAATATTCAATACCATCTACCAGCACCAGCGGGTCGCTGTTATTGAGGGTGCCCACGCCGCGTATGCGGATGGTGCTGCGGTCTACACCTGGCTGGCTGTTGCTGAGGTTTGCAAATACACCGGGTACGCCCTGTAAGGCGTTACTCACGTTGGTGAGGGGCTGGCCTACTTTGTCTACCATTTCCACGGTAGTAATAGCGCCGGTTAAGGTAGCTTTCTTTTGCGTACCATAACCTACCACCACAACATCGTTCAGCTTTTGTACATCTTCTTCCAGCTTTATTTCCAGCGGGGTGGTGTTCGTTACCTTTACTTCTTTGGGCAGGTACCCGATAAAGGAGAATTTAAGCGTGGCATCTTTGGCCGCGCTGATCTTAAAAGAGCCGTCGGCTGTACTGGCAGTACCGCGCGAAGTGCCGGCCACCTGTATGTTTACGCCGATCAACGGCATGCCGTTAGCGGCAGTGATCTTTCCGGTAATGGGCAGGTCTTGCGCCTGCAGGGATAATGCAGTAAAACATAAGATCCCCAGTAGCAACACCCGGACTTTTAACCGGCTTGATGAGTGGAATCGTAAGAGCAGTTTCATAAACGTTGAGTAATTAATAATGAATAATTAATAATTAATATATTGAAGCGACCGCCGGCGGCGATGCCGGAATGAATAATGAAGAATGAATAATTAATAAGAAGCAGCGCCATGAGAGCAGCAGATCAGGGATAAGAACGGCCTGAGCATGTGTAAACCACATCCTTGTTCTACGTATTAATTATTAATTCTTAATTATTAATTCTTCGGTAACCGGTTCGGATAGTCGGTAATAATACCGTCCACCCCAAGTGCCTGAAGGCGTTGGGCCTCCTCAGTTGTGTTTACTGTCCATGGAACGATCTTAATCTGTTTGGCATGACATTTATCCACCAGCTCTTTGCTAACCATATGGTATTCCGGGTTATAAAAGAATGGTGTGAATCCTAATTGTTGCAGATGGTCTTCAAAAGTGTGCTGTTTATCGGAAGTAAGAAAGCCCAGTTTTATTTGCGGGTGTGTGCGGTGTAAGATCTGCAGGGGCCGCATGTCAAAAGACTGTATGAACAAACGTTTGCCTAAAGGCGCCAGCTGTTTTACTGCCATGAGCTTTTGCATGTATTCGGCCGGTGCAGGTTGTTCCTTACCATCTGTTTTTTCAGAAGATTTAATTTCCAGCAGGTAATATGCCGGCGCCAGCTTATGCGCGGTGGTAAAGGCTTCCACGGAATCTATCATGTCGGACAGCAGCGGGGCGTAGCTGCGCATACGCTGCTGCTCCGGAAAGGCCGGGTATGGCTTTTCACCGATAATAAACGGTTTGATATCCGCGTAGTTCATGTTGTAAAAAATGTACTGGCTGCGTTCTGCAGCTGTTATCTCACTGCCATCCGGTTTAGTGGTGTAGGAGGGAGTAAAGGAGGCATCGTGGTACACCACTACCTGCCCGTCCTTAGTAATGTGCACATCAAACTCAATAGTGTTGGCGCCGGTTTCAATGCCTTTGTACATGGCGGGAATGGTATTCTCCGGCATAAGCCCGCGGGTGCCGCGGTGGCCTACTTTATAATGTCCGGGTAAATCGCTGCCGGCTGTGGTAGCGGCATGCTGCGTGGTTTTACAGGCCGTTAGGTAATAGCCGGCCAGGGCCAGTGCACAGCCCATAACGGCTATGCTGGTACGCTTTTTCATCTGCATTATGTTTTACTAATTGGTTAAATGCTCTTGTACCTGGTTTGGAATAGTTGTTTGCTGCTGATCTGGCTGATATTCACATGTACAGTGCATGCGTTAAAACGCGATGCGTTGATCCGTTTCCGTTAATTATAGTCCCCCCCAAAGTACGCTCGTATATATGTTTGACGTGTTTATTTTATGAACAGGTATAAAA
>NZ_DATCRF010000683.1:0-14522 GCF_036569125.1 Chitinophaga sp. | reverse complement strand
CCGGTAACCGCAGCAGTGGTATCTGCATCATTGCCTAAGTTCACAGCGGTTAATACCGCCTTTTCATAACTATCAGTATTCATAAAACACCACATACTGGCTTTTAGAGTGTTTATTACATATCCGAAAGAAGGAATGGTGTCAATATTGTACTGTGCAATATCTTCTTTCAACAGGGGATCAAACAGGCTTATTTCACTGGCTACAATGCCCTGTTGCGTAATGAACGCATGCACCTCTGGTGCTGTTTGTACATAAGCAGCATATTTATCCATGCCATTAAGCAAACGCCGGGAAAATTCAAGGTAATAAAAGCAGGCAATTACAGAGCGTATATGACCGTGCGTCATAGAGGACACCTCTTTGATAATAGCATACCGGTTTTCTATATTCATGTCCCTGATATAGAAAAGCAAAGGCATTATGCGCATCAGGGAACCATTTCCATTATGCTCTGGTTCAAAATCACCTGCCAGATCTGGACGGGTATCTCTTTCCAATCGGTCAATAGCCCTTCTTGTGGTCATTCCAATATCAAATACTTCTCCACGGGCAGTCCAATAACCTCTCCGGTACCATGCAATAAATTTGCGGCCCACATCCTTTAGGTCATAGCCGTTCACCAACGATTCTGCCAAACAAAAAGTTAACGAACTATCATCAGAAAAAGTACCGGGAGGCTGATCATGGCTTTTGTATCCTTCATAATCAATAACCGGCTTAAGTTTTAATATTTCCCTGTCTTCAAATTCTGCCGGTACCCCCAAAGCGTCTCCAATGGCTACACCGAATAAAGCAGCGTGAATTATATTTTTTTTCATTTGCGTAATTACACGCTGGTGAAGTTACAAAAAGGAATGCATTATAACCCATACCTCACCTCATACGCTTTCCCCTTCTCCACCTTTATCTCATACACCCCACTCCCCTTTGCAATTATCTCCGCTCCCGCACAAACAGGCTTGCTTTTACTTTTAAAACGCAGTGTACCCGTGCCAGTACCGGATTGCACTTTGATCTGTTTAGTGCTGCAATACACTTTAATATCACCATCAGGTGTAGGTACCGTACCCTCCATCCATTGCAGGCCGCCCAAAGCAGGTTCCATGATCCAGCTTTTATATGCCGGCGCTGTAGGCCGCACACCTAAATAATATTTACCCAGCAAATAAATAGGGCTGGCGCCCCAGGCATGGCATAGGCTGCGCCCGAATGGCCGGCCATACATGGCATAATGTTCTGCGCCTTTTTCTTTGGGATCATACTTTTCCCAGAAAGAGGTAGCGCCCAGCTTAAGCATACCGCCCCAGTAGTCCTTCATTTCCTTTAGCACATAGTTCTGCTCGCCCATGGCGCACAAGGCTTCCAGCTCATAAAAACGCATATATGGCGTGGTGATCTGCTGCACACCCTCATTCAGCAGCACATGCTGCTTTACACCCTGCTTCTGCGCTTCATTGAGGTAATCAAAAAAGATAGAGAACATGTTGCTGTAACGTGTTACATAATTGGTAGGGGTACCATTTATGCGGCTATGCACCAGCGCCTGTTTGCCGGCATCCCAGTAGTAGGCAAACAGTTTGGTACGCAGGTCGGCCGCCAGCTGTTTGTACTGCGCAGCGCCGGTATTATCCTTTACAAGATCTGCACACAGGGCCATGGTTTCCAGGCTGCGGCAAAATAACAGCTGCTCAAAGCTCACTTCTCCCTGTTTGCTTAACCCATCTGCCCAGTCAATAAATACCCAGTCGCCGGGCAGGCCTTCCAGCATACCATCTTTATTACGGCGTTGCAAACAAAACTCTATGAGGCTTTGCATGCGTGGGTAAAACTGCTGTATAAAAGTTTCATCACCGGTATACAGGTAATAATCATAAATACCCAGAAACCAGTAAAAGGTATAATCCATGATGGTATTTATATGGCTGCTCACCGGGTCTTTACCGCGCAGGGCCAGCAGGGTGCGCGATACCGTAGGTGCGTCAAAGAACAGGTAATAGTTCATCAGAAAGCTCTGGTATGCATCGCCGGACCAGATCCAGCGGTCGCGCTTAATACCGTCAATAAAAAACTCACGGGTATTTAAGTGCAGCGTGTAGGCGGCCACGTTCCAGATCTGGTTCACCTGCTCATCGGAACAGCGGAAGCTGCCCCGGTCAGCTACCGGTAAATACTCGTACAACATGGATACGGAATCTATCTTCACATCTCCTTCATACTGTATATTCACAAAACGGAATGCCTTGGAAAGCGGCATGGTGGAATCTTTAGCAGCCGCCTGCTGCACATCCAGCTGGTCCAGCGTTTCACAGGTAGCAGTGGCCAGTGCTTCTTCCTGTGATTCCCCGTAATAAATAGCCACTTTACCATTTCCCTTTAAGCCATGCAGCTGTATAAATCCAAATGTTTCCTTACCAAAATCCACCAGCATAGATTGCGTGCTGCGCGTGGTTTTTACAGGCGATTGCGGCTGTACATTCAGCTTGAACTGAGAGGGCGGCATTAAGGGGTCATGAAAGTTCCAGGAACCGGCCTGCAGCCATTTAGTGCCTGACTGGGAGGATACCATGCCCGTGGCATCAATCCATTCCTTATCCTCGTAGGTTACCTTCCAGGTGGAATCGGAAACCACGGTTTTGCCCTGTACAAAAATGGCAGGCACCTGGTTCTGGTTGTATACTTTTATATTCAGCCGGTGTTCTCCCGCCGGTATGGTCACCTTTTGCGGACGGCCCGGCAGCATTTTGCTATCCAGCTTTACGTTATACGATCCTTCTGCATACAGGGTTACTTCTTCCGGGGCAGCAAGATTAAATACTTTGTGAAAATCCATCAGCACATAATGACTGTCCATACGCCAGAAAGGGGGCAGAAAAGCGCCGCGTTCCGTACGCCGGTTCTGCATTTTATTGCCCAGCCATATTTCAAAATCGCCGGGGTACCAGATCCAGGTAGCCTTTGACTGCGCATACAGAATATCTGTCCCAAAGACACTTATTAATAAAAGAACAGCAATGGAAAGTTTTTTCATAACAGGAATTATCAATACCACAATATACAAACAAATAGGTAGTATACTATAGTATAGTTCATTTTGCCTGCATATGCCGGTAAATAAGGGCAGAAACATTGGCCATGGCCTGTACGCCGGCCTTAACATCGGGGAGCTGTTTGGAGAGCAGCACCAGCACATACTTACGGCCATCAGGCAAAAACACAATACCTGCATCATGGCGCACGCCGCTGATCTCACCGGTTTTATGGGCTACTTTTACATCCGGCGGCAGAAGGGCTGGGATCACATCATTAAAATGCTGATCCAGTAATATTTTGATCATAGTCCCGCAAGCGGGAGCATCTACGGCCTTATTCGTTGCTATTTTTTCAAATAGCAGCATCAGGTCATAAGCGGTGGTAGTGTTATTCAATCCTTTTTCAAAGGCCTTCTCATCTTCCACACCCCGTAGCACCTGGATATGCGCAGCACCCAGGGCGCGCATGGTTTGGGTTACATTTTTAGCATCCACCATTTCAATGATAAGATTGGTAGCCAGGTTGCTGCTCATGATGATCATCTCATACATTAATGCAGATAAGGTTTTGCGTGTGCCCAGCTGCTGGTACAGCTCCTGCTGGCTGTCGTCTTCCGGGTTTAAATGATAAACGCTGCTATCCACAATACTTTTAAATTCATTCTTCACCAATACGGAATCCGATAACGCAAACCGCCCCGCAGCCGCCTGTTTAAATACTTCTATCATTACCGGCACTTTCATGGTGCTGGCTGCATGAAAAGTCTCCTGCGCATTGATCAGCAGCTCAGTGCCGGTTTGCAGGTCTTTAAAAGCCACGGCAAACACACCGGGGTATTTAGCCAGCGTATCCTTTACTTGTTGTTCCAGCTGTGCAGATGCGGAAAAATAAGTCATCATTAAAAATATAAATAATCCTAAACGGCAGATCATATCATTAAAATACGGCAAAGCTGCCATATTTAGGCACATGCTTTGAGGCTACCCTTAAAAAGAGCAGTATGTAACTACAGCCCGCTACTGATGAGCTGTGGCGCCGTATAGCTTTCAGGCTTGCTGTAAGCATCTGCTCATTAAAAATATTTTTATGGCCACTGCATCCAAAGCCAGGGTAAGCCCTGCCAAACGTAAACCGGTTAAACGTAAACCTGCAAAAAAAGCAACTGCCACGGAAAAGGTGCCTGCCACCCGTAAAAAAAAGGAAGCGCTCAAAGACCTTTCCGTTACCTACGACCAGTTCAAGGAATTTGAAGGACAGCGGTATACCGGCATGAAGGTGGGTAAAAGCCACAAATGGTATTACGATAAAGGGGAATGGCATGAAACCAAGATCACGCCGGACCTTTGGGAAATATCCTACGCTGTTACCAAACGCCGCGCAGGTAAAGCGCCGGAAGGCAGCGGGGTGCCGGTAGGCACCGCTTACCACTGGTATATATTTGCACATCAGAATGTACGAAAGCTGAATGCAGATGATTATACTACCTCCATGAGCGGGCTTAAGCTAAAGCTGGCGCATAAACGTTTCGACAGTGAAAAGTGGAGCGTGAGCGCCAAAACCCAACGCAAACATTTAGTGGAATTCTTACAGGAGCTGATCGCACAGCTGGAGCAGGAGCCTATTCCCGTGGCCTTTAACTACAATGGAAAAGATTATAAAGGAGAAGCCATTCCCATTACGCAAACCTGTTTGAACGGGGTATGCACCAAGCTGGATGTAACCCTGAACGATGAGCAGATAGGCATTGTGCGCTACCTGAAAAGCGGCTGGAAAACAGACAGCAATACCGACAAGAAATTTATAAAAGCCATTGGGAATGAAATCTTAAATTGGTACAATAAAAAATAAACCGCCATGCCTGAATTACCAGACCTGCAGGTGTTTAGCCGCAACCTGGAAAAAACATTAGCAGGAAAAACCTTACAGAAGGTTACGGTGCACAACGCTAAAAAGCTGAATGTATCTGCCGCAGCCCTGCAAAAAACATTGAAGGATCAGAAGCTGAAAAAAGTGCACCGCGTAGGTAAAGAGCTGCATTTTGATTTTGACAGCGGTGATGTGCTGGCCTTACATTTAATGCTGCGCGGGCAGCTGCATTTATTTGAAAAGAAGAATACCCATAAACATACCATTATTGAGCTGCTGTTTGATGATGACACCGGGCTGGCCATGACAGACGGCTTTGGACAAGCCACCCCTACCCTGAACCCCGAAGAGCGGGAGGCCATTGATGCGCTGTCACCCAAAATGACAGCTGCCTTTTTGAAAGAACAGCTTTCCAAAACAAAAGGCAATATCAAAAACCTGCTGCTGGACCAGCACATTATTCGCGGTATTGGTAATGCTTATGCCGATGAAATTTTGTGGGATGCCGGCATTTCCCCTTTTTCCAGCAGCCAGAAAATTCCGGAGCCCAAAATAAAAGCGCTGGCTAAATCCATTAAAGATGTGCTGCACAAAGCAGAAAAAGAGATCCTGAAAACACACCCGGATATTATCAGCGGGGAAGTACGTGATTTCATGGATATTCATAACCCTAAAAAAACACATAGTCCTTCCGGCGCCACCATTCAGCACAAAGCAGTGGGCGGCCGTAAAACCTACTACACGGAAGAGCAGGAATTATTTGATTAACATTAGCGGACAGGCCTTGTCCGTTTCCGGACAAAGCACCTGGCACTCATATCGCTTATCCATTGAAAATGAGCAGAATGCGTATTTGGCATAAAGACTGTGCCTTGTATGCAACTCATTCTACCCGACATGCAAAATCACTCGCTTAAAATTGCCTGGCGTAATCTCTGGAAAGACCGTTTTTATTCCATTATCAATGTTACAGGGCTGGCCGTAGCCATGACCGCTTTCCTGCTCATTATAAACTATGTACGCTTTGAAAATAGTTACGAGAACTTTTATACCAAAGCAGATAATATTTACCGTGTAACGCTGGACCTGTATAAAGATGGCGCCTACGTGGTAACGGATTGTGAAACCCACCCGCCCATGGCCCCTGCAGTAAAAAAACAGCTGCCGGAAGTAAAGGATTTTGTGCGGGTACAGCGGGTAGGACAAAGTGAAATAACCAACGCACAGCACCAGGCTTTTTTGGTAGATAAAATATATGCGGCCGATGCCTCTTTCTTTTCCATTTTCAATTGCCAATTCATACAGGGCGATCCTTCCACGGCGCTGAAAGGCGCTATGGATGCGGTGATCACCCAAAGCACGGCCACCAGGATCTTCGGGAACCAAAACCCCATTGGACAAACATTAAACTTTGGATCGGATGTAGTTACTGTAACAGGAGTAATAAAAGATGTGCCCGAAAACACCCACCTGAAATATAATATCCTGCTTTCTCTCAACTTTGTGTCAAAGCAGGGTTTTGACCTGAACGGCTGGAACGCCAATAATAATTTCACTTACCTGGAAATGGCCCCGCATACCAGCCTGGCAGCCTTTAACGAAAAGCTGAAAGCCTTTTCCAAAGAACGTTTAAAGGATAAGATCTATAAAGCAGAACCGATCAGGGACATACACCTGCATTCCCGTAAAACCTATGAACCCGAAGTGAACGGCGATGCCAAAACCGTACAATTCCTGTTAGTAGTGGCTTTCCTGATATTGCTGATAGGCACCATCAACTATGTGAACCTTACTACCGCCCGTGCTGCAGAACGCCTCAAAGAAGCCAGCATAAAAAAAATACTGGGCGCCAACCGCTGGACGCTGGTAAAGCAGTTCTTTACAGAATCCCTGCTTATTAATATCATGGCATTTGTATTGGCGCTGCTGCTCATACAATTGTGTGTGCCCATGTATGCCAATATTGTTGGCAAAGGGGCTACAACAGGTCTTTTTACCACTAACTATTTCTGGATCATCTGCGCAGCCCTGTTCCTGCTGAACGGGCTGTTATCGGGTTTATATCCTTCTATAGCCTTATCATCCGTAAAAGCAGTAAGTGCGCTGAACCGCAGCTTTACCAATGCGCTGGATGGCGGCGCATTAAGAAAAACACTGGTGGTGGGGCAGTTCACCATTGCCTCTGTAGTGTTGGTAGCCTCTATTATTGTGTATAAGCAATTATACTTTATGCGCAGCCAGGACCTGGGTGTAAACCTGGACCAGCTAATGATTATAAAAGCGCCTGCGCTGGTAAATGACAGCACCAGCAACCTGGCATTTAAAGATGAGCTGCAGCAGCTGGCCGGCGTAAGCAGGGTGGCCATGGGCGGCGCCATGCCGGGTATGGATATCAGCGACATTTCCTCTACCAGCGGCGTAACGCGGGTAGGTGCAGATCAAAAGTCCAGCTATAACTATTACGTCTATGGTATAGATGCTGATTTTGTGCCGGCTATGGATATTAAAATGGCTGCCGGCCGCAATTTTATAGCCGGCTCGTCCAATAAAGACGAGGTGCTGGTTAACGAAGAAACCGTACGCCTGCTGGGCTTTGCATCACCGGAAGCAGCCGTTGGCAGCAAAATAAACTTCTGGGGCGGGCAGCCTGTAATTGCAGGCGTAATGAAGAACTATCACCAGCGTTCTTTGAAAGAAGCGCTGTTACCCATGGTGCATATGTATGAGCCGCGGTACACCAATTATTTTGCTGTGAAAATGAATGCCCGCGACATACGCCATACTGTGAGTATAGTAGAAAAGAAATGGCAGGCCTATTTTAAAGATCACCCCTTTAACTACTTTTTCCTGGACGATATGTTTAACCAGCAATACCTGGCAGATACGCGTTTAGGCCAGATCGTCACCATCTTTTCCGTCTTCACCATTTTCATCACCTGCCTGGGTTTGCTGGGGCTCACTGCCTACAGCGTAAGCCGCCGTACCAGGGAAATAGGCATCCGCAAAGTGCTGGGCGCCAGCGTAACCGGTATTATACATTTATTGACGCGGGATTTCATTCGCCTGGTAGTAATAGCCGTTGTAATAGCTACACCCATTGCCTGGTGGGCCATGAACCAATGGCTGGATGATTTTGCCTACCGTATTGCCGTACCCTGGTGGGCCTTTGCCATAGCCGGTTTGCTGATGATGGTGGTAGCGGTGTTCACCATCAGCTTCCAGTCAATGAAAGCAGCCTTAATGAATCCTATAAAGAGTTTAAGAAGCGAATAGATTTAATTACGAATTAGTCAATTACGAATTACGAATTGAGTATTACACAAGAAAATGTGCTGCGCTTTAAGTAATTAACAAAAGCTTTAAACATAAAAAGAAGTCCTGCGCTTTAAACGCAGGACTTCTACTATGATCTACTCAATTCGTAATTCGTAATTACTGCTGGTCCCACCACACACGGTCAGTAAGCTTGGCGCTCTGCTGCGGTTGGGGGTTAGAGATCACCTCAACCTGCGGATATAACAGGCGGCGCGGCACCTCTGAAGAGCCATTCAGCACTTTCTTTATTACGGGGAACCCGGTCCTTCTCCAATCCGTAAAATTCTCTACAGATAAAAAGTTAGCAGTGGCCTTTTCTTCCATAATACGCTGCAGTGCATTGGCAGCAGTGAGCGTGCCACGTGCAGCCATATAGGTGCTTATAGCGCCGCTGGTTACGCCCAGCTTTGTCATGTGCGACAGTATGGCCTGCTGATAAATAGGCTGCGCCGCTGCAAAACCTGATTTAATGAGGGTTGCTTCCGCTTTCAGGAACAGGGCCTCTGAATAGTTCACGACATAGTTGAATGCATTAGCTCCCTGGTAAAAATCGCTGGGGCGGGAGTAGGCTTCCAGGCTGCCCGGCGCCGATCCTATCTGCCGGCCGGTATATAAACCGGTTTCTTTTGCAGGTTTTACCATATAGGTCAGCCGGGGATCGTTACGCGCTTTTAAGGTATCCACAAAACCGGAGGCCAGTATAAAGGTGGATCCTGGTAAAAAGGTCTGGAACCAGATATTTTCCTGCCCTTCAATACCCTGGTAAGGGAACTTCAGGTCATCGTCATTGGCAGCCATACCTTTGTCCAGCGCCTGTAACGCAAGATCTGCCTGGGTAGCGGCATTATAACCAGGCGCCTTGGTAAGATGCATGTAAAAGCGCGCTTTTAATGTATAGGCCAGCTTTTGCCACTTAGCCATATCTCCTTTGTACAGGTAATCATCATCCCCGGGTAATACAACGCCTTGTTTGGCAATGTCCGCAATGGCATCATCCAGCAGCTGCTGAATGCCTTTATAAATATCTTCCTGTTTGTCATACACAGGTGTATAGTTACCTGCGCCGGCCAGTGCCTGGGTGTAAGGAATGTCCCCCCACAGGTCAGTACCTTGTCCCCAGCAGAATGCTTCCAGTATTTTAGCAATAGCTGCATAATTCGTATTCCCGTTTAAGGTAGCCACAGAATCCAGCCGCGCCAGATTATTCAGGCAGGTGGCATATAGAACGGTCCAGTCGCCGTTCATATCCGATTGCACCATGAAGTAGGTGCCGGAATTGGGTACGGGCTGGTTCAGCGCCATGGTTTGCACGTACTCCTGTATAATGGTGGATACATTGCCGGCGTATAATGACTGTGTAACCACCAGCTCCGCAGGCGCCAGTATCAGCGGTTCCTGTACGGAGGAAGGGCGGTTGGGATCCTTGTTCACATCAATGAATTTCTTACAGCCACCCGCCAAAAGGCAACCCGCTATTGCAATGATATATATTACTTTGTTCATGACAGTTCAATTAAGTTTTTAGAAACTTACTTTCAAGGTAAAGTTCACAGAACGTGAGGTGGGCGTAGAGAATGAATACATACCCTGCGACCCGCTGGAAGAGCCAAAGGAGCTTACTTCCGGATCACCGCCGGTAAAGTGCGGACTATAGATCCACAGGTTACGCCCGGTTACAATGAACGAAGCTGATCTTACAAAGCTGTTCGGGAAAAGCGATTTGCCAAAATCATAGCTCAGGCTAATGGTACGCAGCTTTACATAAGTACCATCCTGTATTATAGATTCTGTTACCGCGTTTAAACGGCGCCAGTAATCCTGCCCCGTCACCACGGTCGTGTTGGGCTTGTTGTCCGATACATTGATGCCTGGCACTACCCGGTCTGCACGGTCTTCTGTTGCTTTGGGCGTGCCGTAAAAGTACCCATAGCCGTCTACGTTATTCTGTATATCGCCGCCCTTTTTCATGTCAAACAAAAAACTCAGACTAAACTGTTTGTACCGGAAGGTGTTGGAGATGCCCCCCATCCAGTCAGGGTTAATATCCCCTATAACACCGGTGGAATCAGAGAAGGGCAAACCGGCATCATCTATCAGCAGCTGCCCGCCGGCGGTTCTTTTAAACATGGTGCCTACAATGGCGCCGTAAGGCTGGCCTACAATAATGCTGGTAAAACCATTCCCTATCTGCGACTGGCCATTGTAAATAGCTAATACTTTATTACGGATGCGGGTGAAATTGATCGTCATATCCCAGCTGAAATCCTTGCTTTGTACCGGTTTGGCATTCAGCAGTATTTCAAGCCCTTTGTTCTGCATTTGTGCAGAGTTTACGGTAGTGCCGGCATAGCCGGTAGAGGGTGCAATGGGCACACCGGGAATAATACCGTCTTTTGTTTTACGTACAAAGTAAGAGGCTTCCAGTCCTAAACGGTTGTGGAAAAAGTTGGTTTCCAAACCTACTTCAACCTCATTCAGGCGTTCATTCTTCAGGTTAGGGTTGCCCAGCGTCTGGCTCAGCAAATAACCGGTTTGGCCCTGGAAGGGGAAAGCGTAGTTGGTGAAAATAATACCGGCTACCCCGGCAGCATCGCCACTGCCCTGCGGCAGCTGGTAAGGCGTATTTAACTGGTACGGCCGTACGTTATCATTACCCACGGTTGCATAAGACAAACGTATCTTACCAAAGTTCATTACATCTGTTACAGCAGGTGATAACAGCTCAGAGAATACAAAGCTGCCGGCTACAGAACCGTAAGGATAAAAGCTCTTATCCCGTGATAATACAGAGCTACCGTCATAACGGCCGGTCAGGGACAGTATGAACATCCGCTTCCAGTCCACATTAGCCTGCGCGTAAAAACCTACTTTGCGGCTCTGGTAATGTGTTTCATTATAGGTGATGGCAGATGCCTGGCCAATGTTATCAAAATCATCGATATTCAAACCCGTACCCTTTGCATACTCTGTTTGGTTATAAGCGGAGTATACGTTATTACCCAGCAGCAGGTTCAGGTTAAAGCTACCCACATCTTTAGTTGCATTTACAATAAAGTCGTGGTTAAACTGGCGGTAGTTTAAATTCTGCTCAATAATACGGCCGGGAGGGTTTGCTGCAGAGCCCCTGGATTCGCGGTACTTATCCTGTTCAGAATAAATATCTGCACCCATTCTTTCAGTGATGGTTAACCAGTTGGTAGGTGTATAGTGCAGCGTTATAACCGGTATAAAACGGTTCACAGTTGCTTTGTTATAGATATTATCCAGCACCCAGTAAGGATTGTTCCTTGAATAACGGAACACGCGCTGGGTACCATCTGCATTCTCGTAGGGCAGCGGGTTCCAGGAGATGGGCGCTGTAAGCACCGTCCAGATGGGCGCTTCCAGGATATAACCTTCCGGCAGACGGTCGTTCTGGGAGCTGGAATAGTTCAGCTGGAAAGTGCTGGTCAGGTTGTTTAATATTTTGGTATTGTATTTTGCAAACAGCGCATGCCGGTCATAATCCGTTTTAGGAGTGGTACCTGTCTGTTTCAAATAAGAGTAGGACACGAAGTAGTCTGACAGGCCGTTGCCGCCATTCACACTCACCGTGCTATTGCTGGTAATGCCTGTTTTAAAGAAGTCTTTCAACTGGTTATACTTCTTTAACTTTTGCCCGTTCACCGTTAAAGTATCCATTAACGGCCCCCAGGAGCTGCTGGTCTTTTTATCCTCACCATTAAAATATTCGTATTGTTTGGTAACGGTATTGTATTCACCCTGAGCATATTTATCCTGCACTTCCGGCAGCCAGGGGGTTTCAAAAGAAACATCCTGCGAAAAAGTTACCGAAGGTTTTTTAGTAACCCCGGTACCGCTTTTGGTAGTGATCATAATAACGCCCCTTGCACCGGCCGAGCCATACAACGCCGTAGCCGCGGCGCCTTTCAGCACGCTGATGTTTTCAATAATAGCCGGGTCAATATCCGCCAAGCGGTTGGTACCCGGGCCGGAATTAAGGTTGCCTGTTTCATCATTATTCACCGGCACCCCGTCCACAATGATCAGTGCCTGGTTCTCCCCGTAAAAGGAGGTAGCGCCGCGTATCACAATACGGGATGAGCTGCCCGGCGTACCGGAAGAGCTGGTGATCTGCACTCCGGCTACTTTGCCGGATAGTGCATTTACAATGTTGGGCTCCTTGGCTTCTACCAGCGTAGCGCCTTTTACTTCCTGTGTGCTGTAAGTAAGCGCACGTTTTTCGCGCTTAACGCCCAAAGCAGTTACTACTACTTCATTCAGCTCTTTCTTGTTTTCAGTAAGCGTAATGGTGATAGTGGTTTGATTGGCTACATTCACCCGGGCCGGATCAAAGCCAATGGCAGTTACTTCCAGTACAGCGTTAGCTTCCACGCTGAGCTCAAAAGTGCCATCGGCGCCTACAGTGGTGCCTTTACTGCTGTGCTGGATCTTAATGGTGGCGCCAATTACAGGGTTCCCGGCTTGATCGGTTACTTTACCTTTAAGCGGAACAGATTGTGCATAGACGCGCATTCCCACACAGCATACGATTGCTATTATGAATAGCAGATACGGCTTAGGATTCATGACGACTTAGATTTTAGTTTTGGTTCACAGTTGTTTCATTGTTCTTTCATTGTTCGGGGAAACCAGCTTTTGCTGCTTGTTGGCAGGCAGCAACGTACCATCATCATCCAATGGATAAAGCACTCAACATGTATGCGGCATTAATATAAAAAGAATTATAGATAATTTCCCCCCTTCATACTGTAGTGCCATAAAATTATCTATTGCCCCAATAAATGCCTTTATTGATCTTTACCTAAGATGCCCATATCTTAACCAGTTTTTTCCCGATGCGTTAAAATCAGGTAAAATTCCGGTTAATATGTGTTCATTAAGCAACGGTAAGCACAGAGAGCTGCAGCCAGTAGCGCATCATATCCAGCTGGGTGGTGGTGACTTTTGTTTTGTCGTAAGCGAGGTACAGCGTGTTCCCGGTAGTGGCAATGCCCGGCCATAGCTCTTTCAGCCGTCCCTGCGCCAGCAGGTCTTTTACCAGGTAATCAGCAACAATGGAAACGCCCTCCCCATGCACCAGGGAGCTGATAATGGCATCAAAATCGGGAATAATAAATTGTGGTTTTACGGAAGGTCTTTTGCGGAAGTTCTCTAACCAGAAGCGGCGAATGATCATCAGGTCACTGCTGTAGGCAAACCAGTTTTGCATAAGCAGCCATTCCTCTGCCTTATCCAGCTCGCCATTATCAATATGCTGCTCAAACTCCATGGTATTTAACCCCGTGTTAGCTACCAGCAAAAATTTTTCATGCATGGCCGGTTCATATATAATATTAGGCAGGTCCAGCTGTTTGGTGGAAATTAAAAAATGCAGCTCCCCTTTGGTAAGGCGGGGCACCAGGTCTTTGGTAACGCCAAATTCCGCTACAATAGGCGCCGGCAGCTGGCTTACATGGGGGGCCAGCATAGCGGTAAAAAATTCTTTGGGCGCGCCAATGCTGGTTAATGGCAGCCGCTTGCTTAAACAATCATGCCGGAAATGCGTTTCTACATTTTCCAGCTTCTCCACCGCTTCAATGATCTGGGTGTAGAACAGCTTGCCGTAATCAGTTGGCACCATTTTACGGGGCTTACGTTCAAATAGCAGCTGGCCTATGTAACTTTCCAGGGAGGAAAGATGCTGGCTCACATTAGGCTGGGAGATCAGCAGCTCCTGTGCAGCACCCGTTAAGGTGCCGGTTTGGTAAATAGCTTTAAAGGTGCGGTACCACTCAAAGTTGATCATGCGGCAAAGCTATAAATAAATTTATACCAACCCATAAATCAAACTATTTTATTTATAGGAAATTCATGCGGACCTTTACACCCGGAAATTGATAATAAACTTTATAAAACATTAATAAAATGGACTTACAGTTAAAAGGCAAAACAGCCTTCGTGAGCGGTTCCACACAGGGCATTGGTTTTGCCATTGCCAAACAGCTGCTGCAGGAAGGCGCCACCGTTACTATTAACGGCAGATCACAACAGAAAGTAGATGAAGCAGTAGCAAAGCTGAACCAGCAGGTGCCCGGGGCCAAAGCAGCCGGTATAGCCGCTGATTTTTCCAAAGCCGCTGAAGTAGATCAGCTGATCGCTAAGCTGGGCGCAGTAGACATACTTATTAACAACGCCGGCATTTTTGAGCCCAAACCCTTTACAGAAATTACCGATGCAGAATGGCTGCGCTTTTTTGAGGTGAATGTATTAAGCGGTGTACGCCTGTCACGCGCGCTGTTCCCCAA
>NZ_DATCRF010000682.1:0-3624 GCF_036569125.1 Chitinophaga sp. | reverse complement strand
AGTATGATCCTTTGCCCATAGCGGCTTTGCAGCTTGGCAAATGCATTTTCCAAAGTGGCATTATCGAATATTAATTTCCCGCTTTTCCAGTCAAGGGTGGCGGCAGTATTAAAGCGGGTGGCGGGTGCGGGCAGCACACCTTTTTTATATAACAATACTTCTCCCGGCTGCAGCACATAAGAGAATGCGGCAGTGCTTACAGATACTTTACCGGATAGCAGGCTTACTGCAATGCTGCTGTCTGCCTGGTTAGCGGTAGCAATGTTAAACGCCGTACCTAATGCGGTGGTCACTAATTCACCGGCATGTACACGGAAAGGCCTACCGGCAATCTGTGCTACTTCAAAATAAGCCTCGCCCTTTAACCACAGGTCGCGCGCCTGGTTATTATAATCATGGGAATAAGCTACGGCGGCATAGGCATTCAGCCATACGCGGGAACCATCCGGCATAGATACCAGGCGTATATTACGGCCGTTGTTATAAACTGTATCCCATTGCTGCGCCAGGGCCGGTCCCTGTACACCTTGTTGTGATTGCCACAGCCATGCGCCCGCGCCAACAATTAAAAGCAGCACAGCTGCAGCAACACTATACCACCTGCGGTATAAAGGCTTTACTTTCTGCGGCACAGCGGCCGGTATAGGGATAACAGGGGTTGGGGAGGTGTGTTCCCAGGTTTCCAGCAGGTATGCATCCATTTCAGGGGTAGCTTCCTGTAACAGGTAAGCTTCCACTGCTGCTGCTTCTGCCGCCGTACAGCGGCCTTTAAAATACTTTTCCAGTAATTCTTTATCTATGTGCATACAGAAAAGAGTACGCTCACAAAAGCAACAGATACCAATGGCAAAAGTGGAGTTTACAATTTGTTAATATTAGCAAAGGGGAAGTAAAAAGTAAAAAAGTAAAAAGTAAAAATGGGAAGGCAAACGTAAAAGGAAAGGCAAAGGGTAAAACGATAAAGGATAAAAAGATAAGAGGATAAGAAGATAAAAAAATAAGAGGATAAAAGAATAAGATTAGAATGGAAAGCGAAGGATGACCGCATGCATGACCATAAACTTAAGGCCCATACAAGTCAACAAAAAGGCAGTGAAACATAACCATATAAAACATTAAGAGTAAAAAAAGTAAGACCCTAAAATAGGCTGAAGCTAAAGGAATAAACAAAAGCTGAAGACTCAACCGCAGCTGCGCAGGTCCAAACGACGGACCTTTGCCCGGCGTCACACGCTTGACACCGCCCTATAGCGCCTCAACGCCGCCACGATAAAAAACGCCCAATAACCATTCAAACAGGCGGGCGCAGTCCGGAGCTGGACCTGCGTAGTACGCAAAAGCATAGCAGTAAATTAATTGCTTTACCTAAGCATATTACGCAATCAAACAACTAATAGCATATATAAATATGATCCCAACAACAACCTTACTACTTTACAAAAACAAAAAAGCGTAGGGTGGAAACCTTACGCTTATTGTAAAAGATTGTCATGTGAATGTTCGAGAATGCAAATCGTGTAGGCTTTTAATGGTTATCTTGGGGCTAGAATACCTTCACGTTTTTTAACCACCTAGTTATAAGTTTTAAATGATGTTATATTTTACAATACAGGTAGCTTATGCTTGAACAGCAAACAGCACACTCTACCAGCACTGGTAATTATTTTATATTCTGTTGAAAATCTGATATGATAAGATATACCTTGCGCATAGGATACTATTACTGAAAACAGGATCACTAAAGCAGGCAACGGGTTTTCTTTTCATACGTGTTATAATAGACAGGGTTACTCACGCTAACTTTATCCGGGTTCCTTGAACGCTGTACGTGCAAATTAATCCACCCCACTGTAAAAAATACCGCAGTGAGCAGGTTTTTTTCGGCCTTTTTGTACAACGTTTGTGTTAGCATTGGGTAAATTATACCCAAAAAGAATGGTTAGCAACTGCTTATGTATCCATAGCCTTTGCCAACCATCAATAACAATTCATTAACAAAATAGCTTAAGCCTGCTTTTTCCGCATAGCCCAATAATATAACGGAATACCCAGTAAGATTATACCCAGGCCCGGTAAGGTGTAGTTAGCTTCAAACACCAGCAGCAGCAAAGCCAATCCCACTGCAACCGCAATGTATACCATAGGCAGCACAGGGTAGCCAAACGCTTTATAGGGGCGCGCTGCAGCCGGCTGCTTTTTACGCAGTATAAAAATGCCCAGTATTGTCAGCACATAAAAGATCAGCACACCAAAGATCACCAGCGCCAGCAGATCGCCATAGCGGCCGCTCAGGCATAACAGGGAAGCCCATAAGCACTGGATCCACATCCCTTTTTCCGGTACGCTGTAACGGTTCAGGGAAGCTGCCTGTTTAAAGAACAGCCCGTCCTGCGCCATGGTGTAGTAAATGCGTGCGCCGGACAGTATGAGCCCGTTATTACAGCCAAAGGTGGAGACCATGATCATAACAGCAATGATCAATGAACCGCTGTTACCAAAGATCTTTTCTGCAGCAGCCACCCCTACCCTGTCATTGGCGGCAAAAGCAATTTCATTCAACGGCAGTACAGAGAGGTACATGAGGTTGGCGCTCACATAAATGATGGTAACGATCAGCGTACCCAGGAACAGGGAGCGGCCAATGTTCTTCTGCGGGTTCTTGATCTCTGCGGCTATAAAGGTTACGTTATTCCAGGCATCGCTGGAGAACAGGGAACCTTTCATAGATACCGCAATAGCGCCCAACACTGCCACGCCCGTAAGCATAGTGGCTACGGTTTGCCCGTTCACCTGCTGCAGCGACATAGTGGCCCAAGCATTTTGCCAGTTAGCGTTCCATACTTCTGCACGGGCGCCTATCAGGAAACCAAATATGATCAATCCAAATAAAGACAGCAGCTTGGCCAGGGTGAACACGGTTTGAATGATCTTACCATTCCGGATACCCTTTGTATTAATATACGTGAGCAGGATGATAGAGATGATAGCCACGATCTGCGCGGCAGATACCTTCATAAACCCGGCATCCCACAGGATATGCTGCTCGCTCACCGCAGGTATCAGGTAGGCGGTGAACTTGGCAAAAGCTACTGCCACAGCGGCAATGGTACCGGTTTGAATTACGCTGAACTGGGTCCAGCCAAAAAGAAAGGCTACAAATGGATTATAGGCTTCGCGCAGGTATACATACTGCCCGCCGGCACGGGGATACATGCCCGACAGCTCCCCGTAGCTCACGGCCGCTATCATAGTTACGATACCGGCCAGTACCCACATTACGGTAAACCATCCTGCAGAGCCCACGCTGCGGGCTATTTCAGCAGATACCAAAAAAATGCCGGATCCAATCATGGACCCGGCAACTATCATAGTAGCATCCAGTAAGCTTAAGCTAGGTTTAAATGACGTTTGTTCCAAGGAATGAATAATTAAGAATTAATAATTAATAATAAAGGCCATTGTTGCTCAAATATTGCACATGTGCACCAAATTTATTAATTATTAATTTTTAATCATTAATTAGTTTTTCCCTCGTTGGCTTTGTTCAGGCCATCAATTACCGGTGCGGTAATATCCAGGGATTCATCTTTATACAAAATGTTGCTGGCGCCTGCGCGGTAAGAG
>NZ_DATCRF010000681.1:0-26083 GCF_036569125.1 Chitinophaga sp. | reverse complement strand
GCATATTACTATATAAGCCCGCCTGGTATCTATCCAGCTTAATACTGGCATCCCTTTTCAGCATGTTGCCCGCTGCTACCTGGGTTTCAGGCAACAGGGCCGGGGAAAGGAAAAAATTCAGCTGGGTATTTTTAGTGAGATCTATGGTTACGGTTTTTGAGGAAGATCCTGTAAAGGAAACCTGCAACACATGTTCACCGGCAGGGAGTATGATACTATAAAACCCATAAACATTCGATTCGCATATGGCCTTTGCCGATACATCCCGCAGGGAAGCAAAGGGGATGGGTTCAAGGCTGTTTTCCTGCTGAATGAATCCGTAGAGCATATGTTTTTCCAGCAAAGCATCGGCTGGCAGGGGAGCATCAGCATGTAAGATGATGATCTTATTGTTTTTTTCGATCACGGATACACGTTGTCCGCTTAAGATCCTGTTCAGCACTTTTCCCAGGGATGTTTCTCCATCCGGCAATGTAATGTTTACGGTACTATCCAGTATAACAGGGGAGTATTCAATATTGAACCTGCTGTAAGCGGCAAGGTCATGCAATAGCTTATGTGCATTGCCTGCTGCCGCCCGGCAATGGAACTTTGTATTTAACAGGTTGTTTTGTGCCATCGCATCCGATAACAGGAAACAGCAGGCCACAACAAAAAAAGAACGTAACATACGGATAGGGAAAATAATCGCGGAGCTAAGGTTTAAATAAAATAATAGTATCCTGTTGCTTGCGGTAGCGGATGTTAACAAGCAGCTTTAGCTCATCCAGCACCTGTTCCAGCGGCTGTTTCTCAAACCGGGCGGTGATGGCGTAAAGCTCCGGCCTTGCCAGCAATAGGCTATCCGGCTGTATGTAGCGGCTGTAATGATCTGCCAGTTCTGCGGCCACCCGGTCAATGGGTGTATTATCAAACTGCAGAATGCCGGTTTGCCACGACAGATAATTTGAATCCTTCACTTCCTGCATGTTAAACCCGCTTTTATCCAGTACAGCGGCTTCGCTGGCTGAAACAATATGCCGTTCCCCCGTTGCTTCCCTGTTTATGAAAGCTACTTTGCCGATGGTTACCACCAGCCGGTCGTATTGTTGATTGCTATTCACCAGGAAAGAGGTGCCGATCACTTCAAGGTTAGCCCTTACCGTTTGTACGCGGAAAGGGCGGTCCTTATCCGGTTGAACATCAAAATAAGCGTCGCCGCGGAGGATAACTGCACGTTCTTTTTTATTGAATTTTTTCGGGAAGCTGATGGAAGCGCCTTCGCGCAGCACAACCATTGATCCGTCAGGAAGCGTTAGCTGTTTGTTAGCTTTAGCATTTGCTTCCAGGTGAAGCAGGCCCGTATCTTTTTTGAAGAACATCCAGCCTGCAAGGAAAAGGATACCCGTGAGGCAGGCTGCCAGCAATACCCTTGCCATAAAACGGATCTTAGGCTGGGGCGCAGGCGCTGTTTCATCCTTACCATGCCCGAGGGCCTGGTCCAGCTTATGCCATGCCTGCTGTGCGTCAAAAACAGGCTCCTGCAATATGGCCCCTGATTCTTCCCATAGTTTAAGCACCTGCTGGTAGAACAGCTCATGCTCCGTTGTAGCTGCCCTCCATTCTTCCAGCACTTTCATTTCTGCGCTGCTCTGCAGGCCTTTCAGCTGTTTTTCTATTATTATTGCTATATGTTCAGGTAATGATGTCATACTTTTTTCCTGTAATTAAGACCCGCATTTTTCAAAAACTCCTATCCCCAAAGAAGAAAATAAATAAAACCGGTGGGATCCACAAGCTGGCCTTTCGTATAAATGCCTTTAACAGCTTCATGGCTTTCCAGGTTTGATTGTTGACCGTATTTACAGAAATGCCCAGGTGATCTGCAATTTCCTGGTTACTCAGGTTGCCGGAGCGGCTTAGCAGAAATACTTCCCGGCACTTTGGCGGAAGATTGTCCATAGCCTTTTGCAGCAATTCACGGTAGTTGATATTATCCTGTTGATCCGGTTCCGCTGTCAGATCCCAGGGAGTGGCTTCCTCTTCCCCGGTGTCCCAATCCGTTAAGCTATAAACCGGCAGCTTATTTTCTTTGGTCAGATGGGTAAAGGAGCTATTCCTTACCGCTGTATACAGGTAAGCGCGGATCTTTGAAGAGCGTATTACTTCCCGGTGCTTTTCCCATATGCGGGTAAAAACGTCCTGCACTATATCCTCGCTGCTTTCTTTGTCTTTCAGGAACGTAAAAGCATATTTACAAAGCGGATCGTAATAGGTTAAAAATAACTCTCTGAATTGGCTATAAAGATCGTTGGGATCCACAGAAAAAGGTTTAATAAAAATGATTGCTACCAGCTAATAGCTAAGTTGGAATAAAGGCCGTCAGAACATTGTTCAAGCGGTGCAAGTTAAAGAATAATTATATATTCTACAGCTGCAGCAGCCCGCTAGAATAAGTATCCGGGTTATTTAACAGAAAATTCACCGGAGGCAGATAAAAATCAACCAGATCCGGCTAAGATACAGGTATCTTAACAAGCGGTGTACCATTAATTTCGACACTGTTTAACCGTATATGCATATGAGATATATTATTCTGCTGGCCTTTTTACAGCTACCTGCTGCCTGGTCATTTGGACAGGAGCAGGTATCGGCATTCCCGGTAAAAGATGTTACCATTACCGGCGGTGATTTTTTCCAGGCCGGCAATACGGATAAAAAAGTAATGTTGTCTATAGTGCCTGACCGGTTGTTATATACCTTCAGGAAAAATGCAGGTATACCGGATAAGCCGGGCATTAAGCCCTATGGCGGCTGGGAAGCTCCCGGGGTGGCATTGCGCGGGCATACTACCGGGCACTATTTGTCGGCGCTTAGCTATTGGTACGCACAAGAGCCATTGCCCGCAATAAAACAGCGGATCAACTATATAGTAAGCAGCCTTGCGGAGTGCCAGGATAAGCTGGGGAATGGCTACCTGAGCGCTTTCCCTGAAAAAGATATTGACCGGGTTGAAAAAACCGGGGAGGGATGGGCGCCACATTATACCCTGCATAAAATACTCCAGGGCCTTCTGGATGCCTATACTCTTACCGGCAATGAACAGGCGTTGAAGGTGGCCACCCGGTTTGGCGACTGGTTTGCTGCACGCGCAGCAAACATCAGCGATACAGCACACTGGGTAAAAGTGCTGGATATTATTGAGCAGGGAGGTATTGAAGAGTCCCTGCTGAACCTGTATGTTATTACCCATGATGAGAGACATAAAACAGCGGCCACTTTCTTTGAGCAAACATCCAAACTTAAACCTGCCGCTGAAGGCAGGGATGTGCTGAACAAAAAAATTACCAGCAACTTCCAGCATGCAAATGCCACCATCCCGCAGTTTATTGGCGCCCTCCGTAAGTATGAGGTTAGCGGGGATGCTTATTACCTGCAGGCCGCTGATTTTTTCTGGAACCAGGTAACCGGCCACCGTGCTTTCAGCAATGGCAGTACGGGTTACAATGAATACTGGCATCACGGCCCTGATACCTTGTTGCCGGAGTTGGGTATTAAAGCAGGCGAAACCTGCTGCAGCTATAACCTGGTTAAATTAAGCAATGATCTTTTCCGTATGCATCCGCAGGCTAAGTTTGGCGACTACGTGGAAAGAACATTGTATAACGATATTCTTTCTGCAATTCATCCTGAAACCGGCGGCATGATGTACTTCCATACGCAGCAGCCCGGCGGCTTTAAAACGTTTGGTAAGAACGAGGAAGTGTTCTGGTGCTGCACCGGCACCGGTATGGAAGATCATGTGCGTTATGCATCCTCCATTTATTTTCACAGCAAAAATGATCTGTATGTAAACCTTTATATCCCTTCCAAAGTAAAATGGAAAGCAAAAGGTATCAGCATAGAACAGGTTACCTCATTCCCCGATACGGAGCAGGCCGCGTTTAAGATCAGTGGAGCAGCTGCGCGGTATGCAATACATTTCAGGGTTCCTTACTGGGCTGCTAAAGGGATCACTGTAAAAGTGAATGGTGAGAACATAGCGGCAGCGCCGGACAGCACCGGCTTTGTGGTGATCAGCCGCAGCTGGCATAACGGCGATAAAGTAACCGTTAACCTGCCGATGCAGCTCCACCTGCAGCCACTGCCTGACGCGCCTGCATATGCTTCTGTAATGTATGGGCCCCTGGTATTGGCCGGTGAGCTGGGGCGCGAAAAAATGGCTGATTCACTGATCATGACCACCGATTATTTTTTCGGCAATGTACCCCCGGCTTACGCCGCAACCATAACAGTGCCTTCCCTTACCGGGACTACGGAGCAACTGAGCTGGATCCGGAAAATGCCTTCAACAAGGCTAACTTTTACAACAGACCAGACCAGTGATGGAAAGCCGGTGAAACTGGTGCCGGTATCCAGGATCTATGATCAGCGCTTTGCAGCGTATTGGAAGTTTGTGGGAGGGAAGGAGTAACCTACCTTTGGCATGTAAAGCGTTTTAAAAATAAGACGGCCAATTATATGCAAAACGCGATCTATCTTTTAACCTGTATCCTAAATTCATTATTACATGATAGCTGAAGAATATAAGCAACGATTTTCAGAAGATGATGCCGTAGGATGGTTATCAATTGATGCAACATTGGATAAAGTATACGGGGGAACAGAACCCAGGCATTATGGCCCGCTTTGCGGCCTTCATTTTGCGGCAGGCGGAACAGATCCAATTGATGGCGCCAGCATTTATGACAGCAATAAACAGGAACCTCACAGGCATATCATCAGCTATGGCATGTCGGAGCTGTATTATAATGTAGAAAAGGCCGGCGGTGAATTCAGCAAATGGGGCTTTGAGCTTACCTTTAGATTAAAACCCTATGCAGGTGATGCAGGTGACCCGCTTTGGGTTGTTCAGATGATGAATAACCTGGCCAGGTATGTATACCAGAGTGGCAAATGGTTTGAAGAGAATCATTTTATCCCCGCCAACGGTCCTATACGCCTGGAAACCGAAACCAATATTACAGGTGTTGTATTTACACTGGACCCTGAGCTGGGTAAGATCGATACGCCTCACGGAGAAGTATCTTTCCTGCAAATGGTAGGCATCACCAGTGAAGAAGTAGAAAGGATCAAACAAAACCCTACTACGATCGAAGTGCAGCAGCTGATCGATGAGCTGAAAAGATCAAATCCATTGTTAATAACAGACCTGGACAGGAAATAGAAGGCAGATCCCTCTTCCCTTTAAACCCCTTAAAATTCTCTTGCGCCAAAGTGAACATGCATGGTTCAAAAATGAACACATGTTGAAATAATATATATTTATATTGCTGGCCTTTACAACCGTCTTTTATGGCACAGCCTTGGTGGTCTTGCAATTAGACTTACTCACCTAATGCTGATACCATGTTCAAAAACTACCTTAAAATTGCCTGGCGCAATCTGGCGCACAGTAAATTATATGCTGCTATCAATGTTGTAGGCCTGGCCGCAGGAATGGCCGTAGCATTACTGATAGGACTATGGGTATGGGATGAGGTTTCCTTTAACACCTGGCACCATCAATACCATCGCCTGGCGCAGGTGATGGTAAATGCAACCAACAGCGGAAAAACCTATACCGGCAGTACGGTTTCCATTCCCATGGGTACTGAGCTACAGGATAAATACGCTGCTGATCTTAAGTATATATCGTTGGTTTCCCATCCTGCCGCACATATACTGGCGGTGGGCGATAAACAAATATCGCAAACAGGTGTGTGGGCGCAGCAGGATTTTCCATTGATGTTAACCCTGAAAATGTTGCAGGGCAATGCTGATGCATTGAAAGACCCCTCCTCTGTATTGCTGTCTGAATCGGTGGCCCGTAGCCTTTTTGGAGAGGGCGACGCGCTGAATAAATTAGTGCGTTTGGATAATAAGACAGATATGAAGGTAGCCGGCGTGTATGCAGACCTGCCATATAACACCACCATGAGGGATATAAAGGTGCTGCTGCCCTGGAACTGGTATGTCAATAACACTGACTGGATACAAAATGCCCGGACACAATGGGATAATCATATGTGCCAGCTGTATGTGCAGCTAAGCGATCATGCGGATATTGATAAAGTGAACGCTAAGATCCGCAATGTACCCACACCGCATATTAACTTTTCACGGGAAGAGCTGCTGCTGCATCCTATGGAAAAATGGCATTTATACAGCAGCTTTGAGAATGGTAAAGTGGCCGGCGGCCGTATCAGCATGGTATGGCTTATAGGCATTATAGGCGTGTTTGTGCTGGTGCTGGCCTGCATCAATTTCATGAACCTTTCCACAGCCAGGAGCGAAAAACGCAGCCGCGAAGTAGGCATTCGCAAAGCCATCGGATCATTCCGCGGGCAGCTTATAGCGCAGTTCCTCAGCGAATCATTGCTGGTGGCATTCCTGGCGCTGGTGCTGGCAGTGCTGCTGGTACTGCTGTTGCTGCCTTTCTTCAATAACCTGTCGGACAAAGCCATGGCCATTCCCTGGAGCATGCCCCTGTTCTGGATATTTACGCTTGCCTTTACCTGCTTTGCAGGACTGGTTTCCGGCAGCTATCCCGCATTTTATTTGTCGGGCTTTGAACCGGTAAAAGTGCTCAAAGGCACTTTCCGTGCAGGCAGGTTTGCGGCGCTTCCCCGCAAAGTGCTGGTAGTGGTGCAGTTCACGGTATCCGTTTCACTTATTATAAGCACGCTTCTTGTTTACCGGCAGATACAGCATGCCCGCAACCGGCCCGTAGGCTATACCCGTGCGGGACTGATCACCGTAGATATGAATACGCCGGATATACAGGGGCATTACAACGCCATTCGCCACGACCTGCTGCAAACAGGCGCAGTGGCCGATATGGCGGAATCCAACAGCGCGCCTACGGAAGTATGGTCTAATAACCTTGTTGACTGGGAAGGTAAAGATCCTGGTCTGGTAGTGAGCCCGGGCACTATTGCTGTTTCGCACGACTTTGGTAATACCATCGGCTGGAAATTAAAGGAAGGCCGCGATTTTTCCCGGAGCTTTGCTTCAGACACCGGCGCTTTTATATTGAACGAATCAGCCGTAAAGCTCACTGGTTTTAAAGAACCAATAGGTAAGATTATCCGCTGGCTTAACCAGGATCATGTGATCGTTGGCGTAGTAAAGGATATGGTAATGGAATCACCCTATCAGCCGGTGCGGCCTACTATTTTCCACCTGAACCCGGCCTGGGCCCGTTTAATAACGGTGCGGATAAAGCCCGGCATATCCATACAGGAAGGCCTGGCCAGGATAACACCGGTATTCAGGAAATACAACCCGGGCAGCCCTTTTGTATATAAGTTCACGGACGATGAATACGCCAAAAAGTTCGATAATGAAGAACGTATCGGCAACCTCACCACCTTTTTTGCAATGCTTGCCATTTTCATTTCCTGCCTGGGATTATTCGGGCTGGCATCTTTTGTGGCAGAGCAGCGCACGAAAGAAATAGGCATACGCAAAGTGCTGGGCGCCTCTGTATTCAACCTGTGGAAATTGCTGTCGAAAGATTTTGTAGCGCTGGTGATAATATCCTGCGCCATTGCCATTCCGCTGGCAGGGTATTGCCTGCATCAATGGCTGCAGCAATATGAATACCGCACAACGCTCTCCTGGTGGGTGTTCATAGCTGCTGCCGGCGGTGCGCTGGTAATTACACTGGCAACCGTAAGCTTCCAGGCTATAAAAGCCGCTGTTATGAATCCTGTGAACAGCCTGAAAACAGAATAGTAATTATCATCAGTATATAAAGGAAAGCCGCATGGATCATATGGTCTGTGCGGCTTTCGTTTTGTAGCAGACTTATTGCAGTTGCCAGTAAGTGGCTTAGCCAAGCTATATGGAAAAGGGATATGGTGTTTAATTTTACCAATTACTTATACTTTTTTCTCGGTCTTTAAAATTTAAGGGTAGGGTTTAAGCCCTGAACAAACCGCTGGTATTGGGTTACACAGTATAGTGTTACTTGGAAGAACCGTTTTTTAAGAATTTATGCAATCGTTTGCAATTTGAGAAAAAGTACTTACATTAGATTAGGGTTAACGTACATTCCACGAGTAAGAACTGTTGAAGATCCTTCGTATTGCGCAATTTTAGGATTCCTATGTATGCCTGCACAATTCCCGTTGGTGTTGCGAGCCCCTATGTGTCCACGCTCAATTAAATTACCCTCTAAATCATTCCACATGAACCCGAAAAATTACCCGTTAAGCATCTTTTTCTTTGTGTTGTGCGTAACAGCTGCGATGCGGCTTTCAGCTGCCACCATAAATGTTTCTTCTCTACCGGCTTTACAAACAGCGATCAATAATGCTGCGCCGGGAGATGTTATTATTCTTGCCAATGGTGTTTACACGGCGTCAACAGACATTACTATCAGCAAACAGGGAACCGCTGCGCTGCCTATTACCATTGCCGCGCAAACAATCGGGGGTGCTGAAATAAATGGGACGGCCGGTTTTAATATTGTAAGTCCTGCAAGGTATATCATCATCAAGGGATTCAAATTTACCTTTAACGCTTCCCAGGCTACTATGGCAAGCGGTACCAGCTTTTGCCGCTGGACCTGCAATGTGTTCCAGACACCAGGTACAGGTGAGAATCTTACTTTGAACGGTAATGATCATGAAGTAGATCATAATACCTTTCAGCATAAAAATGCCCTGGGACGTTTTATTGCAGTACGCGGCAGCGGCAGCCAGATCGCACAACGCCTGCACATTCATCATAACTACTTCCTGGATCAGCAGCCGCAAACCGGCAATGGCGCTGAAACCTTGCAGTTCGGACTTAGCGGCTACAGCCTCTCCACTTCCAACAGTATTTTAGAGTATAACCTTTTTGAAGATTGTGAAGGTGAAAATGAGCTGATCTCTATTAAATCATCCGGCGTTACCATCCGTTATAATACCATCCGCAATTGCCCGGCCCAATTCACTTTGAGGCATGGCAACCACTGCACTGTGTATGGAAACTATTTTATTAACACGCCGGGGATCCGCATTTTTGGAGATGATCACAACATTTTCAGCAACCATTTCGAGAATTGTAATCCTGCTATTAATATTGGTAATGGCGATGGAGAAGTAGCAGATGGAGCTGCGCTTACCGCACATGATCGTCCGGACCGCACGCTGATCGCTTTTAACACGCTGGTGAATAATACAACGAATATAGTGCAGGCCGGCCGTACAAACGGGTTGGGCGCTACGGCTCAAACGGTTGTCAATAATATTATCCAGGGTGGGGGACCGGCAGCTTCCATTGCAGGACCTTATACCGGTGCGGTATGGTCGGGGAATATATTGTATAATACCAATGGCGATGGTGATATGCCATCCAGCGGATATACGACCGTTAATCCACTGCTGGCAAGAGACGCCACCGGTACTTTTCACCTGCAGAGTGGAAGTCCTGCTATTAATGCAGCAACAGGCTCCTATGCAGCGGTTACAGCTGATATGGACGGGCAGCCACGGACTTCTTCCCTGGATATTGGCGCTGATGAAGTTTCTTCCGCTCCTGTTATTGCCCGCATACTCACACCTGCAATGGTAGGCCCTTTTGCAACTGACCAGCCATCTGGCTGCCAGCCGGTAACTGCCAGCGCCGATGATGGCAATGTGCCGGCGAATGTGCTGGACGGTGACCTGAACACCCGCTGGTCTGCCAATGGTGACGGGCAATGGATCCAGTTTTGCCTGGATGATACAGTATCGGTATCGGGTGTGCAGATCGCATTTTACAGCGGCAATGTACGCACATCTACTTTTGATGTACTGGTAGGTAATGATCCCCAGCATTGGACCACAGCAGCAGCAGGGCGGGTAAGCAGCGGTACTTCCACTAACCTGCAAACATTTTCCTTTACCCCGGTAACCGGCAAATATGTGCGCATAATTGGCCATGGTAACAGCGTGAATGCATGGAACAGCTATTCGGAAGTAAAGATCCAAACAGGCAGCAGCCTGCGCTCACCGGCCGGTATGAATGTTACACATAATGCTGAAAAGCCGTCTGCATTGAACAGTTTTCCCAATCCATTTAATGATCATGCAATGATCCGCTTTAACATAGAAAAAGCAGGTATGGTTAATCTTGCAGTGTATGATATAAATGGCAAACCGGTGAAAGTGCTGATCAATGCACGCCTGGAAGCAGGCGCCTATAATGTTCCGTTTGATGCCGGCCGTAAGCCGGCAGGTACCTATATACTGTCACTGAAGCATAACGGGCAGGTGAAGGTGAGGAAGATCCAGAAATTGTGATCAGCCTGCCGCAGATTAATATAGCCCTAAAAATCTGTTTCCTTATTCGGCCGGCGCAGGCTTTTATACCGGCAGCAGTGATTATACCGTGCAGCACTTCCGGCGGGCACATCTTCGGTATCACCGGCATATTTGCCAACGGTACAGTATGATCTTTCCCAAATAGAATTGTATTACCAATTCCCATAAATGCGGATAATAGTTGGGGGTAGTGAGGAAATAAGGATACAATTTGTTATTAAGGGAGGGCTTGTACTCTCCGTTCCCGTGTAAACGCTTGTCCCTGCTTAGTTTGCTGGTATTAATGGCATGATTTTATAAGATCAGATTAAGGAGGAACTTATTATTCATCATTAAATCAGTTATTATGGAGGACATATTAAACCAGCAAAAGAAAGAAGGTACAGTTGCAAAGACTATCGAGAACCAAACAGCCAAAATACCGTCAGATACCTTTTTATGGGCAGCATTAGGCGCTATGGGATTGTCGCTGGCTTTGCAGTGTATGGGCAAAAAGCATGTAAGCCTTTTCCTAGGCCAATGGGCTGCGCCCTTCCTGCTTTTTGGCGTTTATAACAAAATTGTGAAGGTGGAAGGCAATGATTAGTTCACAGGATGGAACAGCAGTTTGCCTGTAAGAAGGCGCTGCTGTTCTGTTTTTCATAGATAAAATACATTATTCTGCCTGCTGCTGTTTCAGCAGCTCATCGCTTGCCTGCCTGTTCTTTAGTAAACGGATATAGTTCAGCGCAAGGCGGATCTTGTATTCCTCGTAAGCTTTCTGCGACCATTTGATTGCAAGGTCCAGCTCCCCGTTGATCTCACAGATAATGGCCATATTATAACAGGCCCTGCCGGCTACGGTACTGTTAGGGTTCGTGGTTTCTTTCTTCCATAGTTCAGCTGCGCCGTCCCAGTTGCCGGTTTGCGCTTTACGCCGGGCTGTCCTGAAATTATCAGTGCCTTTCACATAATAATCCCTGGTTACTCTTGTCCGGAAGGGAATGATCCGCATGGCATAATATTGCCCTGCTTGTACGCTCACTTCCTTTACTGCCTCTTTGCGGTTGATCAGTGCACCGGCGGCAACGGCCGGGTTGATACCCCTGCCGGAGAAAGTAATGTCCCTGGCAACGGGAAATTCATCCAGGATATTCCTGCTGGCGGGATCATAGATCCTCCACCCTGTTTTAACAGTGGTAAGCATACTGGCCTGGTGCTCTATGCCTGGTACATTGCCCAGCGGTGTTTTCAAAGAAACCGGTACAGCGGCATAGCTGATCTTTGAATCGGTGTCAAAAAGCTCCAGTGAGAAGAGGGCGTCCACATGTTGTTCCCGGCATATTTTGTCCACGGCTTCCCAGGAGAGCGGCGCAGAGAAAAGCCCGGGAACATTGGTGGTCAGATCCAGCTCACCCAGCGCTTTTACATCGCTGAAACGGTTGTTTTTCAGCAGTTCTTCGGTAAGCCCGCTTACGCTGCTTTGTGCTCCTTCTCTGTCAAGCTGTACCCCTTCAAGGCTGAATATCTTGTCAACGGCGTCTACTGTCTTATGCTGTGAGGTAACGGTGGTTCTGTTCACAACACCGGGGCTTTTAATATAGGCCGGTATAGTCACGGGCGCCGGTTTCAATACATTAATGTAAACCAGCTCGGTAGATCTGCAGGAAATGCAGGTGACCGCTGCTAAAGCAATGAAAAACAGGTTTTTCATGCATCTTTCTGTAGGCATAGGATAGTGATTAATGTGATGATTGTCCCTTGTATAACTAGTGCTCCCGGCCCTGAAGATACATATAATAAAATTTATATACAATAGTGCTTCGTAATTGTTACGTTCGTTCCATTACTTTCTTATCTCATAAAATAATTCCACCATCCCGCTTTTGTAGGCTGTCACATCTTTTAGGTGCAATGCCTGTTCCTGTCCTACCTGATCAAAGAACAGTGTGCCATCGCCCAGAATAATGGGCATAATGGATAACCTTATTTCATCTGCCAGCTTTAAACGGATGAAATCCTTGGCAAGCATAGCCCCGCCTGCAAGCCAAACATGTTTGTAGTTTGGTTTTAGCCGTTCATTCACCAGTTTGTTCAGATCACCCGAATAAAGTTCAATGTTTGATCTTTCAACAGGCAGGTTCCGGTGAGTTAATACAATCGTTGGCGTGTTTCCATAAGCCCATCCATAAGATCTTGAAAGCTCCAGAGCATGTTCGTATGTGCGGGCGCCCATTACATAACAATCTATTGCTTTAAGAAATTTACTGGTATCCTCTTCCGTGAGCGTAACTCCTTTTTCGTAGTTGTCGGTTGTTTCAAACCAGGAGACGCTATTGTCTTTTTTGGCAATAATGCCATCGAGACTGGAGACCATGTGGATGGTTATTTTAAATATGGATGTTGTCATTGTTATTTGGGGGCTTATTATCTTATCGCAGCTAAAGTTAAAAATAAAGGTTTAATAGCACAATTGGTCCTATAACCAGCGAATGGCAGAGGATCACCGGCTGTCATCAGTCAGCGGGTGATAGCGTAGCATTTACACATACTGTACGGAGTAACCTCAGAATTGAACTTAATATAACTAGTAGTTAACATGCAGTTTACAATCAATTGTTTATTTCGGGAAATTATTTATAGCTTTATTCAACCATTATAATCCATGGGCGGGCTGCATACATTTGATGATCTAAAATTACTTAGCTTACTGCAAAACGGTGATGCCAGCGCATTCGATGTGCTTTACAATCGTTATTGGGACCGGGTATTAAGTTTAGCTTATCGAAAAACCGGTGACCTTATGGAAGCCGAGAATATTGTGCAGGATGTTTTTGTTTCGCTCTGGAAAAGGCGGGAAAGCCTTAAAATAAACGGTGATTTTTCCAATTATCTTTTTGTTTCCATAAAGTACAGGGTACTTAAAGTACTTGCTAAAAAGGCTTCTTCACGCTCTGTTGATTTAGAGCTGATCAGTGATCCGCTGGGCGATTCCCCCCAGGAGTACCTGGAATTTGAGGAGATCCGCGAACGCCTGGAAATGCTTGTTAGCAAATTGCCGGAAAAGAGCCGCTTAGTTTATCAGCTGAAAAACGAAGATAAGTCCTACAAGGAAATTGCTGCTGAGCTAAACTTATCGGAAAAGGCTGTAGATGCCCATTTGTTGCGTGTGCGGCGGAAACTGCGGATAGATCTTGGCAGTTTTTTGGGCGACTTTTTACTTTAATCCTTCTTCCCCCAATTTTTCTTCCCAAATTTTTTATTTTTTTTGCGGGTTTTAGCCAGTCAGGGGTACTTATAATAAAGTACCAAAGTTCGTGCTGTCACTATTCCTCCCAACAGGAGTAGAACCTGGTATTTTTTTGGGCGGTTCTTTGCTTTAATCCTTCTTCCAAAAAATTTTATTTTTTTTTGCGGGTTTTGGCCAGCCAGGGGTACTTATAATAAAGTAACCAAAATTAAGCGCAGTATGACTATTCCTCCCAACAGGAACCGGCTTCAAAAGCTGGCCAGGAATTATCTGAAAGGAAAACTTACTGTATCAGAACAACAGGAATTTGACGAATGGTTCTTAAGCGAAGATGCTGAAGATACGATTTTAGAAATAGGCCTTACACCACAAGAGCATAAAAGGCTGATGCTTGCGCGTATCCATTCGAAGGCAGGTATCGTTCAACAGGAAGCAAAGAAAAAATGGCTTTGGCCCAGAATAGCAGCAGCGGCTTCAGTTATAATAATTCTCTCGTACGGAGCTTTTTTGCTTTTCCCGGGCAAACCGGTTAAAAAGCAAATGGCTCACACAATCCAGGATGTAGCCCCGGGAGGGAATAAAGCTATTCTAACCCTCGCCAACGGGGAAAAGGTCCAGTTAAATGGAGCTAAAAATGGTTTTGTAGCTATACAAGGCGGCGTTACCATCGCAAAAAAGGAAGATGGCCAGCTGAGTTATACCGATGGCCAGGCAGGAGCTGCCAATGGCGAATTATTCAATACCGTGGAGACGCCGCGGGGCGGAAAATACCAGTTAACACTTGCCGATGGAACACTTGCTATACTGGACGCTGCCTCATCTATTCATTACCCGGTAGCATTTAATGGCAATCAACGGAGCGTTCAAATAACAGGGCAGGTTTATTTTGAAGTTGTACACGATGCGCGTAAGCCTTTTAAAGTGAGTGTTAAAGACCAGGTTGTAGAAGATCTGGGCACTAAATTCAATATTAATGCATACGATGATGAGCGGGTCATTAGAACAACGCTCGTGGAAGGCAGCATTGGCCTTAAAACATCATCCCGGTATATCATTTTAAAACCTGGTCAGCAAGCGGTTAATTCAACCGGGAATCCGGCTATAAATGTTGTTGCCGCGGATATTGAAGATGCTTTGGCCTGGAAGAACGATAAATTTTTATTTAATAACGAACCACTCGAAAGTATTATGCGAAAGGTTTCGCGTTGGTACGATGTAGATATTCAATATCAGAAGGGGTTTAATTTAAAGGAATCTTATTTAGGGGGACTCACGCGCTACTCGAATGTATCACAAGTATTAAAGATGCTGGAAATAACCGGCGAGGTCAGGTTTGAGATAGATGGAAAAACCATCAGGGTCTTACCAAAGGGGAAATAATATATAAATGATCAAACGAATAAATTAAGCCAACTATGAGATAAGAAAACGAAATCCGGTCAGATCGCTGACAAGCGGCCAAAAATTAAGCGGAGGTGGTGGAACACCCCCGCCTGATGCCTGGCTACTGATGATATTTGCTGCTAACAAAATTTTCAATATTAACCAGTAACACAAATGTATAACATTTATCCACGTTTTCTTTGTGCGCGTCCCGGCGGCACAAATAAATTCCTATTATTTATGAAGCTAACGGCCGTTTTATTTCTCGTAGCCCTGTTTCAGGTGCGGGCGGAAACATTTGCTCAGCGGGTGAATTTTGTCCAGAAGAAGACAACCTTTGAGCAAATCGTCCGGGAACTAAGGAAGCAAACCAACTACAACGTATTAGTTTCGGTGAACAAGATAAAAGACATTTCCCCCAGGGATGTTAATTTTAAGAATGCCACCATCACCGAGGTGTTAGATACTTACCTCGGGGACCAGCCCTTAACTTACGAGATCCAGGGAGAGCTGATCTTAGTTAAGGAAAAGGAATTGCCAAAGGTCACTTCAATAAAAGCTGCCCTGACGATTAATGGAAAAGTGCAGAATGAGAAAGGCGAAGCGCTAACCGGTGTTAGTATAAGGGTGAAAGGAACAATGAACGGGGTGTCCTCCACTGAGGATGGTAAATATTCCATCACAGTTCCTGATGCAGCAACCATCATTATTTTTAGTTTCGTCGGTTATCAGACGCAGGAGCATCCTGCAGGCAGCGTGCCAGCGGTGCTAACGCTAAACCCGGCGGCATCAGATCTGTCAGCGGTTGTTGTGGTAGGATACGGTACCCAGAAAAAAGTAAATCTCACCGGGGCTGTTGACCAGGTATCTGCCAAAGCGCTGGAAAACCGCTCGCTGCCAAACCTGACCCAGGGCCTGCAGGGCTTACTGCCTAATTTAAACCTGGTTCCTGCGGACGGAAAGCCCATACAATCACCCGGCTATAATATCCGTGGCACAACCTCCATAGGCCAGGGAGGTAATGCGCTGGTTTTAATCGACGGCGTTGAAGGTGATCCCAGCCGTATAAATCCAAATGATGTAGCAAGTGTTACAGTTTTAAAAGATGCAGCGTCCGCCGCTATTTATGGAGCCAGGGCCGCTTTTGGGGTAGTGCTGATCACGACTAAAAGCCCGTCGAAGGATAAGATAAGCGTTACCTATTCCTATAATCAGTCGTTCAAAAGCCCAACCACTGTACCTGAGTTAGTTACTAACGGCTATCAGTTCGCCAGGCTTTTTAGTGAGGCCTATACTGCCTGGTATGGCAGTTCCCAAACCGCGCAGAATATTAATAAAACTGTAAAGTTCTCAGCAGAATATCTGGCTGAGCTGCAAAGAAGAGATGCAGATCCCAGCTTACCAAAAGTTGATGTCAATGGTGCCGGCGAGTATGTATATTATGCGAACACAGACTGGTACAAGCTGCTTTACAAGGATCATACCGCGGCAAGAGATCATAACTTATCCCTTTCCGGTAGCAGCGGCAAAGCCGACTTCCTGGTAACAGGGCGCATATACCAGCAGGATGGCTTGTTCAGATATAATTCTGACGATTACAATATTTACAACTTCAGGGCTAAAGGATCCCTGCAGGTATTCCCATGGTTGAAAGTATATAACAATGCCGACTATTCTTCGATGAAGTATCATAACCCGTTAAATGTGGGTGAAGGCGGCGGTATCTGGATCAATATGTCGGCAGAAGCGCATACCGTGGCGCCGCTCTATAATCCTGACGGAACATTAACCTATTCGGCCGCTTATACCGTGGGTGATTTTGTTTATGGTAAGAATGGCTATGATTTTGATAAAAAGGTATTCCGCAATACAACCGGCTTTGAGGCACGCTTTCTGGATGATCAATTCAGGATAAAAGGTGATCTTACTTTCCAGAACACGGATAATAACACCTTTGTGAAAAGGGTGCCTGTGCCATATAGCCGGAAACCGGGGGTGATCGAATATGTAGGTTCGGCCTTTAATGATATTACCCTGACATTCCAGCCTACGCGGTACTTTGTAACAAACGTTTACGGTGAGTATGAACCTAAGCTGAGCGGTGGCCACCATGCCAAGGTATTAGCCGGTTTCAATTACGAGCAATCTACATTTCAGAGCACATCCGTTCAGCGTAACGGCCTGGCCTATCCGGATGCGGACAACATCAATTTAGCATTAGGTCAGTCTATAGTTACTTCAGGAGATTGGGACAGGTGGAATGTAGTAGGAGGTTTTTACCGTTTAAACTACGATTATAAAGGACGTTATCTGCTGGAAGGCAACGGGCGTTACGATGGTTCCTCCAAGTTCCCTTCCAATCAGCGCTATGCTTTTTTCCCTTCTTTATCTGCCGGCTGGAGGGTATCCAGTGAACCCTTTTGGCATATTTCACCGAAGATCATTACGGACCTTAAATTCCGTGGCTCTTACGGCTCATTAGGTAATGGCAGCATCAATTCCTATGTGTTCCAGGAGCAGTTTAATATCAGCCAGCTTGGGCGTATCCTGAATGGCGTTCGTCCGCAGGCCACAAGTGCGCCGGGCGTATTGCCGGATGGCCTGACCTGGGAAACTTCAAGAACCCAGAACATTGGTGTGGATCTAAGTGTGCTGAATGGAAAGCTATCCGTTTCAGGAGACCTGTACACACGGAAAACCCTTAACATGTTCACACTAGGGCCGTCATTACCCACCGTTTTTGGAACAGCATCTCCCAAAGGTAATTATGCTGATCTGAGAACAAAGGGTTGGGAGCTGTCGGTAGCCTGGCGCGATGCGATCACCGTTTCCGGCGCCCCGTTTAACTATGGTTTCAGAGCCACGCTTGCTGATTATAATGCAGTGATCACCAAATATAATAACCCCGACAAAAGGTTAGCTGATTACTACGTTGGTCAGCAGATGGGTGAGATATGGGGTTATCAGAATGCCGGTTATTTTACATCAGCAGAGGATATCGCTAAGTCGCCCAAACAGATCCTTGTAAAGGCGTCCAATACAGGAACGCTTGCTCCCGGCGACATCAAATTCGCAGACCTGAACGGTGATGGTGTAATAGATGCCGGCAATAATACCGTAGGAAATCCGGGTGACCGGCGGATCATAGGCAACGCTCTTCCTCATTATACCTTCGGATTTAGTATGGACGCTGACTGGAAAGGTTTTTTCATCGGGGCGTTTATACAAGGGGTAGGTAAACGCGATTGGTATCCGATCGGCGCAACCGGAACGTTTTGGGGCCAGTATGCTTCCCCTTATTTTAAAGCAACCGTAAATCAGTTAGACAAAATGTGGTCCCCGGAAAACCCGGATGCCTATTTTCCCAGGTTTGCAGGTTATAAAGCCGCAGGCAGCAATGAGCTTGCCCAGAGCCAGACCAGGTATCTTCAAAACGCCGCTTATGTACGGTTGAAGAATATCCAGCTTGGTTATCATTTGCCCGTTAACCTGATTAAAAGGATCGGACTTAAAGATGCACGAATGTATGTGTCGGGGGAAAACCTATGGACCTGGTCGCCCATTTTCAAAAATACGCATGACATTGATCCCGAAAGTATTGGCGGTTCAGACAGGATTTTGTCCGATGGGTCGGCCGGTAATGGCAACAACTATCCAATATTGAAGTCAATCACTTTTGGGTTATCCGCAACATTTTAACAATTAAAGACATTTGATATGACGATCGTTAGTGAAAAATTGTTCAGGCCATTGCTGTTCATGTTCTTCCTGAGCTGTATGAGCACCGGCTGTAAAAAACTGGATCAGCAACCGCAGGCTACTGCTAATAAAGCTGCAGTATTCGGTAGTAAAGCCGGCCTTGATCTGTATACCAATTCATTTTATAATATTTTACCTACCACAAGCGCAATCATAAGAGGAGATGCAATGAGCGATTATCTGGCGCGGACCACGGTTCCTGATTTCATCCGCCCCGGCGCCTTCAGCCCCCAGCAAAGCACAGGATGGTCATGGAGTGATCTGCGTAATATCAACTACTTTATACAGAACTGTACGGATCCTGCCGTTTCTCAACCTATCCGGGAAAATTATATCGGACTCGCGCGATTTTTCCGCGGCTGGTTTTATTTTGAAAAGTTAAAACGTTTTGGAGATGTACCCTGGATCAACAGGGCATTTGATGTGGATGATCCGGATCTGTATGCAGGCCGTGATCCAAGAACCCTGATCGTTGATTCTATTATGGCGGACCTGGATTATGCAGCATCGCATATTACAACCAACGATAACACCCGGAGCCTTATCACCAGATATACAGCGCTTGCCTTTAAATCCAGGGTGTGTTTGTTCGAAGGTACTTTCCGGAAATATCATACTGAATACAATTTGCAAGGCTCTGTTAATAGTTTGCTGACCGCCGCCGCCGAAGCTGCAGAACAGGTAATGACCAACGGCGGGTTTGCTTTAAACATTGCAGGTGGTACGGATAAAGCCTACCGGAATTTATTTAACAGCCAGGCGATCATTCCTTCTGAAATAATATTAGCAAACCTGGTTGATCCAACCCTGGCTATTTATAATGATGCCAACTGGTACCTGACAAGCTCCACTTATGGCGACAGGCTAAGCTTTACGCGTACTTTCATAAATACCTATCTGAATATAGATGGTACACCCTTCACGAATACAGCCGGTTATCGCACCATGACATTTCCCGAGGAGGTGAAAAGCCGCGACATGCGCCTGCAGCAAACAATAAGAATGGGCAATTACACGCGCGCTAATGGCGGCGTACAACAAGCTGCCCCACCTGTATTTTCTTACACATACACAGGCTACCAGCCCATTAAGCTGACTATGGATGATGCATCCATGGATGGCGGCTCCCGGAATACTAATTCATTGCCGTTGATGCGCTATGCAGAGATCTTATTGAATTACGCAGAAGCGAAGGCAGAACTTGGGACGCTTACTGATGAGGATTGGAATAATACCATAGGCGCGCTGAGAAGAAGGGCGGGTATAACGGGCAGCACCGGTACAAAACCTTTGATAGCAGACCCTTATTTAAAGGCTAACTATTTCCCGGATATCAGCGATCCCGTGCTGTTGGAGATCCGGCGGGAGAGGGGGATTGAGCTGGCTTTGGAAGGTTTTCGGTTTTATGATATCGTGAGGTGGAAACGTGGTCCGTTAATGGAGCAGGTCTGGAATGGATTTTATGTACCTGCTTTAAACCAGGCGCTGGACCTTAATGAGGATGGCGTATCGGATGTGCTCTTTTACCAGGAGAAACCAGCTACTACCATCCCCGGCGTAACTTATGTTAATGTTGCTGAAACAATTAAGAGTGGTGCAAATCCGCAAAGACTATCCAACAATACTTCCGGTGAGCTGACCTGGCTTACAAATGTAAAACGTTCCTGGGATGATAAATTCTATCTATTCCCTATACCTGAGAATGACCGGCAGGTTAATCCCAAATTGGGCCAGAATCCCGGCTGGTGATCAGCAATGGCTTGGGTGGCCGGCAATTGCCGGCCGCTAAGCTATGGCTCGTATACATAAGGTAACGCACCAATCCACTATGGAAGGGAACATAATAACAGCTGTACTGAATATAGCTGAATGTGCGATTATTGAACCGGCGAAACCAGTAAGGCCGGAAAACAATTTAACCGGCATATGAGATATACCAAATATTACCTGGCCATATTTTTATCCTTAGGATTAAATATGGCCGGTGCTCAGCGCACAATAGTCACGGACCCCGCGGCAAATGTTAATGTGTTTTTAGGAACATCGGGCGATCATGGTCAGCTGTCACCAGCGGCATCCTATCCGTTCAGTATGCTGAGCATCGGGCCGCAAACCTATCCGGCAACACATACAGGTTATGAGTACGAGGCCCGGCGTTTTTTGGGATTTACGCATAATCGCTTTGAGGGTGTAGGTTGCCGCGGAAGCGGCGGGAATATTTTAATCAGGCCTTTCATTGATGGGGAAGACGATAAAGAGCTGATAAAAATTAATCAGTCTGGCACACCCGGCTATTATAAAGTTGCCTTCACCAATAAAATTGTAGCAGAATTAGCTGCAGGTCCGAAGAACGGAATGCACCGTTATCACTTCCCGGCCGGCAATAACGGTTACTTCATTGATCTTGCTCATTCGTTAGCCAATAAATTTGTAGGTGAGGAGCATGTCGTTACCAGCCGCACACTAACAGGCTGGATACAAGCCCGTACTACCTGTAATGCAGGAACCTATAAATTATATTACTGCCTTGAATTTAGCCAGCCGGTAAAATGGACGGAAAAACCCGGACACAAACTAACAGGCGTGTTCAGCACCGTAAATGATCCGGTTGAGATCAGGGTGGGCATGTCGTCGGTAAATGCTGACTATGCAAGATCATCTATCTTTCGCGGCACATTTGATCAGCTTTGCAAAGAAGGCCACAACGCCTGGAACAGGGAGTTAAGCAGGATTGAAGTGACCGGTGATATTGCTCAGCAGAAATTGTTCTATTCCCTGCTGTACCGGACATTGCAATCTCCTTACCAGATCTCTGAAAAGGACGGCACTTACCGTGGTACAGATGGTATCGAAAAGAAAAGCCCGGAAACAATGTTTAATGGCTGGGCGGTTTGGGACAACTACCGTACGCAGCTCCCCCTGCTTTCTGTTGGCTGGCCTGAGAAATACAGGGGAATGGTAGCCTCTCTGGCTAATCTTTATACAGCGGGCAAACAGGATTACGCTACCCAGACGGAACCTACAAATACCGTACGGACCGAGCACGCTATAGTAGTGCTGCTGGATGCTTACAGAAAGGGGTATCCGGTTAGATTTGACCTGATCATTGATTCACTGGCCAAAGAAACAGATCATCTTGATTTTTCCAAACCGGATAAAGCACTGGAATCGAGTTATGATACCTGGGCTTTTGCGGAGATCCTGAAGATCCTGAAGAGGGATGAGCTGAGTGAAAAATACATGCAAAAGGCCCGCGATTATAAAAAATACTGGGAAAAGGATTTTAAGAACCTGGAAGCCGGGGACGTTGATAAAGTACAGGCCCGGAACCTTTACCAGGGTACCATCTGGCAGTACCGGTGGTTTGTTCCGTTTGATGTCAAAGGTCTCATTAATCTCGCAGGAGGAACTTCAGCATTTATCTCCCAGCTTGATCAGTTCTTTAATGAGGACCTTTATAATCATGCCAATGAGCCGGATCTGCAGGCGCCATTAATGTACAACGCGGCTGGCCAGCCGTGGAAATCGCAGGAGCTGATGCACCGGTTTGCTGCGGATACCGTGATCCAATATTACTTTAATGACAACAGTAAAGGCATCGATCCTTTTATTGATAAGGTTTACAAAAATGAGCCTAAAGCCTATATCCGCACTATGGATGATGATGCCGGTGCTATGTCTGCCTGGTATGTGCTTGCAGCCTGTGGCTTTTCACCAGCCTGCCCCGGCTGGCCGGTCTACTATTTAAATGTGCCATTGATGAAGACTGTGAAATTGAACCATATGGGCAGGGATCCATTTGAGATCGAAGTTGAAAATTATGGGCCCCACAATAAGTACATTAAAAAAGTAATACTGAATGGCAAGGTGCTCAACCGCATCTACATTACCCAGGAGGAGATCAACGCGGGCGGTAAGCTCCGGATCATCGCTTCCGCTCAGCCGGAAACAAAGGCCCCTCCGGAGGGCTGGACAAGCAGTATTGAACCGTTAAATAATTTTTAAAAGAAGCTATAACATAACCGATGATGCGAAAGATACTTTCTGCTTTATTTTTATTCATAACCACTGCAGGGCCGCTTGTGGTAAATGCCCAAAAGATCAGCTCAGATAACACCGCGCTCGTTGATGCTTTTAACCTTGCTTTGAATACGGTAGATATCAATGTCAGGCGCGGAATACTTGCTGCCGGAGGTGATTATGGCGGTGAGTGGACAAGGGATATCGCCATTAACTCATGGAACTGTGCAAGTTTGTTAAGGCCGCAGGTGGCTGTAAATTCATTATGGAGCGTTACGGTAAAAAAGGATTCGATCGGGCACCAGTACTGGGACAAGATCATCTGGACCCTGGCCGCCCTAAACCACTATAAAGTAACGGGCGACCAGGTATTCTTAAAAGAAGCTTACCGGTGTGCGGGGAACACGATGAAGGAGCTGGAGCAAAGCGCTTATGATCACCGCTACGGATTATTTACCGGACCTTCCGTGTTTAATGACGGGATAGCCGGCTACCCTGCATCTGTATATGATAGCCTGAACAATTCGTCTTTTGTGCTTGACCATGAAGGATCAAAGACCATCAAATGTTTAAGCACCAATGCTGTTTATTTTGGCGCTTATAAGGCGCTTTCAGAAATGAGCGGCCTGCTGAAAGATGGCCGGCAACATACTTACGATCAGCAGGCATCCGCACTGAAGGCACAGATCCTGAAATATCTTTACAACACAAAAGAGAATAAATTTTATTACCTGATCGATAGCCAGGGAAATGTTGACCGTTCACAGGAAGCCCTGGGTATCTCCTTTGCCGTATTATTCGGCATTCCTGACACACAACAAGCGGCCGGTGTGATAAGAGCTGCAGCTACTTCGGCTCATGGCATTCCTTCTATATCACCTGCTTTTACGCGGTATGATGCAAAAAAGCCCGGCAGGCACAACGTAGTGATCTGGCCAATGGTTAACGGTTTTTTTGCTGATGCAGCCCTCGCCACAAAGAACTATGACGTCTTCACTGCGGAGTTAAATAATTTGATCCATCTGGCCCTGGATGAAGACAAGGGTAATTATAACTTCCGTGAAATTTATAATGCTGATTCAGGTGTACCTGATGGTGGCTGGCAACGCAGAAAAACGGAGAAAGACATTCACTGGACATCATTTAAGAATCAAACATGGTCAGCTACGGCTTATCTGCGTATGGTGCTCAATGGCCTGCTGGGATTTGAGTTCACAAATGATGATCTGTATATAAGACCGTATCTGCCTGACAGCATTCACGCTTTAAGCATTACGTCCATTCCCTATCGAAAGGCAATGATCAATCTAACCGTTAAGGGAAAAGGAAGCCACGTGTCATCTTTTACGATAAACGGCGCAAAACAAAAAGAGCTTAAGATAAGCAGCACTGCAACAGGTAATCAAAATGTTGTAGTCAATCTGGATTAAGAATATTTCCCTTGTTTTAAATCACTAAACTATGAAGTATCTGATCTCAATCCTTTTGCTGATCTCTCTGTGGGGAGTTACAGCAAAAGCACAAAAGCTTAATGTCATAACTTACAATTTAAGAGGTGACAACGCTACCGATGTTGGAAATTTATGGGCTGACCGGAAATTAATGGTCGTTTCCCAGTTTGAAAAGTACAAACCGGACATTGCCGGGCTCCAGGAAACGCTGCCATCTATGGCCGGCTACCTGATCGATACGCTGCAGAGATTTGACAGCATTGGTTTTGACGCTAATATCCAGGTCGGCTTGCTGTATAATACACAACGGTTAACGCTTCAGTCAAATGGGCATTTCTATTTATCAGAAACGCCGGATGTTCCCGGAAAAGGATGGGACGCCAAATTTGCACGTATGTGTATATGGGCTGAATTTACCGACCAGGTAACGAACTTGAATTTTTATGTGTTTTGTACGCATTTTGATCATGTCGGAACTGTTGCCCGTACGAATAGTGTTCAGCTGATCTTACAAAAGATCAATGAAATTGCGGGTACTACCCCCACTTTGTTAATGGGCGATCTTAATACCACCCAATGGGACCCGAATTATATTACCTTAAACAACTCTGTATTGTTAAAGGATACGAAAAACCTTGCAGTGATTGATCATGAGAAAGAAAGGGGAACCGGAAATGGTTTTAATATTGACCGAAGGGAGCGAACGATCGTTGATTATGTTTTTGCGACCAGTACATGGAAAGCTTATGAGCACGATGTGTTACTGGATCTTTTTAATGGACATACGGCTTCAGATCATTATGCCGTGATGACGATACTTGGCCAAAAGGAAAATGATTTAGGCGAATTATACCGGCAATTTCCGGAAGATTTCGAAAACCCTGATCCGGTAAAAACCTCTTACGCAAGTGGTGATGTTGTTTTCAGGACAGGAACCTGGACATTGAACAACGCAATTATCGGCGGAAGCTCAGCGAATGATAAGCCCACAAGCGGGACCTACGGGGTAAGGATCATTGACCGTAACACGGCGCCGGCTTACTTGCAGATGAACTTTGATGTTACGGAAGGCGCTTCAAGGGTAACGCTGCAGCATAGCACCTATGCTGCCGATAGCGTATCGAAATGGCAGCTGGAATATTCAACAAACCAGGGACTTACCTGGGCGCCTATAGGGCCGGTAATTTCAACGCACCAGCTGAATAAGCAGCAAGCCACCTTTATAATGGACATTCCCGGTAACGTACGTTTCAGGATCAATAAATTTGGATTAGGAACAGCTAACAATGGGCGGCTGGATATTGATGATCTTACGATCTATAAACGTAAAAATGCGGGCACTCCTGAAAAGACCGTCCCGCTGCTGGGCTGGCAATTTGGAAGTCCTGCCAGTACAGGCGCGGAAGTTTCCGCCAATTCCAGCATAAATAATGCAGCCGTGAATGTTTCCACATTAACCAGGGGAGCTGGTTTCAAAACGGTGAGCGGGTCAGGTAATATATCACTCCCCGGCGGCTTTGGCGCTGCGGCCTCAGTTGCATCTACGCTTTATGCCTCTGACACTACAGTGGCAATCAATAACAACCTGTACTTTCAGTTCACAGTAAAGCCAAAGGCATCACAAAAGATCTCGTTGTCAACGATTGATGCAAAGCTAATATCCACCGGGCCAACACTAAAACTGTGGTACTGGAAATATAGCCTTGATGGTGTGAATTTCAAATACCTGGCAAAATCCTATTTATTTAATGCCGCTCAATCAACTTCACAGGCAACGATTGATTTATCAGCTTATCCCGAATTACAGCATATAGGTCCGGATAAGACAGTCTATTTCAGGTTATACGTTAATGGAATGGATAATAGCTCAGACATAGTAGGTATTGGCGTCTCAGGCCCTGGTACAGCAGATGATTATGCACTTT
>NZ_DATCRF010000680.1:0-13806 GCF_036569125.1 Chitinophaga sp. | reverse complement strand
TTAAATTTGTCAACGAGATATGGTCTGTCAGGTTAAAATAAGGAAGTGGGCACTGTCCCTCTTTTTTTGTTTGGGCGTTATAGCTTGCGCTAGTGCCCAGGAATTCCGTTTTACTACCAATGTAAGCAGCACCCGTGTTGCGCAGGATGAGCCTTTCCAGATCCAGTTCATGCTGGAAAACGCATCCAATGTAGCCAGCTTTACACCGCCCTCTTTTACAGATTTTGAAGTAATGCAGGGCCCCTCACAGGTACAGGGCCAATCCATTTACAACGGCCGCCGCTCTGAATACATAGCGCTGATCTATGTACTGCAGCCCAAACGCACAGGCAACTTTACCTTAGCCGGCGCTACTGCCCGCGTAAACGGGAATGTAGTACACTCCAATCCTGTTACCATTGAGGTGATCAAAAGTGTTAATCACAATGCAGCGCCGCAGGCCCCCGCACAACAGCCGCCCGGCTTTCAACCCGGCCACCGCGGTCCGGATGAGGATGTGACCGAAGGCATTTTACGTAAGGGCGAGGATGTGGATGCCAAGCTGCGTAAAAATATTTTCCTGAAAGTAGATGTAGATAAAACCAACCTGTACGAAGGTGAGCAGCTAACGGCCACGTATAAACTGTATACCCGCCTGCCCACTAATTCCAGCGTAACGCGCGTACCGGCATTCAAAGGTTTTTCCGCTAAAGATATTGAGCTGCCTAACCCGCCGCAGGCCACTACGGAACGCATAAACGGCCAGCTGTTCAAAGTTTTCACTATCCGCAAAACACTGCTGTTCCCCCTGCAATCCGGTAACCTTGAGCTGGATCCCGTAGAGGTGGATAACCAGGTACGCCTGGTGAAGCTTTCGCACGATAACCGCAAGCGGTCCAGGGACCCCTTTGAAGATTTCTTCAATGATCCCGGTTTTAAAGATCCCTTTAACGATCCGTTCTTTGATGATTTCTTTAACCGGCCCGAAGTGTCTTATGAAGATGTGCCGTACAAGATCCAGAGCGCCCCGGTAAAGATCACTGTAAAACCATTACCGGTAGATACCCGGCCGCCCAGCTATAATGGTGCGGTAGGGCACTTTAACATGAGCGCCACCATTGATAAAACTACGCTTACTACCGATGATGCGCTAACCTTAAAAGTGAATATCTCCGGCCAGGGTAATGTGAACCTGCTGAACCAGCCGAAGGTGGAGATCCCCGGCAGCTTTGAAAAATACGATCCCAAGGTTACCGATAATATTGAAAAGAACAGTAACCCGCTTTCCGGCAGCCGGCAGTTTGAGTTTGCGCTGATGCCGCTGGAAGCAGGCGACCAAACCATTCCGCCGGTTGAGTTCTCGTACTTTGATCCCGTAGCGCATGCCTACAAAACCATTAAGTCGCAGGCATTTAATATTAAAGTAACACCGGGCAAACAGAATAAACGTGATAAGGAAGATTTCAGCGTTGATAAAAATGTGCTGATACCCGTGCACCTGGCGCCGCAGCGCTGGACCAAAGATGCCGGCTTCTTATTGGGCAGCGTGTGGTACTACCTGTTATTGCTGATACCTATCCTGGCGCTGATAGCAGGTATTTTATACCGCCGCCGCCAGCACTACCAGCAAAATAATGCCGCCCTGCTTAAACACCGCTACGCCAACAAAGCAGCGCTGAAACGTTTGGAGCTGGCTGCCCGTTACCTGAAAGAAGGGAAGGACCGCGCTTTTTACGAAGAAACTTCCCGCGCCGTATGGGGTTACCTGAGCCATAAGCTGGAAATTCCCTTTGCCGATCTGAATAAGCAGCTGGTACAAAACAAGCTGGCCGGCCGCCGCATCAACGGGGATAATACCCTGCAGCTTTTTGATCTGCTGGATAACTGTGAAATGGCGCTGTATGCACCGGCACAAAGCAACGATAAAATGCAGGGCACTTACCAGCAGGCCGTAAAAGTCATCAGCCAGCTGGAAGAGCAATTGAAAACGAAGCAACAAGTAGTATGAAACCGGTACGCTATATAATCCTTTTATTGCTGCTGGGTTATAATACCCTGCAGGCACAGGGGCTTACGCCGCAGCAGCGGTTTGAAAAAGCCAATACCCTGTACCAGCAAAACAAGTACACAGAGGCGGCCGGCATATACCAGCAGCTGATCAACGAAGGTTATCCGCTGGAAGATCTGTACTTCAACGCAGGCAATGCCTACTACAAAAGCAACCGCACCGGTCAGGCTATTTACAACTACGAAAAAGCATTACAGCTTAACCCGTATAATGAATCCGTTACCCATAACCTGGACCTGGCTAACCAGCGCGTACAGGGCTTTACCGATGAACTGCCTTTACTGTTCTTCCAGAAATGGTGGCAGCAGTGGGAGCACCTGCATACGCCCAATGGCTGGGCAGTTGGCAGCCTGGTGTTATTCTGGCTGCTGATCGGCGGGGTGCTGGCTTATTTGCTGGCAGCGCGTTTTAATAACCGTATAGTTCGTATGGGTGTTAGCGTTATAGGCGTAGTGTTTGTTGCGTACCTGTTCATGTCCATTTACACCTACAGCAGCCTGCATAGCCACCACACCGGCATTGTTATGAACAGCGGCATTAAGGCCAAAGCAGCGCCGGACCAGAACGGGAAAGACCTGTTTGAGCTGAATGAAGGTATGAAAGTGCAGGTGTTGGATGCTACTGCGGATTATTGCAAAGTGCAGCTGGCAGATGGTAAAACCGGGTGGATAGCCTGCGATGAGGTGAAACGTTTATAGCTTCTCGATCCGCGCCATAAACTCCTGCTTGCGCTGCCGCGATACCGGTATGCTGGCGCCATCGCTCATAATGATCTCTCCCCCATCTCCCTTAATATATTTATCCATAAAGGAAAGGTTAATGAGGTAGCTGTGATGCACACGGAAAAATCCTTTGTCCTTCAGCACCGCTTCCACTTCTTTTAACGTACGGCATATCAGCGGCGGGTTTTGGCCATCCTGCAGCAGCAGCCGGGTATAGGCGCCCTCCGCCGTACAGTACATTACATCTTTGGGCAGCACCATGCGTAAGCCTTCCAGTGTAGGCAGGGCCAGGCGCTCATTAGCCTGCAGGTGCTCATGCAGGAACTGTAACAGGTGCTGCAGCTTGGTGCCGGTAAGCAGCAGCTGCCGGGCGGCCGCTTTTTCCACGGCCCTTAACAGCTCATCCTTATCAATAGGTTTTAAAAGATAATCCAGCGCGCTGTGGCGAATGGCGCGTATGGCGTATTGATCATATGCAGTAGTAAAGATCACGGAAAAAGGTGTGGCAGGGCAGGCTTCCAGCAGCTCAAAACCATTCATACCAGGCATTTCCACATCCAGGAACAACAGCTCCGGAGGCTGCCTTTCAATGGCTTCCAGCGCAGTGGGTCCGTCAACGCAAACAGCATCAATGGTAATATCCGGGCAGTGCCGGCTAAGGAGCAGCATTAATACGTCACGACAGTGTTTTTCGTCATCCACAATAATGGCATGCATTGGTGACAGTTGGCAATAGTGATGGATACTTAGTTGGCCTAGTCTTCAGTTACGGATTTGTCCCACCGAAAAATTACGAAAATAAAATGTAAACCACGTTTTTAACTGCAGCCGGGGTTATGCTCACCCGGCCTGCTGGTGGCGGCTGGTGATATGCTGAAGGTTAATGGTAATACGGCTAACACTGGTTTGGGAAGGTTCATCATAAATATCCTGCTCCGTTACCTGGGCATGTATATGGTACTTTTCACTCATTATCTGCAGGCGCTCTGCTGCAATGGCTACGTTGCGGCTCAGCTGCGTGGCGGCATAGGAGGCGGGCTGCAGCTCCCCGCGCACACCATTATCCTCTACCTGTATAAATAGCTGGTCCTGCTGGCGGCCAATAAATACTTCCAGGCGGCCGCCGCTTTTTTGCGGGCGCTGTAATATGCGGTGCCAGATGGCCTGCTGCACATAAGGCTGTATGATCATTGGGGGCACCAGGGTAAACTGGTGGCTTACCTCCGGTGAAAGATGTAGCTTGTACACGAACTGCGGTTCAAAACGCAGCTGCTCCAGCTGAATGTACAGCTCCAGCGCCTCCACATCCTCCTCCAGGCTAATCCATTCTTTGTTGAAATTAGCTATCATAAGGCGCATCAGCTTTGAAAAGCGTGTGAGGTACAGGGAGGCCATATCCGTGCTGGTGCTGAGGATGTAATGATGAATAGCGTTTAAGCTGTTGAAGATGAAATGGGGGTCCATCTGCGCCTGAAAGGCGTGCAGCTCAAGATTCACCATAGATTGCCGCTGGTTTATTTCTTTGGTGGAGTTCCGCCTGATACTTCTTTCACGGCGGTAAAATAAGTAGCAGATAAGCGCTATGCTTAATAAGAAGAATAACCAATAGTTCCAATCGCCCGCTGAAAACATATGCCCGTATTGCAGTAACACTAATAAGGTTTACAAAAGGATCAATAGCAAAGTGTAGCTGATACACCTATTAAATATCTACTAAATCGCACTGAATGTAAAGTGCCAATTACTACAAGGCAGTATTTATATCGCAATCGGAGGGAAAACTATTATAAGTGGTCAGGGGTAAATTACTGTTCCGTAAACTTGTAGCCAACCCCTCTTACAGAGTGGAAGTATTTGGAGTTACGGCTGTCTTCCTCAAAGTATTTGCGGAAGTTCAGTATAAAGTTATCAATGGTGCGGGTGGTGGGGTACACATTATAGCCCCATACTACCTGCAGTATCTTTTCGCGGGTTACTACCTCTCCCTTGTTCTCTATCAGCAGCTTCAGAAGCATGGTTTCCTTTTTACTCAGCTCATAGCTCTTACCATCCTTCCCGATGCACTCCTGCGCGGCAAAGTCAATGGTGTTATTGCCAAAGCGGTAAACATTGGGCACGCTATCCTTATCCTGTATACGCTTGTTCTTTACGATCAGCTTCTCCACCCTTAACAGCAGCTCTTCCAGGTTAAAGGGTTTGGTCATATAATCATCCCCCCCCTTTTTAAGGCCCAGCACGCGGTCGGCGCTGCTGTTACGCGCGCTCAGGAACAGGATGGGTACATCATTATTTTGTATGCGGATGTTCTCACACACGGCTATGCCATCCATTTCCGGCAGCATAATATCCAGTATAATGAGGTCAAAATATTCGTTCTTCACCGCCTTTAACGCAGTGGTGCCATTATCTGCTGCTGTTACCTCATAACCTTCCAGCTCCAGGTTCAGCTTCAGCGCTTCCTGGAGGTTCTCCTCATCTTCTACCAAGAGTATAGATGCTTTCGTTGCTTCTTTCATATCCTTCTAAGTTACATCTTCGGCTTTACAGATTACCGGAATTGAAAACCGTGGTGCAAATTTACGCCGTTTGCACGGAATATAACGGCCAGCTGATCTCAAAGCAGGCGCCTGAGGGAGTATTATCCTTTACCTGTATGGTAGCCCCATGCTGTTCCATGATCTTTTGGGTAAGGAACAGGCCCAGGCCGGAGCCCTTTGCCTTACGGGTATTTTCGTTGCCAATACGGTAAAACTTCAGGAACACCCGCTTACGCTCATCCAGCGGTATGCCCGGCCCCTGGTCGGCTACCTGCCACTTTAATACATGCCCGTTCTCGTGTAAACGTACCTTGATGACGGTTTGCCTGGGCGCATATTTTACCGCATTTTCCACTAAGTTGCTCAGTACCATCTGCAGCATGAACTTATCACCCTCCACCCATATACGGGGCTGTATATCAGCTACAATGGTGTGGGTAGTAATGCGCGCCTGCAGCTCTTTGATATTACTATCCAGCAGGGCCGAAAAATCCAGCGGCTCGCGGAACAGCTTATAACGGTCGGCTTCCAGCTGGGAGGCTAACAGTATGTTGTTGCACAGCTGGTCCAGGCGGTCGGTCTCTTTAATGGTATTCTCTACCAGCTTTAGCCGCTTCTCCTCATCCAGCTTGTGTTTGCGAATGGTTTCCAGGTTCAGCTTTGCTGCGGCTATGGGCGATTTCAGCTCATGTGTTACCGCCATCATAAAATTCTGCTGCTGCCGGGTAAGCTTCATATGCTTCCATATGGAGCGGTATACAAAAAAGGCCCCTACCAGTATAATACCCAGGAAGGTGCCGCCTTCTCCAAAGAATTTAAAGGTGCGCATGCGCTCATCCTTTTCTATACGCTCCAGCTCCATCTGGTATTCCACGGGATGCGCCACGTTATCGATACGCAGCTCAAGGTTGCGCCGCTCAAAACCGGTGATCTGCCGGCCCTGCAGGTACAGCAGCACGCCCCACCATACCAGTGCCAGTATGGTATAAGCCAATACAAAAAGGTAAATGAAGGAGGTTACCTTCTGATCCTGTAGTTTATGTAAGAAACGTCTCATGGCCGTGCGCCGGCTTTCTCTATCCGCAGTCCCACATTCATCACATAAGGCAGCGGATTTTGCCGCATATTTTGTTCAAATGTAAAACGATAGGTGCCGGGCTTGTTCAGGATGGCCTGCTGCTGGATAGGAATGCGGTGCTCATAAATATCATCCAGCCCGCTGCCTAACCATTTGCCGGAAGCATCTGCCAGCGGCAGCTCCACCCTGCGGGGTTGCAGGCTGCTGTCGCCCGGAAGCTGGGTATTTACCAGCACCCATATATTGCTGTAGGGGTAAGCATCCTGGTGGCGGATGTTTACATAAATGTTATACAGGTAGGCGGTGTCTTCCGGCTTAATGGTTACTTCAAATACAGGTTTGTATTGATAGCTCCACTGGTGCCCTGGTATCTCCTCGTTCTTTTCATAGGCATCCATTTTAACCGGCAGGCAGGATGCCAGTCCCAGGCAGCCCATGACAATGGCTGCCCCCATTTGTTTCATAAGTTGACTATAGTACATTTAATACTTGTTCTTTGGCCTTTTCCAGTTCGTCTTTCATTAATACCACCCATTGCTGTATGCCGGCATCGTTGGCTTTGGAGCCGGTGGTGTTTATTTCACGTCCTACTTCCTGCAGCACAAAACCCAGCTTTTTACCCTTGGCCATATCTGCTTCGCGCAGTATTTCCTTAAAGTAACGGCAGTGGTTTTCCAGGCGCACCAGCTCTTCGGAGATGTCCAGCTTCTCTAAATAAAAGATCAGCTCCTGCTCCAAACGGTTGGCATCCACATTCTCCTTACCTACATAGTCGGCCAGCAGCTGTTCCAAACGCTGGCGTATACGGTCTTTACGCAGGGGGTCCAGCTCCCGTACCTTTACACAATAGCTTTCTATATTCTCTATCCGCAGCAGCAGGTCGGCTTCCAGTACGGCGCCTTCATCCTGGCGGTGGGTATCCAGCTCTTCCAGTGCGGATCTTAATACCTTCTGAATGGCCAGCCATTCCTCTTCCACAATCTGTTCAGTAGCCGGGGTTATTACCTCGGGTAGCTTCATCAGCACATTCAGCATATCATCCTGCGGCAGGTTCAGCTCTGTTGCCAGGGTGGTAATGGATTGATAATAGAACTTAGCCAGCTCCGTATTTACCATAACCGGCCGGGTAGCGCCGTTCTGACGTATGTTGATGGTAGCATCCAGCGTGCCGCGCTGCAAGGTTTGCTGCAGCTGGTTGCGGATGTCAAACTCGTACGGCCTTAATAAGGGGGATAATTTCAGATTCACCTCAAACTGTTTACCGTTCAAAGATTTTATCTCTACGGTTATAATAGTCTCTCCGCGCGTGCTTTCTGCCCTTCCAAACCCGGTCATTGATTTCAGCATATGGAATGTTTGTTGGTAACAAACCTAGCTAAATTAGTGGAAAGCGCAAAGAAGGGCGGTTAGACATTAGGTTTTAGCTGTTAGCTTTTAGCTATTAGCTGCTAACCATTGGCATTTAGCCGTTAGCTAATGCCTCCTGTCAACAGCTAAAAGCTAATGGCTAAAAGCTAATAGCTTACTTAAAAAGTGCCTTGTAAACGGCTTCCCGCTCCAGCTGCAGCATATCTCCGGGCTGCAGGCCGTTAAGGGTAAGGCCGGCTATCCGGTAACGGATAAGCCTCAACGTGGGGTAACCAACAGCCGCCGTCATTTTACGCACCTGCCGGTTCTTACCTTCTTTCAACATTAGCTGGATCCAGGGAGCGGGTATTTCTTTACGGAAGCGTATAGGCGGGTTGCGCTCCGGTACCGGCGGCGGTGTTTCAAACAAAGCCGCTTTGCAGCGTTGGGTGTTATAAGCTTTACCATCAATGTTAATGGTTACGCCCTGCTGCAGCTGCATTATTGCAGCAGCTGTAATAGCGCCGTCTACCTGCACCCAATACTCTCTTTCATGTGCAAAGCGAGGATTTAATAAACGGTGGTTCAACGTTTTATCGTTGGTTAATATCAATAGTCCTTCACTATCATAATCCAGCCGCCCAACAGGATACACATCTTTAGGCACGGCAAAATAATCGGCCAGGCAGGCTTTGTTTGCTTCCCTGCTGAACTGTGTAAGCACCTGGTAAGGCTTATAAATAACGTAATAGTACAACAACAGCTTATAATGGTCTTTGGTGAACGCCCTGCAAATTAGTAATTTTGCATCATCGCATATGGGCACACCTCTTAAACAGATCACCTGTCAACATTGTCAAGCCCGCTTTGGTTCTATCTTTTGCAAAGCGGAGGGAGAAAATATCACGGCTATTGATGAAGCCCGTGTATGTTCATTGTACAAAAAAGGACAGGTCATTTTCCAGGAAGGCGCTCACTCCTTTGGTATCTACTGCATCAACTCCGGAAAAATAAAGCTCACCCATAGCGGCGACGATGGCCGTGAACAGATCATACGCCTGGTAAAAGAAGGGGATATTATGGGTTATAAAGCCTTATTAAGCGGCGAACGGTATACCGCTACGGCAGTAGCGCTGGATGATGCACAGGTATGCTTTATTCCCAAAGACCTGTTCCTGAACGTACTGCAAAAAGATCCGGGCCTTTCTTTTGAAATGATGCGCATCCTCTCCAGCGAACTGCGCAAAGCTGAATTAAAGATCACCCACCTGGCCCAGAAACCGGTAAGGGAACGCTTAGCTGAAACCCTGTTATTCATTCATGAAACCTATGGCGTTGAAAGCGACGGACAAACCCTGAACGTTCGCCTTTCAAGAGAAGAAATTGCCAACCTGGTAGGTACCGCTACAGAATCTGCCATCCGTTTACTCTCCGAATTTAAGAAAGACGGCCTCATAGAACTGGAAGGCAAAAAAATACGCCTGCTGCAAATGAACCACCTTATAAAAGCCGCTAACCTACAGGATTAATCAGGGTTTACGCTTACACTACGTATACACTTCAACGTTATAATTTCTTTTCCTTTTCACTACTTTTTAAGCCGGGTTTGTTGCCTTTTTATGCGTTAAAGGATGTTTTATGGATCATAACCGCGCTTTTAATGCGCTTACACAAAAAATTTTTGGGTAAAGCAGGGCTTTAAAGGTCAAAAAAGCAAAAAACAGCCCTTTGCTTGTTGTGCATGATACCCGCATGAAAAGGATAAAAAGCAATGCAAGGGGATGATGCTTTGGAGGATGATAAAAATGGGTGTAAGCTGAAACACTTGGTAGTAGCGGGTTTTAAAGGCAATAAAAAAAGTCTGACCGTGCGAACAATCAGACTTTCTTGTTATGTGAATGGGTTAGTAAGTACAGGGAAACAAAATTCCCTACACAATATTAAAAAGAATTTTATGACAAAAGAAAAATTTTACAAAAAATTTTATTCACACCACTAAAAAAAGTGTGGATAACAACAGTCTGCTGAACGACGATGGAAGTAAAAAATCAGCACTATGCAGTAAGCGATAAGATACTTCTTACTTCCTTTTTTCACCTAACTTTGCTCACCTAAAATCACTCACTAATTCAATATGCTATGAAGTTTGAAGCACCTGTTGCCGTTACAGAGATAGCCGCTATGATAGGCGCAGCGCTGGAAGGCAACCATCAGCTGATGGCCGCCGGTATCAACGAGATCCATAAAGTACGGGAAGGAGATATATCATTCGTGGACTTTGAGAAGTACTATGATAAAGCCCTTAATTCTGCAGCCACCATTATCATCATCAACAAAAAAGTAGCCTGCCCGGCAGGTAAGGCGTTGTTGGTTACCGACGATCCGTTCAGCGCCTATGTATCCCTTGTAAAACATTTCCGCCCCTTTGAACCCTCCTCCAAACCCATCAGCGATAGCGCTGTAATAGGTGAAGACACCATCATTCAACCTAACGTATTCATTGGTAATCATGTGCGTATAGGCAGCAATTGCCTCATACATCCCAACGTTACTATTTATGACCATACTGTTATTGGCGATAACGTGATCATTCATGCAGGTACCGTTATTGGCGCCGATGCGTTTTACTTTAAAAGAAGGAAGGACCGCGCCGTGATGTATGATAAAATGGAAAGCTGCGGCCGGGTTATAATTGAAAGTGATGTGGAAATAGGCGCCGGCTGCACCATCGACAAAGGCGTAAGCGGCGATACCATCATAGGCCAGGGCACCAAGCTGGATAACATGATACACATTGGCCACGGTACCGTTATAGGCCGCAACTGCCTGTTTGCCGCACAGGTAGGCATTGGTGGTAAAGCGCATATAGAAGATAACGTGATCCTCTGGGGGCAGGTAGGCGTATCTAAAGACCTGGTGATAGGTAAAGACGCCGTTGTGCTGGCACAATCAGGCGTACCCAGCTCGCTGGAAGGTGGCAAAACATACTTTGGCTCTCCGGCAGAAGAAGCCCGTACTAAAATGAAAGAGCTTACCTGGATCAAACGTATCCCTGAACTGTGGGAAAAAGTAATGAATAAATAGTTATTAGCTTTTAGCTTTTAGCAGCTAATAGCCAATAGCTAACAGCTAACAGCCAACCACTAATACCATGCATATATCCCTTTTACAAAGCTTTGTTGCTGCTGTTCTATGCTTTGCCGGCCCTGTTAATACAACAGCACCCGCTGCCGCACAGGATCTTTATACTGATGACCAGGAATGGAAGGTAGAGATCCGCGACGGCTGGTTCTCTGCCAAAACATTCCATTACGGCGCTTATACCACCACCGCCCGTAAGAACAGCGTGGCCAGCGCCACCAACATTACTTTTAAGAACGTTGATAACCCTTTCAACTTCCTGGTAAAAGATAGCAGCGAGCAAATACTGGTACAGGCGTTAAACACGCCGCGTGTTAGTTTCTCCGGCCGTACTTTACCTGACTGGCTGGAAAAAACACCTCCCACCAATCCGCTTTTTTACATTCTTATTAACGGTACCCAAAGTAACCCGCTGGTACGCTGGGAGCTGCTGTTAAAAAACCCGCATTACCTGGAGCTGAATGACAATAAACCCATTGGCATACTGCGCTCACCGGATACTGAGATCCGTGTTACTGCGCATAACCGTTTTGGTATTGTAAACTCTTATGAGAAGGTGTGTTATGAGTTCCATATAAAGGGCAATGCAGTAGCGGCTGTAATGCCGGGAGAGCAGCCCCGGGTATGGGTAAGCAGGCGTGTGAAGGCCGATACGGAAAAGGTGCTGGCTGCCGCAATAGGCGCCTTGTTATTTAGATAGCTTACCCGCAGCTGCATCCTGTAAAAAGTCTTTACAAACGCGGGCAATGGTTTGTTTTAACGGGGTGAACCGGAATCCCGGTAATGCCTGTAAGATCTTATCCGTGTTGTAGTATATTTTCATCTGGGCGGTACGGGCCGTTTCTTTTGTAACCAGGGGTTTGTTGCCCGAAAACATACCCTTCACTTTTTCCATACGCCAAACCACTTCTGCCAGCCAGGATTGTACATTGATATGCGGCGGTTTTTTACCCAGCTGCGCAGCCATTTCAGCAAAAAGATCATAATAGCTCCAGTTCTCTGATGAAAGCAGGTAACGCTCCCCGCTGATATCACTCTCCATCAGCGCGCACATTACCTTCACCACATCTTCCACATCCACATAGCCGTTAATGCCTTTGGTATAAAAGGGGAATTCTTTCCAGGCGTTCTTGAACAGCGCACCGGAACCATCGTGCCAGTAGCTGCTGCCCAGTATAATAGACGGGTTTACAATAGCTGCCGGCAGCCCTTCTGCCACGCCGCGCCATACTTCCATTTCGCTCCGGTATTTACTAACCGCGTACTGGGAGTTGTTACGGCTTTCTATCCACTCGCTTTCCTCATTTACCGGCGCGCCTTCTTTCATACGGCCCAGGGCAGCTACAGAGCTTACATGCACCAGCTTTTGCACACCGGCATCCAGGGCCAGGTTCACTACATTGGCGGTACCTTCAACATTTATCTGTAGCATGCTGCGGTGTGCAGCGGGCTGAAAAGATACTACGGCGGCGCAATGGTATACCTGTGTAATACCCTGCATGGCTTCTTCCAGGCTTATAACATCCAGCACATCGCCCTGGAACCAGGTTATCTGTGATCGTATATCCTGTAATGTTTCGGGTATCTGCTGGCGGTATAAAGCGCGTACGGGCTTGCCGGCCTTTACCAGTGCCCGTAATAGATTACTGCCTAAAAAACCTGTTCCGCCGGTAACTAAGATCATGAGCGCAAAAGTAACAATTACGAATTATTCAATTACGAATTACGAATTAAATGCAGCGATTTAGGGTATTTTGTTTATCAGTTACAGTTACCAAATTATAACCCTCCGTCTTATTGAAATATATACTCCACGAAGTACCCAATTCGTAATTCGTAATTGAATAATTCGTAATTCACATTGCTCATTCGTAATTATAAAAGCCCTTTCCGCTCTTACGCCCCAGCTCTCCCTTCGCTACCCTGCTGGCCTGCAGCTCATTGGGGGCAAAACGCGGCGCCTGATCAAAAGCGTTGTATAAGGATTGTGTTACGGCCAGGTTCACATCATTCCCGATCAGGTCCATCAGTGCAAAAGGCCCCATACGGAAACCGCTGCTTTCCAGCAAACGGTCAATGGTGGCAAAGTCTGCCAGCTCCTGCTCCGCAGCTTTCATGGCTTCCAGGTAATAATGCCGGGCTACCCGGTTCACAATAAACCCCGGGGCATCTTTTACATGCACGGGTGTTTTGCCCATGCTTTTGGCCAGCTCATACACCAGCGCCGCAGCTTCGGGGTGGGTGCTTTCTGCAGTTACCACCTCTACCAGCTTCATAAGCGGGGCCGGGTTAAAGAAGTGCATACCTGCTACCCGCGATGGATCCATAACGCCGGCAGCTATACGGGAAACGGATAATGAGGAGGTATTACTGGCAAAAATGGCCTCGCTGTGATTAAGTTCCGCCAGCTGGTTAAACAGCGCTGTTTTAGCCTCTAATTGCTCTGCAATGGCTTCTATGATCACTTCTGCCACGCAATCCTGCAGCCGGGAGCTAAACTGCAGGCGTTGCAGCGTAGCGGCTTTATCCGCCGTAGTGAGCTTGCCTTTGGCTACTGCAGTATCCAGGTGTTGGCTTATCTGCGATTTTGCTTTGTCCAGCATGGCAGGCTGTATATCAAACAAAAGCGTATTGTACCCGCTGGCAGCCGCTACCTGTGCAATGCCGGCGCCCATGGTACCTGCGCCGCACACCGCAATGGTTTTAATTTCCTGTAAAGTGATCATTGGGGAAGAGGTGAGAGGTTAAAAAAGAAAAGGTGAAAGCATGCTTTCACCTTTATCTTTTACTATTTATAGCTATACCGCGCCCGTGAACTGTTCCAGGAAGCGGGTATCATTTTCGGAGAACAATCGAAGGTCTTTGATCTGGTACTTCAGCATGGTAATACGTTCTATACCCATTCCAAAAGCAAAGCCGGTATATTTTTCAGGA
>NZ_DATCRF010000679.1:0-14231 GCF_036569125.1 Chitinophaga sp. | reverse complement strand
CTCTTTTTAAGGATCTCTGCCGCTTCCAATGCAGAAGAACAGTACGCCGTAGCTTCCAGGAAATCCAGTTTCTCTATATAATTGATGATCCCCTTTATGGCAATAGATTCATCGTCAACGATCAGGCATTTGATCCTGGATGGTGTACGCTGTTTTGATATTAGTTCCGCCATTATAGCTGTATTACAAGTTTTGTCTGATAAACACGATCGGTCTCCTCAACGGACAGGTCATACTTTCCGAAGTATAATATCTCCAGGCGCTCCTTTATATTTTTAAGGCCCACGCCGCCTGTATTTTTCTTCTTTACAGGCAGGGTAGATTTTGAGTTCTCTACATAAAAGGAGATGGTATTATCCGTTTGTTCAAAATTTATATGGATATATCCTTTTTCAAAATCAGATTTTGAGACGTGCTTAAATGTATTTTCGATGAATGTAATAAAAAGCAGCGCGGGTATTTCCTTTTTCGGATCCGCTATTTTCCACGAACAGGAAACCGTTAATTTGTCCTCCCAGCGTATTTCTTCAACGGCAATAAAATCCTTCAGGAACTGAACATCCTGCTCCAATGTTACATTTTGTTTATCTCCATTATAGAGCTGGTAACGCAGGATCTCGGAATACTTTATGAGCAGATCGGAGGCTAACGCTACATCGGTTTGCATCAGAATATGGATATGATTCAACACATTGAACATAAAATGCGGGGTAACCTGGTGTTGCAGCGTACGCAGCTGATATTCTACAAGCGCTTTTTTCAGCTTTAAATTTTCCTGAAAGAACCGGACGCCACAGATGCATAGATTGATCGCAATCCCTGTTGGAATGGATACGAGTAAATAATACGCCGGCGCCTTTATATTAAAATATTCTGAAAGAGGGAAAACACCTCTTCCCTCTAAAAAGGCAAAAAGATACAAATAGAAAAAACGTACCATTCCAGCCAGGATGGAAAAACCCAGAAACTGAAGAACAAAAGTTCCAGCAGCTTTTTGCCGGATGGCTTTTGGCAGCAAAGTTTCACTGAGATAGGTTGTAATGGGGAAAACAGACAGGAGCGTTAAAAACGGATATAATGTTGCTTCGGTCAAAGACCCTGTATCTGGTATAACTTGTAGCCACAAGGCAAAAAACAACATTGTCCAACAGGCAAGAATTGCATAATTCTCTTTTATACGGTTCTTTATTCTCAGCAGCATAATCTGTCTTTGGGCATAATGTTTCGTGTTGTTAAAGTTAACGGATTAACATGATACTGTACGGCCATTCGTCAAAGGCAAAGCTATGATTCGTCAAAAAGAGTTCCGCAAGCGCCTCTAAACAGGGAGCTTTGGTAATAAAAACCATTGGAATGAAGAAGCTATTGTTTTTCGTATTTATGCTCGTTGGGATTTCAGGTACAAATGCGCAGGTTGTATTCAAAACTGAATATTTTGGAAAATCGGGCTTTCGTGCGTCCGAAGGTGAAAGTAATGACAGAGTGGGGAATAGTGAAGGTTCGGCTATAGTTTACCAGGGAGGGGTTAATATTCCGCTATCCCAAAAACTGGATGAAAATAATCGTCCTACCATGTGGGCCATAAGCGTAGGCGCTGAATATGCAAAACTCGACAATAAGAATTTTACCGAGCCTTTGGTTATTGACGAGATTATGAATATTGGCTTAAGCCTTAATCATCTGAGGCCTTTGAATGACAAATGGTCCTTAATGGCAACTATCGGTGGCGGGGTTTATATGCCCAGCACCCGGTTCTCTGAAATAAGCTTTAAAAATGTGCTGGGGGGTATGGGAGCTGTTTTCATTTATCATCTAAAGCCTAATCTGCAGCTGGGAGGAGGCCTTGCTATAAATAACTCTTTTGGTTATCCAATGTTATTCCCGGCCTTTTATATAAACTGGAAAACAAAAGGTAAATATGCGGTAAAGGTCGAAGCGATGAAAGGATTGGAAATATCCGTACAATATAATGCTCATAAAAACCTGTCTTTAAGTTTTGTAGCAGAATTGAACGGACAAATGGCGCTGCTGGAGCAGGATGGGAAAGACAAAATATTCGCACATCAATACCTGGTGGCCGGTTTTCGTCCGGAAATAAAGCTAGGCAAAAGGGTATCCATCCCTATTACAGCCGGCATTAGCGCTACGCGTCCGGCGAAAATGATGGACAGGAAGCTGAAAAGCATCTTTCAGGATGGAGGATACCATTTCCAGGCGGCTCCTTATGCGTCGGTTGGTTTACAGATCAAGCTTTAAAGCATCATTTCAATTTTTATTGGCAAACCGGCCAAATACTCTTTTAGGACTATCATTCCATCTATAAGGCCTATACGCTAAGCGCTATCTTACCGACCTTTGGGAAAATTTAAACGAAGATCTATGGTAATAGCAGTGATAGGCGCTTCAGCCGGAATAGGCGCAGAAACCGTTAAACAGGCACTGGACCGGGGGCATTCTGTAAGGGCGCTGTCAAGGAATAATGCGGCGCTTCCCGAACATAAATCATTAACAAAGATCAATGGTACCGCCCTCTCCGTTGACGACCTGAAAAAGACAATCGCAGGAACAGATGCGGTGCTTGTAACCATTGGAACCAAAAAGAAAAAAGGTACTACCCTGTTCTCAGAAACGGCCAGGGCCCTGGTGAAGGCCAGCTCAGACCTAAGCTACAACGGCAGGGTGATCGTGGTCACCGGCTTTGGTACAGGAGCGAGCGCTGAATACCTGAGCTTTTCCCTGCGGTTAATAATTAATTTATTCCTGAAGGATCAGTACCATGATAAAACAAGAATGGAGCAGATCCTTACATTCAGCTCAATGAAATGGGAAACGGTAATGCCGGGAATGTTAACGAATGCACCGCTGGCAACCGGCTATAAAGTAATAAGCGAATTAAAGAAGGGAATGAAGGTCAGCAAGATCCCCAGGGCCAATGTTGCGCATTATTTGCTTGAGGAGGCCGAAAATCCCAGATCCTTATATAAACATGTAGTATTAACCAAATAGTATACGGGATAGTGCCCGTCTTAAATTTAATATCATACTTAATTAATAAATAAATGATCAAAGCTATCGGATCAAAACAGGAAAAACCGTTCCGGGTGATTGTTGCAGGAGCCGGAATTGTTGGATTAACCGCAGGATTGGCCTTAAAGTCCATGGGAGCAGAAGTGCTGATCCTGGAACAGGCGCCGGAGATCAGAGCTGCCGGAGCCGTAATTGCACTATGGAAAAATGCGCTTGAGGTATTCGCGCACTATGGCCTGGGTGAAAAGATCAATGCAATTGGTAAGGAGGTTGAAGCATGGTTCTACGATGCCTCGGGAAACCGTTTCAGAGCGCCGGAATACTCTCTTGAAGATTATACCTTCCTGGTTGTTCCAAGACGCGAGCTTACAAATATATTAGCCAGTGCTGCCGGCCTGGAGAACATCAGATTTAACAGCAAGGTAAGCGCTTATAAGGAAGACGGCGGGCAGGTTACTGTTCTTTTGGATAACGGCGGAACTGAAACAGCCGATCTGCTAATAGGAGCTGATGGTATTTACTCGCAGATCAGGCAACAGCTGGTGCCTGGCAGCGATGCTGTAAACCACAATAACCATGATGTTTGGAGAGGCATGCTGCCCTCCGGGGATGAACCGGCAGATGGCACTATTGTCACTATTGGCAACTTCCGCACACGTGGCGGTTATACCCGCACTTATGGCAACCAGGTAATGTGGATGGTTAACCAGTTTGAAAGTGCGCCATCTGTGTCAACAAGGAAAGAAGAGGCGCTGAAACGGGCGGCCTATATCACTGACGGCAAATGGAACGATGCGCTTATTCAGCTCATTAAAGCAACTCCGGAAAGCAGCATACTTTACAATCAGATCATGTACGTTCCTGAACTGCCCCGGTGGACAAGCGGCCGGGTGGCGTTAATAGGTGATGCAGCCCATGCACTATCCCCCCATATATCCGCCGGCGGAACACTGGGTATTGAAGATGTAAAAGTATTGGTAAGCGCACTTGCTACCAGAACTGACCTGGCTACTGCGCTAAAGGATTATGAAGCTAACAGGCTGCCCCATTATCAAAAGGTCCATCAGCTGTCGCTGGATGTGGAAAATGCGTCTGATGCAGCGGAATATTCAAAGCAATATGCAAAGTTCAGTCACTGGATGTTAAATGAGGGATACCTTTTGTCTGAACTGCAGCGGGGTTAATCCGGTATTTTTCTTAAAGAGCTTTCCAAAATAAACCGGTTCATCATATCCAACTTCGTATCCGATCTCTTTAACCGTCAGATTCGTGTAGTAAAGTAAACGCTTTGCTTCAAGGATGCTATGCTGCTGAATATGCCCGGATACTGGTATGCCGGTGGTATTCCTTACACAAACATTCAAATGCGCTACTGAAATGGAGAGCGCACTCGCATACTGCGCAGGCTCTTTCCATTCTCTGAAGTGCTTTTTTAAAAGCGCTAAAAACGAATCCCTGATATCAAAGCTCCGGCCGTCGGATCTTCGCTGCTCAGCATTGTTATTCAGTAATTTCCCGGCCACCAGGCCACAGAATGCAACCAGCAGGGCATGGATCGATCTCGGTGTATAAACATCCGCAATACCGGATTGAAGGCTTTCAATAAGCATTAATATATCAGCAAGCTGTTTCCGGAATTCATGCTCATTTTTGAGATCTATGAACGATATTAATCCACCTTCAAATGTTTGCTGCAGATCGGCCTCTAAGATCGCGGGATCAAAATTCAGGATCCATCCCCGGGGATCACTCATTTTCGTCATGTGGTGCACCTGCCCGGGCTTGACCATTAATAATGCCGGCGGATCTATGCTAACATCATTAAAATCCAGGTTAAGCAAATAACGGCCCTGCGTGGCAAGTATAAAAAGATAATGATCATCGCGGTGAGGCGCTGAAATGTCGTGGCTGTCAGTAGTAGCTGCATTCTCCAGGTTTACTATATATACCCCGGCTTTTGCCGAAGCAGATATTTCAAATTCCTGTATGTTGTTTTGTTTAATGGCCATTATATCAAATGGCAAAGTTAGCAAACCGTCTTAAATTAAAAAGTGGAACCGGGAGAAGCTCTCTCTCCCGGTTCCTTTTATATTAAAGCGCCTGTGGTACTTTTACTACTTTTGGCTGGCCGGCAATTACATAGGCCGCCATTTTAGGGATCATATGGCTTAAGCATACACCGATGTTAAATGCAGCAGTAAAGTTCTGTGCGGATGTTTTTGTATTCCCCTTTCCATCTTTTCCATCTACATCATCCGCAAAATGCCCTTCCCTGTCCGTAATGCCGGACATGAAAATAAAAGGCGCATCACACAACAACCGTATTACGCCATGCGTGGTTTCCACGGAGCCTACCGGCTTCTTGTTACCGGTGGCTGCTAATGCTTTCAGGCCTTCGGTATCAGAGGTGGCATAATCCGCATAGTTTGTGATATTCACCACACTTACGCCGATATAATCTTTGTCGCTCATTACCTCAATATTGGGGGATGGATTGAGGTAAGGCTTTAATAAGCCTGATTCTATTGCGCTGACCGTAGTGGCATCCAGCAGCTTGAAAAAGTCCGGAGCAATAGCAGAAGGCAGCACCTTTTCAAAATGTGCGGGATCATCCCATTTGCTTTGCGGGTTTTCTCCGTTAGGATGAAAATTGTGGATGAAGATGTTGCTGCCCAGGGTTACGCATCCGTTGTTATTGCTGTTATCCAATCCCAGCGCAGCGGTTCCCATGGCTACTACCAGGTCAGGCGGCTCCTGCCGGTAAGCCAGCACTTTAGGTAGGCTGGCATGTTTGCCCTGTGAGCTGGAGGGGTTCCATTGGGGGTCCATGATGTCCTGGATACACCATAGCTCTACGGTAGCCTGGGAAAAATTATCCCACACGGCCCTGGGTTTAGGGGTTCCCTGCGCAAAGGTCCAGGGATAGTTTAACTGGCTTGGATTGGGGAGCGCCTGCGGGCGGATAGTGCTGTTCAGCAGGGCATTCAGGATGGGTTCAACTTCCCATGATTTGTTACCGATCAATACAATACGTTTCATAATGAAGGTTTGAGGGTGAAAAGTGGTTTTTTGAGTGATAGGATATGTTCACAATGACAATTAGCAGGTTAATAACAGGCCGGGGAAGGAAAAGGTTTAAAAAAATATTGTATCTGGTAAAAGATGGGATTAGCGCGGGGTTAACGGCTGTAATGCCGGCTGCTACGATAAAAGAGGGCTGCAAACACCGTCATTGCGAGGCGCAGTCTAAAGCCAGGGCCCGCAATGACGGTAATATTAAACATCCTACTGCAACTGCAGGCGGTAACTAAACTGCGCCGGCGATGCATGCACTACATAGGGCCGCAGCGGCCGCGGGCCGCATGAATTGGAGCCTACGCCCAGCGTATGCCGGCTAATACACAGCACCGTGCCTTTGGAAACCGGCAGGTCTATCCTGTATTCTGTTCTTTCCAGTTCTTCATCACTGTAGGGCAAGGCAGATACCTGCAGCAGCGCTGTATCCCGCTGCACGGTAAGGGAAGCCCCCTGCGGCCTGCTTAGCTTTGCCCAGCGTACATCCTCATGGTTACCGCACTCCATGGGTTTTTCATAGGGAGTGAGCTGTTCTTTCACGGTGCTGCGGTAAACGCCTATATCAAACCCGCTCTTCCGGTCGGCATAGTTTTCCATGGGCCCGCGGCCAAAGTAGCTGAACCGGTCCAGATCCTTTGCCAGGAACAGCCGTACACCCAGGCGGGCCAGCACGATGTCAGGGTTGCTGCAAACAATGCTGTTATCTGCCAGCAGGCTGCCATCGCCATAGATGGTATACACAACGGTATGCTGCACTGTAAAGTTTTGCCGGCCAGCTCCCCTGAGATGCGCAGTGATCTGCACTGTGCCTGGCGCGGGCTGTATAACGCCAATGCTGTCTGCTGACCATTGCAGGTGCTTCAGGCCATATTTCTCCCAACCTTCATCAGCCCACATATCATCATTACGGTGCGGGGCGCGCCACAGGTGCAGCAGTGGGCCGCCGCCTGCCTGCAGCAGTTCCCGGCCATTCACCGCCATGCTGCTGAAAGTGCCGGCATGCTTATCAAACACTAAGGAGAAATGCTTGCCGCTGATCTTTATGTTGCCGCCACCATCTGTGAGCTGCAAGGGAAGATCACCCCTGCCTGGCGCCGGTGGCTGAACGTTAGCAACGGGCAGCTCCAGCTGCTGCGCGGCCACCTCAAAACCTTTGGGCGCCCATAGCTGGTTTTGCAGCGTGGTAAAAGAAAGCCGTAAAAAGTATTCAGCCCCGGGTTCCGGTTGGGCCAGGTGATAAGGTACTTTTACTGTTTTTTCTGCGCCGGGCTCCAGCCGGCCTATGGTCAAACGGCCGCTGTCTGTTACCTTCCCGTTCTTTGATAACGTCCACCTGCAGGCAAAGGAATCCAGGTTAATGAACTGGTAACGGTTCTTAATGGTCACCATACCGTTTGCCAGTTCTGCGCCCTGTATGCTTATCCACTGGTAAGCGTGCTTTAATTCCGGGTAGTGCGGTTTTTCCGAACGGTCAGATGCTATTACGCCTTTGTGTATAAAATAATGATCATTCGGGTACTCGCCAAAACCGCCGCCAAAGGCCAGTATAGGGTGCTTTGGATCACGCCGGTTCCACAAACCCTGATCCTGCCATTCCCAGATGCAGCCGCCCAGCAGTGAAGGGTATTTGTCAAAAAGGTTGTTATAATCATCCACCGCTCCCATGGAATTGAACATGGCATGCGCATATTCGCACAGGTAAAAAGGTTTAGTATAGCCGTTATCGTTAGCCAGCTTTTCCACTTCTCCCGGTGAGGTGTACATGCGGCTGTCAATGTCGGCCGGGTTATTTTTATCAATGCCAAACCCTTCGTAGTGCGTAAACCGTGTAGGGTCAATATCCCGGATGGCCTGCAATGCGGCCCGGAAGTTGGAGCCTCCCCCGCCGCATTCATTCCCTAATGACCAGATGATAACGGACGGATGATTTTTAAAGTTCTCTACATTGGCCACATTGCGGTCTATAATGGCGGCCTTTATACGCGGCTCTTCGTCAAAATCGCCCATGGCGCCGTGGCATTCTACATTCGCCTCTGCCAGCACGTAAATGCCGTATTCATCGCACAGCTCATACCAGCGGGGATCATCTGAATAATGGCAGGTGCGTACGTGGTTGCAATTGGCCTGTTTGATGAGTGTGATGTCTTTTATCATCTGCGCTTCTGTAACGGCATGGCCTACATCAGGCCAGTGCTCGTGCCTGTTAACGCCTTTGAGCTTTACCGGAACACCATTCACCAGGAACTGGCGGCCTTTAATGGCCAGGTTGCGGAAGCCGGTGCGTGCCGATAAGATCTCTTCTGTGCTGTTCCCGCTTTTCAGGGTCAGCACCGTCGTGTACAGCCGTGGTGTTTCTGCGGTCCATTGCTGCGGGTGCTGTACGGGCACCGTAATATTCACACTGGTTTCTTCGCCGGGCTGTAATGCGGGCACCGGAACACTGCCGCTGCTGCCTTTAACGGGCAGCTGCCCATTGTACAGATCTGCCGTTAGCTGCCGGGCCGGTACTGCGCTGCTGCCATAGTTCTTGATCTTGGCGGTCACCTGTAAGGTAGCATCGCGGTACTGCTCATCCAGCTGCGCACGCACGGCAAAATCCCGTATATGCGTTACCGGGGTGCTCCAAAGGGTAACATTGCGGAAAATACCGCTCAGGCGCCACATATCCTGGTCTTCCAGGTAGCTGCCGGTAGTAAAGCGGTATACTTCCACAGCAATCATGTTATTACCCGGCTGCACAAAAGAGGTAAGGTCAAAATCCGCTGCGTTACGGCTGTTCACGCTGTAGCCAACCTTACGGCCATTCACCCACAGGAAAAAGCCGGCATCCACCCCATCAAATGTTATAAAAATGCGGCGGCCTTTCCAGCCGGCCGGCACTACAAAATTGCGCCGGTAGCTGCCTACCGGGTTACGCTCTTTGTACGTGGTGTATTTTTCAGGCGGCGTGCTCATTACATGCGGAAAATCCTTCTGGAAAAGAAAGGTAAAGTTGGTATAGGCAGGTGTTCCATATCCTTCTACCTGCCAGTTGGAAGGTACCCTGATCTCTTTCCAGCGGGAAACATCATAACCGGGCTTATAAAAATCTACCGGCCGTTGTTGCGGCCACGCTACCCAGTTGAACTTCCACAGGCCGTTAAGGCTCATGTTAAAAGAAGAGGCGTGCCGGTTGGCCCGTAATGCTTCGTTTAAATTGCCATAAGGCATTAAGGTGGCATGCGCAGGCTGCTTGTTGATGCCCAGGCACTGCGGGTCCTCTATTTCATGCGGAACGGGCGCATTGCCGCTGCTGTCTGTATTAAAACCTGTTCTATTCGCATATGCTGCCAGGTGCAGCGCCAGGCCGGCGGCCATTAACCAGGTAATTCTGTTCATTCGCATTGTTATTCTGCAGGTATTTATTTTAGCCGTGAAAATTACTGTTTAAAAGGCATTAAGCTCCGCCAGGTGTGTATAAGTGGCATTATAGCTGGATAAGATATTGACCCGGAAATACCTGGCATCCCTGAACCCTGAAAGGAACTGCTTTTGAAGGTCTTTAGTATTCTGCAGGGTAAAAGAGCCGGCCGGTTCCCAGGTGTGATTGTCTATGCTGGTTTCTACCGTCACCGACTGCGGCTTACCGTCATTATCGCTCTGGCGGTCCAGGAAAGACAACCCATGCAGCGTTTTAACGGCGCCCATATCAACAGTAATATAATGGGGCGGGCCCGGACTGCCGCCCTGCCATTGGGTATGCCAGTAGGTAGCGGGATTATTGTCAATGGCAAAAACCGCCCGGCCATTGTCCGGCCCTTCTCCATTAGCTTCCTGTGATGAAAAACCAACGATGCTCCATGCCGATCTGTCCAAATCAGGATAATCAGCCAGGTCCGGCTGCGCCCTGATAACGAAGAACGTTGTACGCAGCTGCTCATTTACCGTTACGGTTGATTTTACAATGCTTATTGGCAGCAGGTAGTCTTTAAGTGCCGCAATGCCATCGGCGCCGCTGGTTTTAACAGCCAGCTCCAATGGCGGCGTGCTAAGCTGCCCGCGGGGTATTACTGCGCTGATGGCGCTCAACGTGTAGCCGTGCTCGGGCAAAAGCGTATATGCGGTATTGTTAGCCCGGTTAAAGCTGTCTACCAGCGCCGGGTTCACACTAAAGGTCACAGGTATATCTGCCTGCGGGTAATCCGCCCCGCCATAATCCGCGCCGTAAATGATCACCTGGGCGCTGTCGGTGATCGCTAAAACACGGTTCACCGGGTTATTAACAGCTGCCGGCATATATACTTTTATGTATTTAGACAAGGGCTGGTCAGGCAGGTCATATTTGTCCTTACAGGCGGCCAGCAAAAGCAGGCTGGCAATAACAACATATAAGCGGCGGAATTTATTGAAAGACATATTTTTCATTTTTTACAGCATTCAAAACTATTGATACAACCTTACCAACCCGGGTTCTGCACCATCAGGCGGCCCCTGTCCATCTCATACTGGCTGATGGGGAACCAGTAGCTGCCCGGCAGCCACAGGTGCTTTACGGCCACTATCCGCTGGTAAAAGCTATTGCCGTTCTGGTTAATGTTCATACCATGCAGGTCGCCCATTACCTGCGGCGCTATTTTCCACCGGCGTATATCAAACCAGCGGTGGTACTCAAAGGCCAGCTCTACCCTTCTTTCCGCACGGATCTTATTGCGCATCTCACTCTGGCCGGCCGGTGCGGGCAGGGGATTGTTGCCGGCGCCGTACTGCGGAATACCTGCGCGCTCCCGCAGCAGGTTCAGGTATTTAAGTATATCAGCGTTGCCGGGGGCATACTCGTTCAGCGCTTCGGCATAGTTCAGGTATATTTCTCCCAGGCGGAACAGCACCAGGGGCCGGTTCTGATGCTGGCCGTTGCCGCCGGAACCGGCGTTGGTTTGGGGACCTACATTTTTCCGGATCAGATAGCCTGTTTTAGACCAGTCGGTAGGATGCCCGTTCTTGCCGTTGGGACCTGAAACAAAAAACGATACCGGCGCCTGCGCGCTCATATTACCGCCCTGAAAAATGCTGTTGTTATAAGTAATAGCGGCATAAAAGCGGGGCTCCCGGTTCATGTACATATTGAACACCTGTACGCCATTTACATCCGTAAATCCTGTTTCCGAATACAGGGAGGATTCCCGGATAGAGCGGCCGTCCTTCATGAAATACGCATCCACCTGCTCCTGCGTGGCGGCAATGCCGCACCATCCGCCGGCCTGGCGTGGCATAGCATTTACATCCCAGTCCCACAGGCTATTGTTCTTGCGCACAAAGATCTGTTCATTGTTCCAGGGCTCCAGCAAAATGCCCTGCGCGGTTTTAACAGGATCTCCGCCAGGGTCTTTATACAGCGAGTAAAGATTAAGGTCTATAACAGCTTTGGCTGCATCGGCCGCCCGCTTCCATTTTTCCTGGTTATAGGTTTGTGAAATGAGCACAGTACCATCTGCATTCCTGAAGCCCGCCATGTCAGTATTGCCATTATACAGCGGGCTGGCGGCATATAGCAGCAGTCTTGCCTTTATGGCCAAAGCCATGCCTTTGGTGGCCCGGCCATATTCCCTGTCGGCGCTAAGACCATTGCTCACCGGTGTTAGCGGCAGCACTGCGGCTGCCTTATCCAGTTCCGTCACTACAAAGTCCACACAATTATCAAAGGGGCTGCGCGGCAGCTGCATATCCGCTGCCGGTGCATCCGGCGGCGTTAGCGTATCGCTCACCAGCACCACCGGCCCGTACTGCCGCATCAGCATAAAGTAATAATAAGCGCGCAGGCAACGGGCTTCTGCCTTGTACTGGTCTATGAGCTGCTGGCCGTTCAGGGAGCGGATCTCTTCGTTTTCGTCAATATGGGCAATAAAATAACCGGCAGAGCGGATGCCGTTATAGTAATAACCCCATTTTTCAAACAGGTTATTACCGGCGCTGATATTGCCGATGTTAAGATCGTAGATGGTATATTTTGACCAGGTAATATCTCCTTCATCGCTGTTGGCCAGCCAGGGCCAGCCGTCCCATTGATTGGATTCATCATCCACATAGCTGTACACGTTGGCAAGGTATTGTTCGGAAGTGGCTTTTTTATGGAACACCTCTTCTATTGTAATACGGTCGTCCGGCACCTGGTCCAGGTATTTTTTGCAGGCAAAGCTGCAGCTTATCATCACAAATAACAGGACGCTCCGGTAAATCAGGTTCTTGTTCATTGTCAATAGATCTTTGGTTGTTAGCAGCTGTTTTATTTCAGTGTGAGCTTTGCACCCAGGTTATAGGTTTTTACCAGCGGGTACTGTGAGCCGCGGCCATCTCCCAGCTCTACATCCCATAACTTGAAACCACTTATGGTGTAGAGGTTGTAGCCAATGAAATACAGGTTCAGGTTTGAAATGCCGGTTTTATTAAGCCATTGTTTCCCTGCCAGGTTATAGCTGAACTGCAGCGTTTGCAGGCGCAGGAAAGCGCCGTTCTTCACCCACCAGGAGCTGCCTGCATAATTCATATTGTCGTTCCCGTAAGTAAGGCGCGGGTACAGGGGATGCGGATGTGCGCCGTCCGGCGTCCACCGGTCTGTGATCTGTGACAGCAGGTTGCCACGCTCACCTCCCTGGCTGAAAGGCTGCAGGCCATCGCCGTTCAGCTGTATATCCACATTGCTGATGCCTTTGAACCAGCCGGCCAGCGACCAGCCTTTCCAGTTAATGGTAGGGCCAAAGCCATATACGATCTCAGGTATGCTTCCATAGCCAATAGGTCCCTGGTCGTAAGTGTCTATCTTACCATCGCCGTTCAGGTCCTTGTACTTAATATCTCCCGGCCGGTTGGTGCCGGTCTGGTAAGGGCTGTTGGCAATCTCCTTATCACTCTGGAAAAGCCCCAGCGCCGTATAGCCGAAACGCTGGCCCAGCTTGCGGCCTATGCGCTGCTGCCAGGGATAGGGCCAGGGTGCGTTGGCATCATTGATCACCGTGGCCCTGTTCCAGGTAAAATTGCCACGCAGGCCAATGATCAGGTCTTTGCCTATTTTTTTATTGAGCTCCAGGGTAGCATCCACTCCCCTGTTATGGATCTCACCCAGGTTAGCATAGGGCAGTGTACGGATGCCTTCATATTGCGGCACATCGCCACGCTGCCGGAAAATACCGGTCCTGTTCTCATTAAAAACATCCACTACCAGGGAAAGCGCGTCGCGCAGCGTTTTGATCTCCACGCCAACATTTGTTTTTTTGGCTTTTTCCCAGGTAACGGCTACTGCGTAATCACCAATATCCAATCCGTCAAAATTATTATCAGCGCCATTGCGGCCGTATGAGTAACCTCCGTTGCCGCCACCTACGGTGGAGATGTAGGCAAAGCGGCGGCCGCCGATATCGCTGTTACCTACCAGGCCATATGAAGCCCGGAGCTTGAGGAACTGCACCGCATTAATGAACGGCTTAAAAAAAGATTCTTCAGAAGCTACCCAGCCTGCTCCAAAAGAAGGAAAAAAGCCGAAGCGGTGGTTAGGCGCAAAGGTTTCCGAACCGTTGTAGCCGAAATTAGCCTCAGCAAGATACTTGTTGTTATAGGCATAGGTGAGGCGGCCGGAGAGGCCCATGTAACGGTAAGGAATGGAGCCGATGAAATCACCGGCAAACGCATCTTCCCGGTCTGACTGGTTGTACAGCAGCATGCCGGTTACATTATGTTTGCCAAAGGTGTTGTTATAATTAACTGCCGCTTCGGTATAAAACTGCCGGGTGCCGCCGTTGCTGCGGTTGTAGCCCAGGTAATTGCTGCCAATGGAGGTTTGGTCCAGCAGCAGCTTTCCTGCGGAGTCCCTGCCGCGCGCCAGGTAGCCGTCAACTGTTTTGGTGCGGCTTATCGTATGTGCGTTATAGTTATCAAAGGAGAACATGCCGGTAACCGACAGGCCTTTGAGCCAGCTGCCCAGATCCTGCGTAAGGCGTATATTGCTCCACAGCTGGCTTCTGAACTCGGTTACGTAGCCGCTTTGGGTAAGCAGGTTATAGGGATTGTTGATATCGCCTGTGCGTATCTGGGAATGCAGGCCGTTGGAATATACCGGCGGTATAAGGATAGGCGGCAACAGGTAGGCTGAGCCCCAGATC
>NZ_DATCRF010000678.1:0-12850 GCF_036569125.1 Chitinophaga sp. | reverse complement strand
ATATAATGTGCACCACATAGCCTTATACCGCTATGCGTTTAAAACCCCTACCCTGCGCAATGTAGCCCTTACTGCGCCTTACATGCATAACGGCGTATTTAATACGCTGGAGGAAGTGCTCACTTTTTACAATAACGGTGGTGGCGCCGGCATGGGTATGCAGCTGCAGGGACAAACCCTGCCCACAGATTCACTGCATCTGAACCAGCAGGAGCAGCAGGATGTGATCGCCTTTATGCAATCCTTAACCGATACTGCCGCCATTCAATAATTTCCCGCATAACGTAGTAATGTATACACACTTCTTTACGGAAATAGTGTGCATAATAAAGCGCACTGCACCGTAGGCACTACTGGAACCGTTTTTGTTGTTATTACTTACACCTAAATGCGTGATTTATGGAGCAAGCGCAGCAAAATGAGCATAAAGGAATTGAAAGTAATATTACCTCCGGCATACACAGCAGCTACTGGCTGGATTCTTTGCAGACCCTGCAATATGAGCCCCTGCAGGAAGACCTGGAAACAGATGTGGTAATTATTGGTGGTGGTATGGCAGGTGTAAGCATTGCCTACCGCTTAACCATGCTGGGCAAAAAAGTAGTGTTAGTAGAGGATGGCGCCATAGGCAGCGGGGAAAGCGGACGTACTACTGCGCACCTGGTAGCTGCACTGGACGACCGTTATTATCACCTGGAAAAAGTATTTGGAAAAGAAGGCATCCGCCATATAGCAGACAGCCACCGCACGGCGATTGATACCATAGAGCAGATCATACAAACAGAAGGCATTGTATGTGATTTTGAAAGAGTGACCGGTTACTTATTCCTGCACCCTTCTGATAAAGCAGATTCGCTGGAAAAAGAATATAACGCTACCCGGGAAGCCGGGCTGGATGTAGCTTTGCTGGATGCCGTACCCGGCCTGCCCCAGGTAGGTCCCGGCCTTGCATTTGCCAACCAGGCACAATTCCATCCTTTAAAATATTTACATGGTTTGTGTAACGCCATTACCGCAAATGGTGGAAAAATATTTACCTCTACCAAAGCGGAATCTATAGACCATACCGGTATTGTTACAGACCAGGGCATGCGGGTGCACGCCAGCTTTGTGGTAGTGGCCACCAACTCACCGGTAAATGATAAATACGCCATTCACTTAAAGCAGTTTGCTTACCGCACCTATGTAATTGGCGGGCTGGTAGCAAAAGATAGTATTCCGCATGCATTGTGGTGGGATACCGGCGACTACCACACCAATGCTTCCATACCACCCTACCATTACGTACGCATACAGGCTTATGATGAAAAGCATGATCTGCTGATATGCGGTGGTGAAGACCATGCTACAGGCCTGGCTTTTGCAGAACCTATTACGGATGAGGAACGGTACCGGCACCTGGAAAGCTGGGTGCGTGGGAAATTTAATATAGAAGAAATTATTTACCGCTGGTCGGGCCAGGTAATGGAGCCCATGGATTCACTGGCCTACATAGGCCGTAACCCCGGGGATAAAGACAATGTATTTATTGTTACCGGCGATTCCGGTAACGGCCTTACACATGCTACCATAGCGGCTTTGCTGATACCGGACCTGATATTGGGGCAGGTAAATCCCTGGAAAAAAATATACGATCCGCAACGGTTCAAATATTTCCGTTCCGGTAAAACCTGGATAAAAGAATTTGCCGGCGGCTTATTCCGCTACATGAAAGAATACCCGTATGATGCGGATGTGGTGGAGCTTTCCTCCATTCAGCAGGATGAAGGAAAGATAGTAGAGCTGGGGAGAAATAAATATGGTATTTACCGCGATGAAGAGGATGACCTGCACATTGTATCTGCAGCATGCACACATCTAAGCTGTATTATACAATGGAATGCGGATGAGAAAAGCTGGGACTGCCCCTGCCATGGCAGCCGGTTCACCTACAAAGGAAAAGTAATTAACGGACCTGCGAACCAGGACCTGTTCTATTACCGGGAAAAGGCACCGGCCTCGCATCCCGCAGATAAATGAGAAAATAAATTTTGTTAACAACTATAAAACGGATCTTATGGAAAAGCAACTCAGCAACAAGAAGGTAGCTATACTGATAGCAGATGGGTTTGAAGAATCTGAATTTACAAAACCATTAGAGGCACTGAAAGATGCCGATGCACAGGTAGATATAATATCATTACACGGCGGCAAAGTAAAAGCCTGGGCTGAAAAAGACTGGGGCGGCGAGTATGATGTGGATAAAACCGTTGACCAGGCCAACTCAAAAGACTATGATGCCCTGGTATTACCCGGTGGTGTATTAAACCCGGATCAGTTAAGGGTAAATGCAGATGCAGTAGCTTTTGTAGGCGGTTTCTTTGACGACAGCAAACCGATTGCTGCCATTTGCCATGGTCCCTGGACCTTAATTGAAACCGGTGAGCTGGCCGGCCGTACTGTAACCTCTTACCCCAGTATTAAAACAGATTTAGTTAATGCCGGTGCGCAGTGGGAAGATAAGGAAGTGGTGGTGGATAATGGTTTGGTAACCAGCCGCAGCCCGAAGGATCTGCCTGCCTTTTGTAAAAAGATGGTGGAGGAGATTGCGGAAGGGATACATGCTTAATTACAAATTATTTAATTACGAATTACGAATTGAGTTTAACAAGAACGCTGTGTGCTTAGCTTAATGGAAGTATAAAATACCTCCATCAGGTACTGCATACAGCGTTTTGCACTTGGTATGAAAGGGCTTGCCCCATTCGTAATTCGTAATTAAATAATTCGTAATTGTATCTGCGTGTTATTTCTTTTTCTTGTACTTAATGTCCACCGGTGCTACGCCGGTTTCCACGATGCCCAGCTTACGGGCTGCTTTTTTGGAGAGGTCTATGATGCGGCCTTGTGCAAAGGGACCGCGGTCGTTGATCTTTACTTTTACGGATCGGCCGTTGGCCAGGTTTATAACCTTCACTTTGGTGCCAAAAGGTAAGGTACGGTGTGCGCCTGTCATGGCGCTTTGATGAAACGTTTCACCGCTGGCTGTTTTACGGCCTTCAAACTTATCTGCGTAATAAGAGGCTTTTCCGCTTTCCGTGATCTGCCGGGCGCAGGAGCACAGCAGGAACAGGCAAACCGCCAGTAAGGTATAGTAATGTATGGACCGGGATATGAGCATGCAAAGGGTTGTTTTACAAATATAGTCCTTTTTTCATGTGTTTTCCAGCGTTAGAACGGGTAGCCGATGGCTATGTTCAGGATCAGGTTATCCTTACGCCAATCCGGATCGCCAAAGCGAACATCTTTTAACACCCATCGTTCATTTTCCGGCAGCCAGGGCTTACGCAGGGGAAAGGCAAGGTCAAGCCGCACTACTACAATAGAAGCATCTATACGCAACCCAACACCTGCATCCACTGCAATATCTTTCAGGAAATGCCCGCTGAATTGCCCGCCTATCCTGTTGGTATCACTTTTTTGCAGCCAGATATTACCAGCATCTACAAACAACGCAGCATTGAGCACACTTACCAGGTGCACACGCAATTCGGAGTTGAACTCAAGCTTAATATCGCCTGCTTCATTGGCCAGGTAACGGCTGCTGGTATCGCGGTAAGTGCCAGGGCCTAATGTTCTGGCACGGAAACCGCGTAAGCTGCTGCTACCGCCGGTAAAGAACTGTTTTACAAAAGGCAGGGTCCTGGAGTTGCCATAAGGCAGGCCGTAGCCGGCAAAAAAGCGGTTCACCCACAGGTTGTTCTTGCTTAGCTGCCAGTAGTGCCGTACATCGCCATTCAGCCTTACATACTGCGCAAAGGGGCTGCCGAACAGTGTTCTGCCACTGTCGCCTTTGGGCACTATTAAACCGGCTACATTACCGGATATATCTATATTACCGTTCAGGTAAAAACTATGGATACGGTTAGGCTCCTGGTTGTTATAGGTAATGTTATAATTAGCGCCCAGTATAAACTGTTTTTCTATGGCCCTGCGCTGCACAGGATCTACCTTTAAGATACTATCGTAACCCGGGGTAGTGCTGGTGGGCAGCACATAGGTAATGGAAACGGGCGCCCAGTTATGTTCCAGGAAGCGTGTTTGCCGCCAGAGGTACTGCCACTGGAACGTATACGCGTTCAGGTTATAGAGGTTTTGCCGGCTGAACAGCTCATAGCTGAGGCTAATACGTGTGCGCGGCACATAAGGCGTGCGGATGTTTAACAATCTTCTTACAGGGGAAATGAAACGTGGCACCGTTAAGGCCACCTCACCCTTCAGGCTATACGAATTGGCGCTTACCAGCTGCCCGCCGGTTTGCCATTCCATACCGCCGGATACAGATACTTCCAGCAGGTTGGCGGCCCGCCGCCAGTTGCGGTTACGTTGGGTTACCTTTACTTCGGAACCTACAAAGTTGTTGGATTTGGAGGTGCCGCGCAGCTCCGCCTGCAGGGAATACTGCGGGTAAGGCGTAAGGTAAAAGGTAGCATCCAGCCGGCCGGTATCTGACAGGAGCCGGGTTCTGTAGCTACTATCCCGCCTGTTAATGCTGTAGCTATTCCTGTAACTGCTGCTATCCCTTCTTATGGAGGTATCCCTTCTGTTATTAACACTGCTGTCACGGTCGCGCACCGTGCGGAACTGGCCTTTCACAAACTTAAAATTGCCCAGGCCAATAAGCCGCTGCAGGGTAATATCGTGGTTGCTTAAACGGTACAGGCTATCCGGCTTCAGGAACACCGAGCGGCGGAATATAAGGGGCCTGAACTTTTTTTCCGGGTCCACTACGCCAAAGTTGCGGTATAATGTTACCTCGTTCCTGTTAATGCGGTTGGTTGCAGTATCCTGGTCCAGCGAGTAGTTCGGGAACAGGGTGATCTTACGCATATAGTACGGCTTGCGCGCCAGGGGTGAAATATCTTTCTTTACCGTAACAAACATATTCACCGTACCATCATTCTGCGTGCTGTCTACTTCCACCAGCAAATGATCGGCAGTGAAGTAATAATAGCCCTGCTCTTTTAAGCGGTTATGTAAACGTTCCCTTTCGGCCTTCACACTATCCAGGCTGTAATTTTTACCTATCACCAGCGAGGAATGATCTGTAGCTGCCGCAATAGCCCGGCCCAGCTGTGAGCTATCTGTTACATAGGTAACGCTCTTAATAGTATAGCGCAGCTCAGGTGTGGCGGTATACACGCCGGTGGCTTTTTTCTTACCCTTATATTTTATGTCGGATACTACGCCGGCCTGGAAGTAACCATTGTCTACCAGGTATTGCTGCAATACATTGGAGGTATAATCCCTTTTGGCGGAGCTTAACAGAACCGGCGGCTCGCCCCACTTATTACGCAGCAGGTAATTAAGCCCTTTGCCTTTCGGCTCATTACCCAGGTTATATAACCACAGGCGTATGGGCATACCCAGGAACTTGCGGTTAGGTTTAGGGCGTGCGCTGCTTTCCAGGTTTTCCACCAGCGTGGCATAATCGCCGGGCTTTTTACCATCCCACTTTATAGTGGTGCCGGTATACAGCCGGTCGCCTTCCGGAACGGTGCGTGTAGTGCTGCAGGCGCAGATACAAAGGCCGGCCATTAACAGAACGATATGTGAATAGTTAGTTCGCAATATTCAATTATTTCTTGGAGGATTTCTTTTGATTGTTTTTGCGGATCTTTTCCTGTTGCTTTTCCTTTTTGGAGCGGCCAAAGATCTCGCGGAACTTGTCATAATCTATTACCAGCATAAATGCGGCGCCGGTTTCCACCACCTGTCCTTCCACCACGGTTTCGTTCGTGTTACGCTGGTAAATGCGTACGCGGTAACGCCCGTCGCGGGTAAGCTTGTAATCCACAGAAATATCACCAACCAGGTTGCTGGTATTGCTGGTGGCGGCATCCCCTTCCAGCAGCACATTGGAGCCAACGGAAACGGTTAAACGATCATTGAACAGGGCTTTGGATACGCCTACATTCAACGTGGTATTTTCTTTGGCGGAGCCGGTGGAATAGTCCTCATTCTGCTGCAGGTCAAAGTTAATATCCACCCCTTTAATGAGGTTGCCGGCCAGGTTGTTCATTTGCTGGGATAAGATCTTACTTACGCTCTTACGCGCTTCCCGGCCAACATCCACACCTTCGCTTTCTGTAGCGCCGGGATCATCGGGTATAAATGAGTTCAGCACCAGCAGGCCCATTACCTGCTTATTCAGCTCAGATTCTATCTGGTTAATTTGTTTTAAGCGGTTATATACCGTGCCGCTGAAGGCATTACGTTCTGCCTCCGGCATATCCAGCATAAATGAAATTTGCGGTTTCAGCAGGTCGCCTTTAATGTACATGTACACCTCAAAAGGCAGGCGCTGGCGGTAGCGGTTACGGGAGCTGGCATCCATGTTGGAAAGCTGGTCAGATACCAGGTCGGCCGCTGGTGCATTTACCGTATACTTGGCAGTAATATCCAGCGTGGCATCCATCGCATCGCCATTAAAAGTGATGGCGCTTCCTTTTTCAATGGCAAAGGAGCGTTTGATCACCTCGTATAACGACATCTGGTATTTACCTTCCTGGATCTCGTACCGGCCGGTTAAACTCAGCTTGCTGCTGGCATCCAGCGTGGCATTGAGGTTGGTGCTGCCTTTAGCTTCCACATAATCACCATTCTGCGGATCGATAATTATTTTGATGGTGGATTCCGGTGTTATCTCCGCATTACCGCTGAAGTTTATACCCTGCAGGCGCGGGTTCTCAAACCGTGCGCTGTCCTGCGCTTTAATAAGCGCTGAATCCACCGGCGCATCTTTATCTACAAACACCATTACACCTTCCCTGTTAGCTACGCCGGGGTTCGTTTGCGGAATGGTAACCGTTACCTTGGATTTATCGCGCAGCTTTACATAAGCATCAATACGCGGCAGGTCCATGTTACCCCGTATTTTAATACGGCTGTCTATAAATGCAGGGCCATAGAACAATTGATCGGGGTTCTGCTGTTTGCCCAGCACCATAAAGTTATCTGCATTCACATCCAGGTTAAAGCGGTAGTTGGTAAAATCAGTGCTGTTTACCCGGCCATTTACGATCAGCTCATTACCCAGGCTATCGGCAATCACAAATTTGTTAAAGGCAATACCTTTTTCGTCCAGCACAATTTCCTCATCCGGCAGGGTGAGCGGTGCGCCTACATAGGTAATGGTGCCGCCGGCATCATTAAAATGAAGGTTGCCCAATACCTTGGGCTTATCAGTAGTGCCGGTAATATTAAACTGCCCGTTGGCGCTGCCGTGCATACGCGTAACATTGCCAAAGGTGAAAGGCTCTATCACGGCTACGTTCAGATGGTTAATATTCACTTTGGCATTAATAGCCGTATCATAGGTGGCCTGTACCTGCAGGTCGTTATCATTCCCAACCAGCCCGGCATTAATGGCATAAGTGTTGGGCGCCGGCGTTTTAAGATCGGCGTTCAATGTGCCCAGGCGTGTATTCCTGAACGTTAGGCTGTCAATTTTCAGGGTGCTGGCTACCAAAGGTGTGTTACTGAGATTGCTCACGTTGGCCTGGCCATTCAGCACACCGGTGGCCAGCACTGTATCTGCTGCCAGCAGGCCGGTAATAGTGGCCAGCTGAAAGTCCTTAATATTAGCCTGCAGCGCGGGTAAGCGGCTATTGCTGCTATCCGGCCGGGTTTGTAATTGAATGGATTGTTCCCGGTAAGAGAGTTTCAGGTTGGCAGTATCCGGCATACCGTTATGCAGGCGCACCAGGTTACTGTCGGCCACCGTCCACTGTTGTTTGTTCAGCAGCAGCTCCCGGTCCAGGGAAAGCGCAATTACGCTGTCCGGTAAAAATTGTACCAGGCCGCCTACTTTGTATTTAGGCTTGCGGGCCGGATCATCCACATTCAGGTTCCAGTGCAGCTTACCTATGTTGGCGTTAGCCAGCAGCTCCGTATGGTTCAGCGGGGCTACCGGGTGGCGCAGCGCTGCCAGGGAAACAGCTGCATTCATGGCGGTATCCTGTATACGGGCGTCTACCAGCAGGCTATCCACATGCAGGGAATCGTATGTTAGTTTTGGTAAGGTGGCTTTCATTACCAGCAGGCTGCTATCTGAATTCAGGCGGCCCCATATATTTATGGGCTGGTTCATGCGCAGGCCGGGCGCCATGGCCTGCAGGCTGCGCGGCCAGGTTAATGCGGCCGTCCATTGCAGCAGCTGGCCGGGGGGCAGGGTTACAATGCGTGAGCTATCCAGCGGTTGTAACGGTTTGCTGATAATGCCGCTGAATGCAGCGCCTACCTTTGTATAATCCACCATGCCATTGGCTTTTATAAAGCCAAAAGGCCCTTGCAGGGTCAGGTATTGCTGGTCCTGGTATTCTGCTATTAATGCTACTGTATCAATGGGGAATACCTGCCCGTTAGTAGCTATTTGCCAGCCGGTGAGGTTAGCATTGCCTATAATGCGGGTGGGTGTAAGGCTGCTGAAATCTGCTGTGAGATCGCCTTTCAGCTGCATGGGATCTGTATAAAAATGCGTAGCATACAGGTCGGCCTTAGTGAGCTGCAGGTTGGCCTGCAGGTTTTGCAGCAGGGTATCCTGTATGCGGCCGGCTACGTCAAATACCATGTTCAGGGAAGAATCTTCACTTTCACCGGAGGCATTGAAATCCCCAGCGCGGATGCCGGCTTTCATATTAATCCCCTGGTACGTATAGCCGTTATAGGTAGCGCTGTTTAATGCCAGCGCAGCATTGGCTGCCATGGTATTGATCTCATAGCCTTTACCTTCTGCTTCCAAACGCCCATTGATCCAGCCGATGGTAGTATCATACAACATACGGCCGGGGTTCACATGAAAATAAGGTACATTCACGGAGTAGCTGGCACGCAGGCTATCCATAATATTTACCAGGTGAGCGCTCAGGTTTGCGTTTGCCAGGTCGCTTTTCAGCTGCAGCTCTGTTTGCAGATTGGCCATGCCGCCCTGGAAAGAGCCGGTGATAAGCATTTGTTCCGGCAGGCGGATGGAATCCGGCATGGTGCCGGGCGGCAGCCAGGCCCGCAGCGGTTTGTTGCCGCTTTGCAGCAGCAGCTCCGGCAGGTTGGCGCGTATGCTGTCTGTATTTTGTGAATAAAAGATCTCTCCCTTAGCCTGTACCAGGTTACCCACATTATCACGTATGTAGAGCTGTGGAATTTCCAGGCGCGACATGCTGCCTCTCATAACCGAATGTATGAACAGCTGCTTGCCCCATAATGGCTGCATGTACTTACTATGCGCATCCGGCACAAAGGGCATGAACTCATTCAGCACAATACGGGTAGAGTCCAGGTTGGCGCGCAGCTGCAGCTGATCCAGGTGATCGGCCACCGTGGTCCAGGAAGGTACGGTAACAACGATTTGTTTCCGCAGTATGGACTGGTTGGTTTCCAGCAGCAGATCATTCAAGGCCAGCACCCGCGGGGTAAACAAAAAATTCATGTGCGCCCGCTTCACTGCCAGGCCGGATGACTGCTCCCGCATGCTTAGCTGCTGCAGCACGGCGCTTACAGTACCTGCATTGTAATTAATATCCTTTACGCGGGTAGTAAAATCCCGGATGAACAGGTGATTATAATCCGGATTGCCTGCGCCTGCGCCGCGCGGGGCAGGGCCGGTATTATTATCGTATTTAACCGTTAGCTTCTCAAACAAAGCCTGGCCGGTATTTACCCGCCAGGTATTGGGTGCGCTGCTGTCTGATACCGGCGCACTGGTATCTTTAGGCATAGACATAGTTACAATGCCCCTGGTGCTGCGAAGGTCAATATTCTCTATTTGTACATGGGTAGAATCCTGGTCGATATTAGCGTTGGTGATCTGGAAGCGGCCTACTTTCCACGCGGTGGAAATGCCTATGTCCTCACTCTCATACCAGAAAGTGCTGTTGCTGAGCTGTAATTTTTTCAGCAGCAGGTGAAAAGGCGCTGTGGTGGTATCTGCATCCGGTGGCGGCGGGGCTGCGGCAGCAGTGGCTTTCAGGCGGTAGGCCTGGCGGAAGAAACCCGTTAACCCATCCAGCGTAATACCGCGGAAAGCATATACACCATCATTCACCAGCAGATCATCCGGGTCTATCTGCAGGGTTTTCCAGTGCAGCACTGCATGCATGCCGCCCAGGTCGTCCACATAGCTTAAGCGCACCTGCCGCATGGCCACATCTTTAATGCGGAACTGCATGGTGGTGCCGGTTTCCGGCGCCAGCGTATCCGGTGTAGTATCCGGGCTGGTAAAGGCATTTACTATGAACTGGTAATTATATATACTATCTGCGCCATGCCGGTACACATTTACCAGCACCGTATCCCATTCCAGCTTATTGATGCGCAGCTCATTATTGAGCAGGGAAAGCAGGTTGTAATGTACTTTCAGGGAGCCGGAATATAAGAGGGCCTGCTGAGCGGTATCCGCTACGTATACATTGCGCAGCTCAAGGTATTGCCAGCCGCGGGCGCGCAGGTAGCCGATCTTAACTTTTGTATGCAGCTTGCTTTGCAGGTATAGCTCTCCCTGCCGGCGCAGGTAATCCTGTACGGGTGTGAGTTGAAGCAATAACACAGCCATCACTGGCAATAACAATATGGCAATGATGATCCATAAAAGCCAGCGCCACCAGGGGCGACCGCGATGATGTTTGTCCTCGGGAGTTTCAGCTACTGTCACTATGAAAAATTACTCGGTAATTTACTGAAAATAAATACTTTGGTAAATGTATGGTGCTGCTGGTAGAGGTAGCAAAATTTGTACCTACCCAATATGTGGCGGATGGCAGGGGCTATGATAATTTACAGCACCGGGGTATTACGCTCGTTAAACCAGCGGATATAGTACTCCATGCGGTCCCGCTTTTTTGCATCGGTATTAAAAGTATCCAGTAAGGTCTGGTCCTGTGGGAGGATATATTTCCTGAGATTGTAGAGGGTTAGGTCATATACTTGTCCGGTAATAATGTTGATCACTTTTTTCTTTACGCTCGGTGGCGGCACGGCGTTAAACGTTACGGAGGCAGGATTGGCCACCGGCGTGGCGGTTATGGCGTGGATCTCGTATAAACAGTAGTAACCAATTTCCTCCAGCTTGTTGAGGCCATTGTCCCGGATGTACACATTTGTGCCGTCAGAAAATCCCCAGTAATCTTTTACCTTATGTTCCTGGCCGCTGCTATCCACCACGTGCAGCTCATTGCGGTTGGCCAGCAGATAGATCTGCGCGGCGGAACTGCGGTTCTTTACCACTATGTTCCCGCTTTCGGAAGGTGCGTTCTGCTGAAATTCTTTGAAGCTTCTGTAAATACCGCGTTTGGGATGGGTGCTGCTGAAAATAAAATCATCGCCGGAGGGAATGCCGGCAGTATCCTGTGCGTGGATACAGGAAAGACTTATGAACAGACTGCATATTAACAGGAACGCCCGGCGGCACATGTTGTAAAATTAGCTACTAAGCGGCAGGCTGTTCCTGTTAATAGCTTAACCGCCCTTTTGTGCCTGCTGATGAACGGTTTATACCGTTAAGCTTACTTAGCGGCGGCAGCTATTTCGGGCAGCAGCTTATTCTCTTTCAGCTCAGCTAATATTTTTTTACTGATAACCGGGTAAATGCTGCGGGGATATTCGGGGATATTGGTAGTGAGGCGGCCGCCCCAAATTAGTTTGTCCTGTACTTCTGTGAGCTCAAAAGAATAGGCTGCCCGCTGCAGGGAGGTGCTGCTGGCGTAAGGCATACCATCGGGAATTGCGCCGTTTGTGGATCTTGTATAACCGATGGCCGCCATTGGGCGAATGTGTAAAAGCGCATCCGATGGGTTGGCATCCATGGCCCTTTTCAGATTATTTTCTATGCTCACCCTTTCCGGGTTGCCCAGGAACTCATAGTGATAAGAAAGGTTGGCTTTTTCCAGGCCGGGTTTCATGGCCCATACAATGTTCTCAATATAGGTGCGGCTCAGGAGCGAGCCCTCTGCTACGATCAGGAGGTTCTTATATTGTTTTTGCCGGCTGTTGGGCTGATAGGTTTCCATCCGGATCTTACTATTGGATCTTTCGCTTACGGTACAGGAAACAGTACATACTATTAACAGCGTTATGGCCGGTAAAAGTCGGATCATAGGGATAGTATAATATCATAAAAATACTACTTCTCCGGCAAGGTTGGTAAAAAGAAAGGGCCGGGTAAAAACCCAGCCCGGCTGAAGGTTACAACAAAATCTAAACCTGCTTATGAGAAAACTTTATATAAGTTATCAAATAGCCATTGCTTGTAAGGACTGATCCTTGCTTTCCAGCTGGGAAGTACCCATCAGGAACTCATCTACTTTACGCGCGCACTCCCGGCCTTCACTGATAGCCCATACCACCAAAGATTGTCCGCGGCGCATATCGCCGGCAGTAAATACTTTGGGAACAGAGGTCTGGTACGCTTTTTCAGTAGCCTTTACATTGCCGCGTTCATCTTTTTCCACACCCAGATCATCCAGCATACCGGTGTGCTGTGGATTGGTGAAACCCATTGCCAGCAGCGCCAGCTCACAGGGAATCTCCCTTTCAGAGCCCGGTACTTCTTAAAATCCACCCGGACGGCCGTCGGTACCTGTGGACCATTGAATGTCCACCAGCTTCAGGCCTTTCAGGTTTCCATTTTCATCGCCCACAAATTCTTTGGTGGCGATGGCCCAGTGGCGGTTAGCGCCTTCTTCGTGAGAAGAAGATGTTTTCAGCACCATGGGATAGGTAGGCCAGGGCATGTACGGTGTACGCTCACCCGGCGGTTTGGGCAGCAGCTCCAGCTGGGCAATGCTTACTGCGCCATGGCGGTTGGAGGTACCTACAC
>NZ_DATCRF010000677.1:0-11903 GCF_036569125.1 Chitinophaga sp. | reverse complement strand
GTTAAAAGATTCTTCCATGGCTGCCTGGAAAGTGGCTCTTGCATCACCCGTAGCAACACCGGCATGCATCAGCTCTGCTTCTATATACAATACATCTGCATACGTCAGGAACTTATAGGGCGCTGCACCAGTGCCGCTGCTACCATCTACTTTTATAGCTGCGCCATCATCATAACGGCCGCCTACAGGGTAAATGCCAAACACGGTCATGCTCTGGTCCTGTGACCAGTCGCGGTTAGGACCCACGGAACCGAACACAATAGACAGGAAACCGCCATCCCTGTACTCAGAAGGGCTTTGCGAAGCTTCGCTGGGCGCCAGCTGCTTGTACATATAATAAGGCAGGCGGGGATCGGGGTTATTGGTTAGTACGTTCTGGTGATACCCTTTTAATGTTTCATAAAACCAGGGGCTTTGGTAATGCGTTTTCTGGCCGGCATAATAATCATTAAAGCCGGGGTTACGGTCATCTGGAGTAGTTCCTTTTCCGTAAGGCAGCAAAAAGCTTTCGGCTGTTTCGCTGATCAGGTCACCGGAGGCAATGAGCGCATTTACCTGGGTTGATACGTTCTGTACCAACCTTACCTGGTTGTACAATTTCAGCTTAATACTGTTGGCCGCCCTTGTCCACTTCTCAGCATCGCCCCCATAAATAATATCATCTGCAGAAGGTACAGCTGTATTGGCAGCATCCGCATTATTCAGATCAATAATGGCGCTATCCAGCAAAGAAAACAGCTGCGGGTAAATGTCAGCGCCTTTATCATATTTAGGAAAGCGGATACCTTCTGAGATCATTTTATTGGCTTCAGAATAGGGCACATCTGCAAACACATCCACAAGCTGGCTAATGGCATATGCTTTCAGCACTCTGCCAATACCTGAATAAATAGCATTACCTTCTTCTTTTCCCTGGTTAATGATCACATCCACATTTTGCAAACAACCCAAGATGTCAGACCCTACCTGTGCAGGAGAGCTGCTGTACATACCTTTCCAGGCGCCGTTAATATTAAATTCATTCCCATCTGCACCGTATTGGTCAGGGGATTCACGTACCGTTACCTGGTGCATATATACGGCCAGCACTTCTGTTAAACCACGGGCGCCACGGTTATCGTTGGTAAACCCAAGCGCATACCCTAAACCCTGTTCTGCAGTAGGTAATAAGCGGTTCAAAGAGGTTTTCTCCGGGTGGTAAGGATCTTTATTTATATCCAGGAAGTTTTTAGTACAACCGGTCATCATCACCAGCGTTACCAAAGAACCATAGATTATTCTTTTCATTTTTTTCCGTTTTTTCAGTTTCATAAATTTTAGAACGTAACCTTCAGATTCACACCAAAGCGGCGGGTAGTAGGCGCAGCGGATAATTCAATGCCCTGTACGTTGGTATTACCAAAGCTGTTAGCTTCAGGGTTAAACCGGGTGTACTTGGGGAAGTTAGGCGCCAGGTACCAGAGGTTACGGCCGGAGAGCGTTAAGGTAACACCCCCAATGGGTGTTTTCTTAAAGAAGCTTTTCGGAAAATCATAACCCAGCGTTACTTCACGCAGTGTGTACAAAGTAGCATCATACACATTCCATTCTGTAGCGGAGTTAATAGCGAATGATTCACCGAAGTACATTTCATTCATACTTACTGCAGTTGTATTCCTGATCTTCTCTCCTTTATCATTTAACAGGGGTTTGCCGGTATTGGCATCTCCATAATAACCCGGAATAATGCGGGCTGTTTCACGGTCTTCTGTATCCCTGGTAACACCGCGGCCCAACAGGGAGCTAACGGTTACAGAGTACATATCGCCATGCTGTGTCCAGTCAAACAGCGCATTCAGGAAAAAGCCTTTATAATTAAGCGAGGTGCTGAAACCTGCTTTAAAATCAGGGTTCGGATCACCGATCATACCTTGTTCTGTAGAACGGATCAGCAAACCGGTAGACGGATCTATCAGCAGGTTGCCCTGGTCATCCCGGTAATCTTTGGAACCGCGCAGGTAACCATAAGGTTTGCCTGGCTCCAGGTATGGAGAAATATCCGTTAAGATGTTATCCAGCGGTACACGTTCCAGGCCGGGTACCAATTCTCTTACTATGCTCCTGTTCTTGGTAAATACACCGTGTAATGACCAGGTGAGGTCTTTTGTTTTAACCGGTATAATGTTCAGGTCTAATTCAATCCCTTTATTGGTCAGCTTACCAAAGTTGTCTATCACCTGTGTAAAACCTGAAGATGCAGGCAATGTAACCTGAGCGATCATGTTGGTGGAAACACGGCTATACCAGGCGGCGTCCAGGGTGATCCTGCTATCCAGGAAGTCTAACGTAGCACCTATTTCAAAGTCTTTCGTAAACTCCGGTTTCAGGTTAGGATTGGCGGCGGATGGGTTTTGTATTAAACCGGACTGGCCCTGGAATGGTGCGTTAATGCTAAACAGGTTCTTTAAAAGGTAAGGGTCCGCATCGCGGCCTACCTTTGCCCAGCTGCTCCGGATCTTACCAAAGTTCAGCACATGGCTTTCAATACCAAATGCCTGGGTAAATACAAATGAACCGGCCACACTGGGATAAAAGTAGCTCCTGTTATTACTGGGCAGGGTAGATGACCAGTCATTACGGCCGGTTAAGGTTAAGAACGCAAATTGTTTATAACCGAATTCCACATCTCCGAAAACACCCCATAAGCGGCGGCGGAAGTAATCTGTGGAAGGCAGCACACTTTTGGTATTGGCCATAGTGTAAATGCCCGGGGCAACAATCTCGTTACCGGTAGAGGTTTCGCTCCGCATGGTACGCTGGTTCACGTTATGACCCAGGATAACTTTCAGATCAAAGTCCTCATTTTTCAGTTTAGGCGTAAACGTTGATAAGAAGTTGGATTCTATTTCCTGGAACTGGTAGCTTTGTTCAATAATACGGCCCTTGCCTTCTGCTGCACGGGAGCCTATATCGGTAATTTCCCGGCGGAAGAAGTTATTGGTATTGGTACCGATCTGGTAGCTCACATTCCACCAGGGCAGTATGTCATACCCCAGTTTTAAACCAGCCACATAACGGTCTGTAGTAGTGGTAATGGTATTGTGTGCCCATGACCATCGCGGGTTATCATACTGCGCTTTACTGGTTGATACCGGCAGGCCATTGGCATCTTCATAAGGCAGGTTCAGGTCCCAGTTACGGGCCAGGAACAGGTTACGTGCAAAGGACGATGCTGCTCCATCTACCTGGTTCTCACCAAACATACCGCCTATCTGGGTGCTGCGGGAATAAGCAAAGTTGCCGCTTACAGTAAGCCCCATATCCAGCCGGGTGCTGCCGCCTATGCTTAAGTTGCCGCGGTCAAAACTGGAGTTAGGTACATAACCATCCTGCTTCAGGTAAGAAGCGGTGGCGCTCATGGCGGTTTTTTCATCACCGGCATTTACGCTCACAGAGTTTTCATATACAGTACCTGTTTTAAACAGGTCTTTTACGTTGTTGGGATATGCGCGGTAAGCTACTTTACCGGAAGGGAACAGGTCCGGGAAAGCATTTTTATAATCCGTCCAAACATCAATGGAATCCAGCGTTCCAAAGGCAGGGCCCCAGGAGCCGTTGGCATTGGCGTAGTTGAACAGTGTACCGGCGCCGTATTTATTCTGGTACACGGGCAGGTTGGATACGGTTTCAAATGCAAGACCGGTAGAGTAGGTGAGCTCCAGGCCCTTCTTGGAACGGCTGGCGCTACCGGATTTGGTAGTGATCACCAACGCGCCGTTAGATGCACGGGAACCGTACAATGCTGCTGCTGCAGCGCCTTTCAGCACCGTCATGCTGGCAATGTCGTTCGGATCCAGGGAAGATAAACCGCTGGAATAGGCGCCCCCGCCGGATGTTTGGCTGGAAGTAGTTACCTGGTCGTTGTTGTATGGAATACCATCTACTACTATCAGCGGCTCATTATTGCCGTAAAAAGAAGTATTACCACGGATGCTGATCCTGGTGGCTGCGCCGGGCGTACCCTGGGAGGTTCTGATATCCACCCCGGCTACCTTACCCTGCAGGCCCTTTAACATATCAGGCTCTGATTTCTGCACCAGTATGTCCGGCTTTACGGTGGTGGCAGAATAACCGATCGATTTTTCGGTACGGCGGATGCCTACGGCCGTTACCACAATTTCACCCAGCTGCTTGTTATCAGCTGATAATGCAGTGCTGATGGTAGCGTCGTTACCAACTGCTACTTCCTTACTTAAATAACCGATAAATGAAAACACCAGGGTAGCACCCTGGTCTACAGAAATTTTGTAAGTCCCTTCCCCACTGGTATAAACCCCCTTGTTTGTTCCTTTAACTTGTACGGTCACACCGGGTAAAGGGGAACCATCCTTTACATCCGTAACTTTTCCTGTGACTGTTCGTGATTGGGCAGAAACGTGGAGAGCGCTAATGACTGTGAGAAGCCATACGAGTAGCTCTTTTTTCATAGATGAGTTAGATTTTGGTTGATTAAAGCGATTAACAAGAATAATTTACGTAAAAAAATGTAATTCAGCCTTTAAAAAGTCAAAGTCTGCCGACGAAAAGTTTGTTCAATTTATAATATTATAAATATTCTTAAATTATCAGACAAGACATTATTTGCTGTAGCAACTATGTAAATCATTAACATAGCTTTAACGACCTGGATAAATATACGAGGCCGGTCAGGGCAGAAAATGAATTAAAAAAATAATCCATAAAGTGACGGTTTTCTTATCTTGATCAGCTTATAAATAAAAAAAGGAAGCCGGCTGGCTTCCTTTTTTTATTTAAGGGTGAATGCGTTATTTATCCCACCACACCTTTTCAGTTACTACTTTCAAACCGGGGAAGTTAGCATTTTGCGTAACCTCTGTATTCGGGTACAGTAAGCGGGCAGGCATTTGATCAGGACCTAATGCTGTTGCCAGTGATACCACCAGGAAAGTGGGGTAACCGGTACGGCGCCATTCTGTCCAGGCTTCAAAGCCCTGGTTACCACACATAGCAAAATACTTTTGCGTAATAATGGCTTTTATCTGGGCATCCAAACCAGCGGCAGGCCACTTGGCTGCCGGTGCATTGGCAATGTAGGCCGCAGCTTCAGGGCCCAGGTTATAAGCCGCAAAGCTGGCATTAATACCACTTACGAAAAGCTGCTGTGCATTAGCGCCTGCTAACCAGCCACGGGCTGCTGCCTCAGATTGCAGGAAATAGCTTTCCTCGCCGGAGATCAGCTTCACGGGCGCCAGCGCCGACTGGTCATCCAAACCCTTTGCACCTACCGCAGCGGTAGGAATAGAGAAAGGAATTGTTTCTACAATTGTATCAAATGCACCCTGCGTAATACCTACTACCTTATCCAGGTCCTCAACCTTTTCATAAAATACATCTACACGGGGATCCTGGTTGGCATTCATCGGGTCTACTGCAGAACTGCTGGCTACCAGGTTCTGGGTTCTGCCCAGGCCCAGTATTTCCGCAAACAGCGGGTTCTGGTTACCACCGGTAGTGCTGTATTGAATAGCTGCATCTGCCGTAAGGAAGGTAGCGCCGGCTGCCTGTAAGGCCCTCACTGTATCTGCAGCTGCTGCCGGCAATACCTGTGATAAACGCAGGGCTGCACGCAGCTTTAAGGTATAGGCAAACTGTTTCCATTTTGCCATATCACCTGCAAAGATCAGGTCTTCACTACCCGGCACTGCTGCTGTGTTCACATCGATCATAGCCAGGCCGGTATTTATGAAATAGAACACACTGTCATAAACTACCTGCTGCGGATCGTAATGCGGGTTGGTAATATCTACATTATTAGCCTCTTTTACCGGTACATCGCCAAATGCATCGGTCAGCAGCTGAAAGGTATAGCCTTTTAAAATGTAGGAGATAGCGGCAGACTGCTGGTACTGCGGCGCTGTTTTAGCCTTGTTAATGATCACCTGCAGATCCTGCAGGGCATTGGTGTACAGGATACGCCAGGGCCGGTCAAAAGAAGAGGCATTGATAGAATACTGATCAATGGTTTTGTACTGGGAAGCGCTGGGCGATTGTGTCCAGTACTGTGACCATATACCGCCATATACCTGGAACTGGTTGCCTACCACGTGCCCGATGGCCGCCTGCGCTGAAGGCAGCAGCAGCGCAACGCTTGCATCTGAAGGCGCGTTCGGATTATCATTTATGTCCAGGAACTTTTTACATCCTGTAACACTAACAGCTCCCAGTGCCAACACCAGTGCTACTATTTTTATACTGAATTTTTTCATAATTATCATCATTTAAGCAACGTTAAAAACTAGCACGCACATTAAAGCCAAAGTTCCTCAGAGAAGGCTGGGCTGTATAGTCAAACCCTTGCAGGTTGCCGGATCCGGCAGAGTTCACCTCAGGATCTGCATAGCGGTTTTCCTTCGGCGTCCATACGAGCAGGTTGTTACCGAATATGCCAACAGTAATATCACCGAACGGTGTTTTGTTCAGCGTACCCTTGTTAATACGGTAGCTCAGGCTGGCCTGGCGCAGTTTTACATAAGAGGCGCTTATTACATCCTGGCCTGCAGGCAGAATGCTGGTGTAATAGGTTTGCGGGTTGAATTTCACAGAGGTGTTGGGCACCAGCTTGCCGGTTCCATCATCATACACACTGTTTTCCCATACGCGCGGGTCACGGCCGCCTTCTGCAGTTTCCGCAGCAGTACCTACAAACGTGGTAATGTCTTTGGTCCTGGAAAAGAAGTAACCACCCTGCTTGGTATCAAACAGCACATTCAGTGAAAATCCTTTGTAGTTAATATTGGTGCCCCAGGATGCCTGGTACTTTGGATTATAAGAGCCCAGGTACACGCTGCCCGGCGTTAACAGCGGCTGACCGTTTGTTCTGCTTACGATCACACGGCCCTGGTCGTCGCGCTGCAGGTCCTGTGTATAAAAGGTGCCATACGGCAACCCTTCTGCGGCTACTACCGACATGCCGCCAAAACCGCCCAGTGATACCTGGGAAACACCTTCCAGGTTCAGATCAACCACCTTATTACGGTTACGGGTATACGTACCATACAGCTCTACGGTTAAACCGCTGGATGTACGGATAGGTGTACCACGCAGGCTTAATTCTATACCCTTGTTCTCTACCACACCGGCGTTAATTACCTTGCTTCTGAAGCCGGTAACTTCGGAAATAGGAATGCTTAAGATCTGGTTCTTGGATTTGTTCTGATAGTAAGAAAAGTCTACAGAGATGCGGTTATCCAGGAAGTTCAGCTCGGTGCCTATTTCAGATGCAGTGGTGATCTCCGGTTTCAGGTTCGGGTTGCCGATACGGATATCCTGGGTTAAGCCGGGAATGCCGTTGAAAGGGAAAGTGGTATTACCAAAACCGCCGGCAATATCTGTTTTCACAAAATAAGTGTTCAGCAAATAAGGATTAGCATCATTACCTACCTGTGCCCAGCTGGCACGCAGCTTACCGTAGTTTAATATCCTGTCGATAGAAGTACCGTTCAGCAGCTCGGTGAATATCCATGAACCGCTTACGCTCGGGTAAAAGAAGGATCTGTTGGCTTTGGGTAAGGTGGATGACCAGTCGTTACGCGCCGTTGCATCCAGGAACAGCATATTCTTATAAGCCAGGTTTAACTGGGAGTACAGGCCCACCAAACGGCGGCTGCTATACTCATTATACGTATATACGGGGCCGTTACTATTATCCAGGTTGTACCATCCCGGTACCACCATACCGGCAGAGCGGTTAGTGCTTACCTCAGAGGTAGTTAATGTACGCTGGCGGATGTTGTTACCTACCATTAAAGAGGCCGTAAAGTCTTTGCTGAACTCTTTTTTGGCGGTGATCATCAGGTCATGTACAATCTCGCTCAGGTTGTAGTTATCTTCTTCATACTTACCTACATCAGACTGTGTGTTATCCCGCTCTGTATAAAAACCGGATTCATCGGCCGGTACAAAGCTGTACTTGGGATATTTTAACCTTCTGCGGTCAGCGTATACGTCTGCACCTATTCTTTCCACTACATCCAGCCAGGGCAGGGGTTTGTAACCCAGTGTTATGTTACCGGTAACACGGTCCACATCATTTTCATTGCGGTACTGCTGCAACAGAAAATAAGGGCTTACCGTATAGGCGCCATAATAACCATAGGTTTCCTGCTGGCGTTGATTGAACAAACCGCCAAAGCTGTAGTAAGGATTGCTCAGGTCACCCATTTTATCCAAAGGAATATCACGGGGTGTTTGCAGCACGTTGTTAAATACGGAGCCTGCGCCCTGGCCGCCCTGTATCATATTACTTTTGATCTTGTTGTAGTTAATGGAAATGCTGGTGTAGAACTTGTTGCTCAGCTCTGCGCTTCCATTAAAACGTACACCGTAACGGTTATAAGTATCATTATCACCCGGCATTACTCCGTCGGAGTTAAGGCTGTTCAGTGATAAGTAATAGGTGGTTTTGTCGCCACCGCCGGAAAGCGCGATATTATTGTCAGCGGCTTTACCCAGCTTAAAGAAATTCTTTACGTTATCCGTTTGTGCAACATAGGGTTTGCTTAAACGCTTGCCGCCTATCATCTGGCCCCATTCCTTGTTGGTGCCATCGAATTTAGGACCCCAGCTGAAATTCTCACGGAAATCTCCTTTACCATTACCACCCTGCCCGTAGTCGTTCTGGAAATCAGGCAGCTTTAATATGTTGGAAAAAGTAACATTGGAGTTGAAGGTAACTTCATTCTTCTTTTGTCCTTTTTTACCGGTTTTAGTGGTAATGATCAAAGCGCCGTTGGAAGCGCGTGAACCGTACAATGCTGCTGCTGCCGGGCCTTTCAGCACGGAGATAGAAGCAATATCGTCCGGATTGATGTCGTTACCACGGTTACCAAAGTCCACAGAGCTGCGCGCATCCGTACCGCCGGTGCGTGTATCGTTATTACCGGTGATGCTGGAGTTATCAATGGGTACCCCATCAATAACGATCAGCGCCTGGTTGTTACCGGAAATGGAAGAACCACCCCTGAGCACGATCCTGGAAGAGCTGCCGGGTGCGGAAGCGGTGCTGGTAATGTTCACACCGGCTACCTTACCGGATAAGGAGTTTAATGCGCTGGGGCTGTGGGCCTGTGAAATTTCCTCTGCATTTACCGTGGGTGCAGCGTAACCTAATGAACGCTTATCCCGGCGGATTGCGTTGGCGGTAACCACGGTTTCTGTAAGGTGGGTTACATCCGCCTGCAACACTACGTTCACTGTGTTGGATGTTTTCAGCGCTACCTCCTGGTCTTTCATACCTACAGACCGGAATACGAGTGTAGCGCCTTCCGGCGCCTGGATGGTGTAGTTACCATCGGGGTTAGTTACAACACCAGTGCTGGTGCCCTTTACAATTACGGCGGCGCCAATTACCGGCTGACCATCATCTGCTGAGGTGACTTTGCCTGTTACGGTACGGCTTTGTGCGAAAGCCTGCCCGGCAAAGAACAACACTGCCAGCAGAAGAAATAGACTTTTCCTCATAAGCATTGTTTAGTTTGTTGGTGATTTTGTCAAGTAAAAAAATGTTAGTCCCCCGGGCCCTTACGGCGCCCGTTAGTGTAAAATGGCTTCCTTCAACAATTATCTTTTGGTTGCTTTGACGAGGGTATATACAATAATAACAGTATCAGTTTTGCATGGCAAAACGACGGTTTACTACCCGTTCCAATAAGCAAAGTTTCCTTGTTTCCGTTTTAATATTTCTTTAACAGCTCAAAGGTAAGTTGATTGAAAAAATGGTTTAGATGTTATAACGGGCAAATGCTAAAAAATAAACGTATTATTCCAAATCCTATCTGCTAATCAATTGATATAAAGGTCAATGTGTTAAAAACCTCACAAGATAAATATATGGTTGTATTCTTATCAAGCTAAGAAAAATAAGCAAGCGATAGGAATACCGCCTGCGCTCATCAACCAAAATCTAAATCTAGATAATCCAGATTTAAAAAATCTTCATATGTTTTAACAGGGTGTACGGGTCCTCCGGGTCAATTGCTAATGCGCGGGCACACGATTCCAGTGCAGGCACAAACGACTGGCCAACGGCTCTTCCATAACACTCCGTTTTAAAAAGCTTACCTTATCAGGATAGATTCAGCGTATGCGTTTTCAACAGGTTCAATAAAACCTCATACAGCTCCTCGTTCCGGTGATTATACCGGAACTCGCATTCTTTCAAATGCAGGTACACCGTATTACGGTTCAAACCTTTGAATTTAGCTAAGCGATGCTTGGTTAGTCCCCAGAAAGCATCAATATCCTCTGCAGCAATTCCGTTGCTGCTGTCCCCAATGGTTGTATGCTCCAGCCGGTATAGCCTGTAATGGCCCAGATCCACCACGTTGTTGAAATGGCGCAACCGTTCTGCGGTCCCGAAGGTTTCCAGCACAGAACGGCCCCTTACAATAGCATGGATCATAGCACGGCTTACATCCGGTAAGATCTCCGTATGCAAACGGTCTGCATGACGGTAAATACCGAACACAATAGGCTTGATAGCACGGCTTACTTCCGGTTTGGCAGCTACGGCAGTATCGCTTCCATTACGGTAATCATAATGGTCCCGACGCTCCGGCGGACTGATGACCGGTTTCACCACGTGCTCTGCGGGCTGTTGCTGCTCGCAATACCTGGCTATTTGCTGACGGATTTTCTTTAGGTAACTGTTTACAGTTACCCGGCTTACCCCACTGATGTTGGCAATTTGGGTAGCGGTGAGATCTTCAGAGAAAAGCTTTAGGATCTCCTTAAATTTTCGCTCGGACAAGTGAGCGCCCTTTAAGTACCTGTTTTTCATTGAACAAGAAGGTTAGAATGGCACTCTAAACCTCCTACTTTTTAATAAGTATGTTGCCTCCTTTTATACAAGTGGTTAAATGGGTGGGATGAATGTGGCATACTAGATTATTTTAGGCAAATAGCTTATCCTGAAAAGGCATTATTCGTTGCAACAAGTGCTAAAATGCACACGTCCCGGACCCTCAAGCCCGGGACGTGTTTGATTTAGCAAGCCGTCCTTGTTTAGCTACCTGCTAATTATTTTTTTGCATCATTTAATCCCAGCTTGGAAATTTCAACGTCTTTTTCTTCTTCCAGCGGATCAGCGGTTCCTTTCCGCTGTGCCTGTTTTATCAGCGCTTTTTCCATCCACAATAACAGGGCGGGTAAAATGGTAAGATTGGTGATCATAGCCATTATCAACGTCAGGGAAGTAAGCCAGCCCAGGGATTTGGTGCCGCCAAACTCACTGAAGCTAAAGATCATAAACCCTGCAAACAGGATAAGTGATGTGTAAATAATGCTCAACCCTGTTTCATTAATGGTTTGCCTTACCGTGGCCGATATATCTGTACCATGGTGCGGCAGCTCCTGCTTAAAGTTCACCAGGAAACGGATGGTAACATCAATGGCTATACCCAGCGCTATACTAAATACCAGTACGGTAGATGGTTTTAGCGCAATGCCCGCCCAGCCCATTACACCGGCCGTTACGGCCAGCGGAATAATATTCGGGATCAGGGAGATGAGCAGCATACGCCAGCTGCGGAACAGGTACAGCATACACCCGATAATAAGTATAAAAGCCAGCACCACGCTTTCCATTAAGCCGTTAATGATAAAGCGGCTGCCTTCCAGGAATATTACGCTGGTACCGGTAAAGGATACTTTGTACTGTGCAGTGTCAAAGATCTGGTTCACTTTCGGTTTCAGGGAATCCAGCAGTATAGGCAGCCTGCGGGAGCCTACATCCGCCATGCTTACGCTCAGGCGGGCTACCTGCCGGGTGCTGTCCATGAAAGAGGCTAACAGCTTGGTAAAATTGCTGTTGTTGCCATTACCGCCTTTCATGCGCAGGTAAGGAG
>NZ_DATCRF010000676.1:0-6933 GCF_036569125.1 Chitinophaga sp. | reverse complement strand
ATACCGTGAATGGCATACTGCTGGATGTACCTGCCAAGGAAGGCAATTTTGTAATAGAACGCAATACCTTCAATGAAGGCACTACCGTTGCCACCATTGCCGATATGAACGATATGATCTTTACCGGCAAAGTGGAAGAAGCCGACGTGAACCGCCTGAAACCCGGTATGGACCTGGCCATTACCGTACGGGCCACTGAAGAAAGGACCTACCATGCCCAGCTGGAATTTATTTCGCCCAACGGGGTAAAGGAAGAAGGCGCCACCACTTTTGAGGTGCGGGCTGCCATTAAGCTGGACAGCACGCAGTTCCTGCGGGCCGGCTACAGCGCCACAGCCGACATTGTACTGGAAAAACTGAATAATGTGCTGGCAGTACGGGAAAGCGTGGTACGGTTTGAAAAGGAAAAGCCTTATGTGGAGGTGGAAGTGCAGCCCCAGACCTTTGAAAAAAGATATGTACAGCTGGGTTTGTCGGACGAGATCAATATCCAGGTGCTGGGCGGGTTAAAGGCTACGGACAGGCTGAAGGCGGTTTTTTAGGGCGCTTGCGTTGTTTCTGAGGGCGGGTTTAGGTGCGGTTTCCCAGGGGGAAAAAAGGGTTGTTCAATTAAAAAAATTATATTTATTGGCTATTTTTTAAAAAATTTATACATTTGCCCTCCCAATTCGCGTAATGCCCGATAGTATAACGGTAGTACGACAGACTCTGACTCTGTTTGTCTTGGTTCGAATCCAGGTCGGGCAACCAGCTTAAAAAGCTCAAAAATCACTAATGAGCGCTAAAGTATCTCAAAGCCGCTACAGTCAATGATTGTAGCGGCTTTTAATTTCTCCCGTTGGAACGTTAACGCTCATGCTCAGGATCATTTATTTTTCAGATCGTTTTTGCAGATAAAGCCTGGCTGTATCGCTCATGAGAACAAGCGCGGCGCCGAGAATTACAATGTCTTTGATCACCAGCCTTCCCCGGCCGGACAAAAAAGGAAACCCATAGTCGTGATCACCCAATGGCGGCACCCAGCTTTCAGGGGTAGTTACAAGAAATGAAAGCGTGCCCAGTGTCATGATGAAGATCAGCACAGTAGCAATAAGACTCCATCCCGGGGTGATCTTGTATAACAGCACGGAAATACCGAGTATCACCAGGAAGGCGCCCAGGCCTTTGGAAAAACCGTATGTGTTATTCTCTTCGTGCCATTGATGATTTTCCGCATTGAACTCGCCTTCTTTATTGATGTGCTTTTTGTATTCAGTTGGATGGTTGTAAAAGAAAGACATAAAAGGGCTGTTGGCCACAAAGGGCACTATTCCGTCTGCCTCATATGGAAAGAACTTCAGCCCGCCGATCCATATAAATACAACCGCAACAGCGATCCTAAGCATTTTCTTCGCTATGCCTTCCCATCCGGCCATGGAGGAAATAATCGAGTATATCATAAAAGAGAGATTTAGCAGATCCTGATTATTTATTGGTTTGTTCCGTTACAAAGTGTGCCATGTTGCTGAGGGCTTTGCGGGATGCTTTGGTATGGATATTCATGAAAGGCCATACATGCAGCTCGCCTTCGAACAGCTCAAGTGTTGCGTTTACGCCGGATTGTATCAATTGCTTGTGTAAATGAACGGAATCATCTTCCAGGATCTCGTTTGTACCACACATAATGAGCACTGGCGCGAGATCATTGAATACTGCATTTACAGGTGATAATAAGGGGGCAGACAGTTCCTGGCCGGCAGCATAGGCATTTGCGGCTTCCATCAGGTATTCCCTCGAGAGGAGCGTGTCTGCTATTTTATTACGGATATAGCTTTCATTGCTGCAGGTAAGATCCACCCATGGGGAGATCACGATGCTGTAAAGTGGAGCCGGTCCGTTGACCGCTTTTAATTTGAGCTGTGTGGCCATGGTGAGATTGCCGCCAGCGCTATCACCGATGATACCGAAGGGCTGATCCAGTTGTTGAATAACGGCCACGCAATCGTCGATGCCTGCCGGAAATGGATGCTCGGGAGCAAGGCGGTAATCTATTACCAGCACTTTCCGGTTCAGCGCCTGCGCAATGTAGCTTACCATCGGTGCATGAGAATTGATAGAGCCGAAGATGAAAGCGCCGCCATGAATAAAGACCGCTATATCTGCTGTATTCACGTCTGTTGGTATGAACCAGGCGCAGGGAATACCTGCAATCGTTACGTTCTCACGGGTAACATTTTCAGCAGGCGGGTATGTGTTGCCTATGGCTTCGAAGCCGATCCGTCCTTCATTAAAGTTTATCATAGTTTTAAATCTTGTACACAAAACTCCATGATAGGCCGGTTAAAAAACTTAATATTTCTTAGTTTTTTACGGAAATTGAGATGGTAACTTTTCGCCGTATCACTACTTATTATTAATTGTCCGATCATGGCATTTGAAAGCATTTTAAAGAACATAAGCAGGTTTGCTTCACTCACACTGCAGGAGGAAGAAGCGTTTTGTGCATTGCTTGCCATCAAAAAAGTAAAGCGGAAAGAATTTATTTTACGCGAAGGGGATATCTGTACTGCTGAGTATTTTGTAAATAAAGGCTGCCTGCGCACCTATTTTGTAGATAAAAAAGGATTTGAGCATAATCTCTATTTCGCTATAGAAGACTGGTGGATATCCGATCTGTACAGCCGCACGCAAATGGCGCCAACATATAGTAATATCGTGGCTTTGGAAGATTCGGAGCTGGTAGAGATCAAACACCAGGCGCTGGAGGAGTTTATGATAAAGGTACCTGCACTGGAAAGATTCTTCCGCCTCTCTTATCAATTTTCGCTCGTGAATCAGCATCTGAAAAATCTTGATATGCTGCATTTGAGCGCGGAAGAGCGATACATCAATTTTATAGAAAAATATCCCGGCCTGGCAGGCCGTATCCCCCAAAAACATATCGCCACTTATTTGGGCTTAACACCTGAATTTTTCAATACGGTACATGCAAAGGTGACGCGTGCAAGAAAATAAGATCCCGGATTTCTTAAGTTTTCTTAAGAGCCGTTAGGCGGCATCGGGATAGCTTTGCATAAAATATTCTACACCTTATGAATTCGTTACTTATTAAAACCGGACAAACTAATCCCGCGGCCATCCCGCTGCTTATTCTGAGAATTGCTTTTGCCATCGTAATGTTCCCGCATGGGGCACAACTGCTCGCCGGATGGTTTGGAGGATATGGTTACACCGCATCTATGGGCTATTTCTCTTCGATCGGAATACCATCGGTGATCGGTTTCCTGATCATTTTCCTGGAATTTTTTGGCAGCATTTTTATTTTGCTTGGCCTGTTTACCCGTTTGTTTGCATTGTCGCTTACCGTACTTGTGTTGGGAATGATATTGATGGTGCACATTCATGCAGGCTTCTTCATGAACTGGTATGGTAACATTACAGGGGAAGGGTATGAATATCATATTCTGATGTTAAGCATGCTGTTGTCTTTATTGATCGCAGGTGGCGGAAAGGCCAGCCTGGATGCTTTATTATTCAACAAAAAAATCTAACACTATATGTCGTCTGATCTGAAGTTATCAGGAATAGTACAGCTAGTTCAAACCGGCAACCCGTCTTTTTCCGCATTCAGGGCCAACAGGCACGACTATGCCGGCTTATTTTCGCCACTCATGGGATTCGATGATTTCCGTTTAAGCAGCGATGTTTTTGGCCCGCATCAACACCGGCACATGTCTGCATTGAGTTATCTTTTTGAAGATTCGGCGGCATATCATAATAAAGACTCCATGGGGTCAGATCTCACCATCACCACCGGCAGCCTGCTATGGACCTGGGCTGGCAGCGGCGTTACGCATCACGAGTTCCCGGAAGAGAACAATACACGGATCCACGGGCTGCAGCTCTTCCTGGATATTCCCGTTGAAAGCAGGAACCAACCGCCAAAGAGTGTGCTGATCCCTGTTGAAAAAATGCCCGTAAAGGAGGCAGATGGCGTACGCGTAAAAGTAGTGACAGGTGCAACCGGCGATCTGGTGAACCCTGTCAAAACGCCGGAGCATATTACCTTTCTTGACCTGATGATCAGTAGTGGTAAAGCTTTTCAGCATATACTGCCCGCCGGTTGGAATGGCACTGTTTACGTATTGTCTGGCGAACTGCATATGGAAACGCCTGCCGGAAGTCTCGAAATGCAATCAAATGATACGATCGCTTTCGGCGCTTCTGCTGAAAACACGCAGATTACTTTAGCTGCCAAAGCTAACTGTCATTTGCTGTTCATCAGCGGCCTGCCGGTTGTATAATAATGAAGCGGTTCCTGGAACGGGAACCGCTTCACTTTAAAAAATTAATCTACCTTAATTTTTTTTGATGCCCAAGTTGGGATATTTGGCTTTTCAAAGCCAGGTATCTTTATGGAATTCGAGCATATTCTTACAAACATCCGCCGTCACGTTACACTTACAGAAGAAGAGGAAACCGAGCTTACCGCCATCATGAGCATAAAGCAGCTGAAGCGTAAGGAATTTTTGGTTCGCAGCGGGGAAGATGCACGCCACGAATATTACGTGAACAAAGGTTGTTTAAGAACATACTATACTGATCACAAAGGGATGGAGCATAATACATATTTTGCTGTGGAAGGGTATTGGGTTTCCGACATATACAGCAGAACCTTCAATGCGCCTGCTTTGTGCAGTATCATAGCGCTGGAGGATTGCGAGCTGGTGCACATACCGAATATGGCGTTGGAGGACTTTCTGAAAAAAGTGCCAAAGCTGGAACGCTTTTTCAGGATCTCTTATCAGAATGCACTCGCTATGCATCATCTGAAAACAATACAGCTGCTTTCTATGAACGGCTGCGAGCGATACAACTACTTCCGCACGAAATACCCGGAACTGGATAAACGGGTACCGCAAAAACATATCGCCAGCTATCTTGGTTTTACTCCTGAATTTTTCAATACTATCCGGTCGAAGGCAATCCGGAGCAGTGATACAGGCGCTGTGGTAAAAAGCATGTAATCCGGTGAATAGCCTGTCAGAACTTAATATTCAATTTCCGGGAAACAAGCTTATCATCTTTATAGTATTCGAAGAACCATTCGCCATTTTTCCTGAATACAATACCTTGCGATACACCATCATTGGCAATAAATTGATCCTGCTGAGATGTTTTCAGCAAGGTCATTACTTTTTTTGGAGTGGTATCTATCAGCTGATAGCCGTTGCCATTGGCCTGAGCATATAAAACATCCTGGCTTTCATTAACCGTAGCAGGTTGGGCAGGAGCTACAGGCGCAGGCGGAGCACTTGCCATTGGTTGTGATGCCTGTGGCGCCGTAGTGCCTTCGTACTTATATTGTGCAGCATTCAGTGAAGTGAAGGCATTTGTCAGCGCTTCTGAATAGGCTGCCTGCCACTCTTTCTCCCTGCTTTTTCCTTCTTCGCCTTTGTAAACGATCGTACCCTGACAATCTTTTAACAGCAGGGTTAAACCGGTGGACAGGAATTTTTTCTTCTCCACAACTTCCGCTTTCAGTGCATTGCATTTATTATTACCGGCAACTTCCGCAGGCAACGCTTCATTCGTCATGAAAGCAGTAAACCCTACCTGTTGAAGTAGTAATTTTGTCCGCATATTCAACCCATACTGATCATCTGTTTTAAGAAAATCGAACCGTTCGGGTACCAGCACGTATTTATAATTATTGATGGTATTTTGCGCATGGGCTGTGATGGCAAAAGACATTGCAAGTAATAAAGCAGCTATTTTATTGTGGATTTTTATCATATAGCTAAGATAAAAAAAATATTTTTCCTCCAATCCCCCCGATCCACCCCTCCCGGTAGTATTAATTGTAGCTAAGTCACTGATTCTTTTTATATATTACTACGGTAAATTGCCACGTTGTGTCGAATAACTGTCATGAAAGAGAGTTTATCCTGCGTCTTCGTTCGGGAGACATAAATGCCTTTGATAGTTTATATCATGCCTATCATGGATTGGTTTATGCCAACATTTTTAAGCTCACGAGGGACGAAAATGCCACAAAAGACATTCTGCAGGAGGTTTTCATCTGCCTGTGGGAAAAGCGCCGTATGATCAGTCCTGAAAAGGATGTTTGCGGCTGGCTGTTCGTAGTGAGCTATAATAAGTCGCTTACCTGGCTTAAAAGATCGTTGCGTACAGCCGCGGTATACGCCAGGGCCAACGAACAGCCGGCAGAGTCTGAGAACGGTTACTATGAAGCGCAGATGCAGCTGCTGAAAGAGGCCATTGGCCAGCTTTCCCCGCAAAAGCGCAAAGTATTTGAGCTGTGTAAGATCCACGGTAAAAGCTACGATGAAACAGCCCGGGAGCTGCAGCTTTCCAAGCATACGGTAAAAGAGTACCTGTCCGCATCCCTGGCCTGCATTAAGGAATATGTGCGTAAACACCCGGAGTATCACTTACTGTATATACAATTGATGTTTACCTGGGCGGCCTGCTGCCTGTCCTAAAAATATTTTTTCCGGCTGCTCCCCCCGATCGCTATTCCCGGGAGTATTTATTCAGAAACATTAGCACACCAGATGGACGATCAGAAACAAAAATTACAGCAATTACTGAACAGGCGCCACTGGACGCCTGAAGAGAAACAATGGCTGCTGGCGTATCTGGAAACAACAAACGCAACGGAATTGGAAGAGCTGATGCAGGAACAATTTCACCTGCAGCATAAAGTAGTGGATCCGGAGCTTACAGCAGCAATGCTGGATAATATTCATGAAAAGATCGTTCACCACAAAAAACGTCCTTACTGGATCATGGCAGCTGCCGCAGTGGTAGCAGGTTTGCTGGTATTATCCCTGTATGTGTTCCAGCGTCCGCAGCAACCCGCTGCCGTAGCTGCAAAACAGCCTGTAACCACACCCACTGCAACCGGTGCAGAAAAGGCCACCCTTACCC
>NZ_DATCRF010000675.1:0-3619 GCF_036569125.1 Chitinophaga sp. | reverse complement strand
CCCCTTTCTAATCCCTCGTACCAAAGCTATTCCGCGGGTCCATCTTCATTTTCAGGTCGTATTCCTTTGGCGGCTCTGCATGCAGCAGGTTACGCACAAAATAATCCCAGCGGCGGCGCATCATATAATAGGTATAGGCGCCATACCCGTGCTTACTGTTGGGGAAAATGATCAGGTCATAATCCTTATTGGCTTTTTCCAGCGCTTCCACCACCAGTAAAGTATTGTAGGGCGGCACATTGTTATCCATCATGCCATGCGCCAGTAACAGCTTGCCTTTCAGGTTGGCGGCGTAGTTCTGGTTAGCCTGGGCATTGTAATCGGAGTTGGCGGCAAGGCCGTTATAACGCTCGCCCCAGTCATCCTCATAGTTACGGTTGTCGTGATTGCCGGATTCGGAGATGCCTACCTTAAAGAAATCGGGGTAGCGGAACATGGCGCAGGCAGTTGCAAAACCACCGCCGGAATGCCCCCAGATGCCTATACGGGATGTATCAATATAGCTGTATTGCGCTGCCAGCTGGCGGATGCCGCCTACCTGGTCGGGCAGGGTATTCTCCGCCATGTTGCCATAGCTCATATCATGGAAGCTTTTGGAACGCAGCGGGTTGCTGGTGCCTTCCAGCACCATTACCACAAAACCCAGCTCGGCCAGCGCCTGGTGATCAATGCGGGAGGCTACGAACGACCAGTTGCCGCCAACGCTGCCGCCCTGCGGCCCGGGATAGATATAATCAATGATGGGATATTTCTTTTGCGGGTCCAGGTTGGAGGGGGTGTACAGCAAACCGTAAATATCTGTTTTGCCGTCGTGCGCCTTCACAGAAAAGGGTTTGGCTGCATGCCAGCCGGTAGCGGTGAGCCGGCTCAGGTCTGCTTTTTCCAGGTTGGTTATCAGCTTGCCATCCATTTTACGCAGCACGGTTACCGGTGGTATGTTGGGCTGTGAATAGCTGTCAATAAAATAGTTGTTATCCGGCGAAAGGGTTACCTGGTGGTTGCCTTCTTCCGGGGTAAGCAATGTTAAATGCTGCCCGTCGAAACCTATTTTATAAAAATGGCTGAAGTAGGGATTGCCCGGCTCGCGGCCATCTGCAATAAAATACAGCTCCCGGTTCTTTTCATCTACTTTAATCAATTTAGTTACCACCCAATCTCCTTTGGTCACCTGGTTCTTGAGCTTACCGGTAGCCGCATCATATAAATATAAATGGCCCCAGTTATCGCGTTCGGAATACCAGATGATCTCATTGGACTTTTTCAGGTAACGCCAGTTAATAGCGCCCTGGCCGGATTCATATTGTGTGGCTACTTTTTCTTCCAGCACCTCGCGTACTGCGCCGGTGGCGGCATCGGCAATGCGCAGCTTTTCTTCCTTATGGTCGCGGGAGGTGGAAACAAATGCCAGCTGCGTGTTATCATCGCTCCAGTCCACATCATCAAAAGTACCGCTGCTTGAAATATCGTCGCTTAAAGTACCGCGATGGGCATCCGGCGCTACCTGTATGTTAATGACCTTCGGATTTTCCACGTCAATGATCACACGCTGAATGGTGATGATGGTGGAATCCCCTGGCAGCGGGTACTTCCAGGCCTGCAGTGTGGGTGCGCCCACATTGGTGGTAACCAGGTACATGCTGTTCACATTGCGCTCATCCTGCCGGAAAGTGGCAATTTTCTTTGAATCGTGCGACCAGCGCAGCACCGGTTTATCGCTGCTGCTCCAGCCGGCGTTATCGGTAGCATAACCTAAATCCTGCACCCCATCTGTAGTGAGCTGTGTTTGCTGGTTGGAGGCCAGGTCGCGTACCCATAAATTATGCTCCTTAATAAAGGCTGCCTTCTTCCCATCCGGGGATACTACTTCGTTGCCGGGAGCGGGATTCCTGCGGTTGTAAGGCAGGGCATTATTGTTAGCGATAACAGGTGTATTATTATCGGCTTCGCAATTGTATTGCTGCAGGTCGCATTTCCAGTGTTTGCCGCGGGACGAGAAAACAATGGCCTTCCCATCTGCCGAAAAGTTAAAGGACATAAAAGGCAACATGTAGGCTGCGCAAGGCTTGCCGGTGGCTTTTGCAATGGCGGCGGCTAATTTTTCGTGGTTGAAAGCCGGTGCGCGGACGCCTTTTGCCGGATCAACCAATATAAATTCACTCCCCTGTGCGGTTAATACGCGGTACCAGAACTTACCACCTGGCATCCAGTTAGGTACAATAGTGCTCCGGTCGATCAGCGCTTCGGTATTGTAAGAGAGCATGCTTTCTGCACGTGCGTAATCCTGTGCGGTTAATGATGGGTTGGTTTGTGCCTCCACAGCGGTAGTAACCGCCATACAGGCCGCAGCGATCAAGATTTTGTTCATTTGATAACAAGATAATATTGGGGCTGAATATACAGGAATTTCTGAAATGCCGGCAAGGGGATTGGGACGAATGGTAGTGCCTGGCTGCTGCCCCATCACGATTAATTGAATAAAAATCACAAAAAGTATATTTTAGCGAAAACTTTAATTATATGCAGTACAGAACATTTGGAAGGACGGGCTGGAATGTGAGCGAAATAGGCTATGGCATGTGGGGAATGGCCGGCTGGACGGGTTCAGAAGAAAAGGAAGTGAATAAAGCGCTGGACAGATCCATTGAGCTGGGATGCAATTTTTTTGATACTGCCTGGGGTTATGGAGAGGGTTTGAGCGAGAACATCTTAAACAGGACCTTGCGCCGCCACCCCGGTAAAAGATTGTATGTAGCCACTAAAATTCCGCCTAAGAACCTGAAGTGGCCTTCCAAACCGCATTTTAAGCTGGAGGAAGTATTTCCTGCCGATCATATTATAGACTATACCAACAAAAGTTTAAAGAACCTGGGCGTAGAGTCCATTGACCTGCAACAATTTCATGTGTGGGAAGATAACTGGGCGCAGCTGGATGAATGGAAAGAAGCCATTACAAAACTAAGCGACCAGGGTAAGGTGCAGGCCTGGGGCATAAGCGTGAACCGCTGGGAACCGGAGAACTGCCTGAAAACATTAAGAACCGGCCTGATAGACGCCGTGCAGGTGATCTACAATATTTTTGACCAGGCGCCGGAAGACAAACTATTCCCGCTGTGCCGCGAAAAAAATATTGCGGTGATTGCGCGGGTGCCCTTTGATGAAGGCACACTCACCGGCACCTTTACCAAACAAACCACCTTCCCTATTGGCGACTGGCGCTCCAGCTACTTTGTGCCGGAGAACCTGAACAGCAGCGTAGAACATGCTGATGCGCTTAAGCCCCTGATCCCTGCCGGTATGACCATGGCGGAAATGGCGCTGCGTTTTATTGTCAGCAACCCGGATGTAGCTACCACTATTCCCGGTATGCGGAAAATAAAGAACGTGGAATCCAACATGGGCGCCAGTGACGGGAACGGCCTGCCGGATAAATTATTGAACCAGCTGAAAAGTCATCGCTGGGACCGGGAGCCTACGGGGTGGTCGCAGTGAGGAATGTAAAATCATAAATGTAAAATTTTAAATGTAAAAGTGGAATGCAGCGGATAAGGGACTGTATTCCACTTTTGCATTTATCTCGTTCATAAGGCCTTTTAAATGATCTTTATGAACCGCCTACGCC
>NZ_DATCRF010000674.1:0-22303 GCF_036569125.1 Chitinophaga sp. | reverse complement strand
GGCGGGCAGCTATGAAGCGCTGTTCAGCCGCCGCAGTCAAAAGTACCGGCCCATGGGCTTACATGAAAAAACGTTGACGGAAAAAGACTACCGGGACCTGATATTGCAGGAATATACTTTCCTGAAACGGCCGGTAGCCATCGTTGACGGGAAGATCTACGTGGGGGCGGAGGCGAAGAATGTGTAGATGTGCGGATGTGCAAATGTGCAGATGGGGGGAATGTGCTGATGTGCTAATATGCTAGTGGGATGAGGGAATGTGCTAATGTGCTAATATGCTGATGTGCTGGTTTTTGCATAAAAAATGTGCAAATGACATGCAATCAATCGCTGCATTTCATTTGCACATTTGCATATCTGCACACTTGCACATCGCATTTAGTGCACATCAGCACATCAAGAATTTACGCACGGCTTGTTTATACTGCTCCATATCCTGCTCATGCTGGAAGGAGCGGAAAGGGAAGCTGGCGGCGGCTTCCAGGGCTTTGCCCAGGTTAAATTTATCCTGCGGCAGGCTGTAGAAATAACCTTTCTCCATCAGGTATTCACCTAGGTACACCTGTTCCGACTGGCCGGGTGTGGGTACCAGAATCGCTTTTTTATTCAGCTTGGCCAGGTCCATCAGCGTGGTATAGCCGCTGCGGCTCAGCACCATGCCGGAGGCCAGCATGGCCTCGTTCAGCTCCTGTGCATTCATATGGTTCACCTGCCGCACATTAGGCGTGATCTGCTCCTGTTGGGGCGTGCCCGGCTTGCCGCTTACAATAAGGGCGCGGATGGGCAGCTGTTTTATTTGTTCCAGGATCAGCTTTTCCAGGTTGGAGCGTTGTGGCTCGGGGCCGGAAATGAGCACCAGCAGATCGTATAGCTGCTTTACTCCCTCCCGGGGCTGAAAGCGGCTCAGGCAGCCAATATAGCTGGTATGGGGCGGCAGCTCTTTGGGATGGCCCAAAATGCCGGAAAGATTATTGTCCCCCGCAAAGTCCGGGATCCAGCAGGCGCTGTAGCGGCGAATGTATTTATAATTAAGCTTTTGTAAAATGCGTTCTGTAACTCCGCCAAAGGGGGTTTTGATCAGCAGCTGGTGGGAAATAAACACACAGGGAATATCCGGGTGGTACAGGCCAAAGCGGTTATCTGAAATAACTCCCTGAATACCATGGGTTTTTACTACTTCCTGCAGCCACTGCTGCTCATAGCGGATGCTTTTCAGGATCTTGGGGATCTGCTGCATTATTTTCCAGCCAAAGAACCAGCCTTTTTGCGCGTACTGGATGCGGTAGCCTGGCAGGGGCAGGATGGTGAGCTGCGGAAATTCCTGCTGTAAAAGAGCGGCATGTTTACCCTCTGCCGCAATAACAACCTCGCAGCCAGCGTTTAATATTTCGTAGATGAGCGGAATGTCGCGGGTAGCATGTCCCAGGCCCCAGTCAAGCGGTACTACCAGTATTTTTTTTGAAGCGTAGCTTGTGGACAAATAATTTAAAATTTTTTGCGAATTTAGCGTAAATTAGAGAAGGTGTATTGTTAAGAAAAGGTAAACTCTTATAACGAAAGGATTTAAATTTAAAGAAGCTAGTTATAATCAGTATGAAACAAATGAAATGGCTGTTGATCTTTTTTTTGTGTGGGAGTTTAGTATTGCAGGGTTGCAGTGTATTTAAGAAAAATGATTGCGGTTGCCCAACTATGAATAAGAAACGCATGCATTGATCAGTAATGCGCCATTCAAGCAAGTAAGTACAGAGCCATCTTACCTTAAGCAAGACCTAACCTATCCTCCTTATTGAAAACCCTGGTGAAAAATTATAGGGAACGTCAAACTTATTTTTCAATGAAACCTGTAGAAAGGGATTTACTGATCTTACTTCACGAAGAGCGGTATAACGAACAACAGATACAATTCGCTGTTAAACAGATCAGCGAAATGCTGACCGTCGTAGAAACTATGGAATACCTCTGCGCTGTCATGGAAGTAGTGGATTGCAACAAGAGCCGCGTTACCAGCAAACGCTCCGTACTGGAAAAAGTTTTTGCCCGGAAAACGCAACGTGCTTTTGAATTTGTAGTGCACAAGAACTAATATTTTTTTGATCCCGGATTTACGATTTTAGAACTGTTTAACACAATCCTAACCTACATCTAAAATCCTGATCTACTCTCCCAGATTTATACTAATAGATTTGTTGTAACCCGCTGTGTGTCTGAATTTTTTCCTAACTATTTGTTAAAATTATCTCCCTTTCTTCGTCTTCTTTTTCAACACTGCACAGGCAATTCATTTAGTTACAACACCTTCTCCCGGTTTAAAAATTGTAAAATCATCTCACTTTTAAAATCTTGTTGTAGGTTTGCCGGCAAACAAACCACTTATTGCAATGGCAGACTTTACGCACCTGCATGATTTTTTACAGCCCCTTTCCAAAGCCTCCCTGAATGATGACCAGGAATTTGATGCTGCCCAGATAGGCGGTATCACAGATCTATTTGAAGACGGGCAGCTGCCCGACCTGGAAGCCGCGGACATTATTCTGCTGGGCGTAGGTGAGAACCGTGGCAACGGCCCCGGTAAAAAAAGTACAGATGCGCCGGATCTTATACGCGGCGAGTTCTATAAATTATTTTACTGGCATAAAGATGTGAAGATAGCCGACCTGGGCAACCTGCAGCAGGGCGTAAGCCTGGGCGATACCTATGCCGCGCTGCGCACCGTACTGGGCGAGCTGTTGCAGCTGCAAAAACCGGTGATCATATTAGGCGGCTCACATGATCTTACCCTTGCGCAATACCAGGCCTATGCAAAACAGGAGTTTGTAATTGAAGCCAGTGTGGCTGATGCACTGATAGACCTGCAGGAAGAAAGCCCCATACCGGCTACCGGCTTTTTAATGGATATGCTTACAGAGCAGCCTAACTATATCAAGCACTATAATCATATCGGTTTCCAGAGCTATTTCGTACACCCGCGTATGTTAGAAACGCTGGATAAGCTGCGTTTTGACTGTTACCGCCTGGGTAAGGTGCGGGAGAACCTGGAAGAAGCAGAACCGGTGCTGCGTAACACCGACCTTTTCAGCCTGGACATTAACATCATTAAACATACGGATGCACCGGCCAACAGCCTTTCCCCCAACGGTTTCAGCGGGGAAGAAGCCTGCGCCCTATCCCGCTACGCCGGCATGAGCACACAGCTTAGCACCTATGGTATTTACGGTTATAACCCCGCTAAGGATACAGACCAGCTGACCGCCAAACAAATAGCGCAAATGCTGTGGTACTTTATGGACGGCCGCTCTGTAAAGAACAAGGAAGCGCTGCTGGAAGAAAGGGATGCTTTCTGGGAATTTCATATAGCCTTTGGCGATATAGATACCGTGTTCCTGAAAAGCAAGAAAACCGGCCGCTGGTGGATGCAGCTGCCCGGTAAGGATTTTGTGCCCTGTGCATACAGCGATTATTTGCTGGCCAGTAATAATGAGATCCCCGAGCGTTGGCTGAGGCACCAGGAAAGGATGTAGGGAATTAATCCGTAATTGACAATTCACAATTATCCATGTCTTCCACCAGAAAAGCCCGCCTGGCGCGGGTAAGTTTTATTCAAAACACGCAGGATGCTGTGCTCATCGTGATCGGCGTATTGCTGGCGGCGGTGGGATTAAAAGGTTTCCTGCTGCCGAATGAGTTTTTGGATGGTGGCGTAACGGGTATTTCCCTGCTCATTAGCCGCCTTACCGGCTGGTCTATTTCCGTACTGCTGATCGTTATTAATATCCCTTTTATACTGCTGGCTTACCGGCAGCTTTCCCTGGGCTTCACCATTAAAGCGCTGGCTGCTATAATAGGATTGGCTACGGCGCTGGTATTTATAAAAGTACCGGTTATTACCAGCGATAAGCTGCTTATTGCCATCTTTGGCGGCTTTTTCCTGGGCGCCGGTATTGGTATGAGCGTGCGGGGAGGCGCTGTACTGGATGGTACGGAAGTGCTGGCGCTGTACATTAACCGTAAAACGGTGCTGTCTATGGGTGAGGTGATCATGTATTTCAACATTCTTATTTTTGGAGTGGCTGCAGTGCTGATCAATATAGAAACGGCCATGTACGCCATGCTCACCTATTTATCCGCTTCCAAAACAGTGGATTTTATTATCCAGGGTTTTGAGGAATATATAGCCTTAACCATTATATCGCCGGAGAGTGAGTTGATCCGTAAAACGCTTACATTAAAGCTGAAAAAAGGCGTAACGGTATATAAAGGTAAAAGCGGGTTTGGCAAACGTGGTAATGTAGATAATGAGATAGATATTATTTACACCGTGGTTACCCGCCTGGAGGTGCACAAGATCATTGATGAAATTGAAAAGATAGACAGCAAAGCATTTATTGTGCAACACAATATTAACGATACCAAGGGCGGTATGATCAAACGCCGCGCTACACACGGTAAATAGCAGATATAAATCCTCAGTTATGATAAGACACAGATGGTATGCGGCATTAACCTATGCAGCCCGTACGTTTACAGCTTTAGCGCTTATTTGCAGTATTAGCACTGCGCAAGCCCAGGAAAAAATATACCTCTACCCCGATCAGCCCAACCTGCATATTGGCGGGCGTGAAAAAAATGCGGATGCACCTTTTGTGGAACATTACAGCGCAGCTAAAAAGAATGGCGCTGCCATCTTAATATGCCCTGGCGGCGGTTATGCAACCCATGCCCTGGGGCATGAAGGAAAGGATATTGCAGCATTCTTTACCAGCAAGGGTTATGATGCTATTGTACTGCATTACCGTATAAATGATGAAAGCCAATCCGGTTCCCGCTACCCTGCTGCGTATAATGATGTAACTACTGCTATGCGGCTGGTAAGATCAAAAGCGGCTGACTGGGGTTATGACCCTGAAAAAACAGGCGTGATCGGTTTTTCAGCCGGCGGGCACCTGGCTTCCTGTTTGGCTACGATGTTACAACCGGCTAATGAAAAGCAGAAATGGAGCACGCGCCCTGCCTTTGCCATACTGGTGTACCCGGTTATCAGCATGAAGGAGCCTTATAAACATGCAGGCAGCACTAACATGCTGCTGGGCCCTGATCCTGCACCGGGTATGACGGATTCTTTAAGCACAAATGAAAGGGTAACGGATCAAACGCCGCCCACGTTGTTAATACATTCTACGGATGATACTGTTGTGCCGGTAGAGAACAGTTTGATGTTCTTTGATGCGCTGCGCAAACATCATGTAAAGGCTACCATGCAGATCTATGACCACGGCGGGCACGGGTTTGGCCTGGGCACAAAGGATGCGGTGCTGAACACTTGGCCGGCATTGTGCATCAGCTGGCTGCAAAGTTTAGGTATGCCCTGATGGTGTAACGACAGTGGCTGCTTTTTGCAGTATAATTTGTACGGCAGAAAGCTTCTATATCAACACACTGCCGGGTGTTATTACATCTATATCAGCCGGCAGTAGGGTACCGGCTGATCAGCTCTGTTACACGGTCTTTTATATAAGCTGCTTTGTGGTCGGTAGCAATTACCTGGTCGTCAAGGCCGGCCAGCGTTTTCTTGTGCAGCTTTTCTACGCGGGTATCCAGCAACTTAAAGTAGGCTTCTTTTTTCTCTTTCCACAGGCTTTGCTGTACCACCAGGTTTTGGCGGCGGCTGGTATCCAGCTTGCTGTATAGCTGGCGGTACACCAGGTCCAGCATGCTATCCAGGTCGCGGTAATATTCCAGGGCGCAGCCATACATGTACTGGCTTTTAGCCAGGCAGCGCTGGTAGCGGCTTTCCAGGGAATCGATAGCGGCTTTTTTGTTCTGTGCCACCATGTTAAGGCATAACAGCAATAACACTGGGATAAAAAGTAGTAGTCTTTTCATAGGCTCAAAAGCGGTATAGGGAGGGCAAAGGTATGATAATTATTTTTAATCTAAAGGCCGGATAGGTATCGCATTATTAAAAACCGGGTAAAATCCGTATTATTAAATACGGAACTATCAGCTTAAATTTTAACCTGCAAACCCAAACTCACCGTTATGAATACACGCCGTAACTTTTTACAACAGCTGGCTGCATCAGCATTGGCCATTCAGCTGCAACCACTTACCAGCCTGGCAAAAGCGCCCTTTTTATCATATGACGGCCCCACCCTGCGCGTAGCTATCATGGGCCTGGGCAGCTACGGCAACCGTGTGGCGGAAGCTATGAAAGATTGTAAAAAGGCAAAGCTGGTAGGCGCTATCAGCGGCACCCCCTCCAAGCTTAAAGACTGGCAGAGCAAATATGGTATTGCTGAAAAGAACTGTTATAGCTATGAAACGTACGACCAGATCAAGAACAACCCGGAGATAGATGTGGTGTACATTACCACGCCTAATGCGCTGCACCATGACCAGGTAATAAAGGTAGCCTCATTAGGCAAACACGTGATCTGCGAAAAGCCTATGGCGCTGAATGCAAAAGAGGGGCAGGAGATGGTGGATGCCTGTAAAAAAGCCAAAGTACATCTGTTGGTAGGTTACCGCATGCATTTTGAGGCTAAGACCCTCGAAGTGATCCGGATGCGCAATGCCGGTGAATTTGGGAAGATATTATTTTTCCAGGGGCAGTGCGGTTTCCGCATTGGCGATCCTACACAATGGCGGCTGAACAAACAGCTGGCCGGCGGCGGCTCATTAATGGATATCGGTATTTATGCCATCAACGGATCGCGCTACATGGTTGGTGAAGAGCCGGTATGGGTAACTGCCCAGGAAACCAAAACAGACCCTGTGAAGTTTAAAGAAGGCGTGGATGAAACCATACAGTTCCAGCTGGGCTTTCCCAGTGGTGCGGTAGCCTCCTGCCTTTCCACGTATAGCATGAATAACCTGGACCGCTTTTTCCTGAATGGCGAAAAGGGTTTTGCAGAAATGCAGCCCTCCACCGGCTACGGGCCTATTAAGGGCCGCACCAATAAAGGGGAGCTTACCCAGCCGCATGTAACCCATCAAACCGTGCAAATGGATGCCATGGCTGGTATTATACTGGAAGGCCAGCAAGCGCCGGTGCCGGTAAATGGAGAGGAAGCGGTGAAAGATCTGAAGATCATTGACGCTATTTATAAAGCCACCAAAACAGGAGAGAAAGTAATGCTGAAGCTGTAAGGCAGGGAAAAAAATAAATCCTACCTTAGTCCATTCAGCCGCAGGCGTTATGGGGACCGCCTGCGTTTTCGTATAATCATGAGGGTATTGCGCTACATACTATTGCTTTTACTACCTGTAACCGCCGTGGCCCGATCGGGCAGCGATACGCTCATGAAAGCGCTGAACCATGCCATTCAGCAGGCAGACACCTATGACCGGCAAAAGCTGCAACGGATAGACCGTATTAAAACCCTTTACCGGGAAGCCAAAACCCTGCCGCAGCAATACGCCGCCACCCTGCAGCTGTATGAGGAGTATAAGGTATATAAATTTGATTCTGCCTTTACCTACGCCAGCAACCTGGAAAATATGGCTGCTGCCATGAACGACAGCATTAAGATAGCGGCCTCCAGGAACAAGCTGGCCTTCATACTACTCTCTGCCGGCAAGTTCAAGGAAGCTTTTGAATACCTGCAGGCAGTGCACCCGGCGCAGCAAACAGACAGCATTAAAGGCGAATACTACCTGCTGATGGGCCGTTATTATAACGACCTGGCAGATTATAACAATGATAACAACTACACCGCCAAATACCAGGTAATAGCTAATAACTACTTTGATTCCGCCCTGGTATACATTCCTGCAGATTCTTTTGAAAGCCTGTATTATGCCGGCCTTAAAAGCCTGAAGCGGGATAGCCTGGATAAAGCCTTTACCCTTTTCCGCACCCTGCTGGACCGTCCCAGCCTTACAGATCACCAGCTGGCCATTGTAAGCTCAACCCTTAGCTTTATTTATGCGCTGCATAAAGACCGGGCCGGGGCTATTAACTCGCAGGTAAGGGCGGCTATGGCAGATATCCGGTCCTCTACCAAAGAAACCTTTGCCACCTTTAACCTGGCACAGCTGCTGTATGAGGAAGGAGATTTTGAACAGGCCTCCATATACATTGAAAAAGCTATTGACGATGCCACCTTTTACGGCGCCCGGCAGCGCAAAATGCAGGTGAGCGCTATGCTGCCCATTATACAGGGCGCCAGGATCAGCTATATTGAGCGGCAGCGCAAGCTATGGCTCACCTATGCCCTGATTGCCACGCTGGTGCTGATCATACTGGGGCTGCTGATAGTGGTGATCTACAAACAATTCAACAAGCTGAAACGGGCGGAGAAAACTATATCCGATGCCCGCAATAACCTGGAGCAGGCCAACCTGCAGCTGCACCGTGTAAATGAAACCCTGAAAAGCCTGAACACCGAGCTGCAGGATGTGAATGCCAGGCTACGGGAAGCCAATAAGATCAAGGAGGAGTACATTGGCTACTTCTTTAACATCAGCTCCGTGTTCTTCGAGAAAATAGTACGCTTTAAAAACCTTATAGATCAGAAAATAGCCGACCGCAAACCCGATGAGCTGCGTATGGTGCTCAATAATATTAATATGCGCAATGAGCGGGAAGACCTGCTGAAAAGTTTTGATAAAGTATTCCTGAAGCTGTTCCCCACCTTTGTAGAAGAATTTAATAAGCTGTTTAATGAGGAAGATCAGATAGTGCTCAGGAACGATGAGCTGCTGAACAATGAGCTGCGTATTTATGCCCTGATGCGCATGGGCATTACGGAGAATGAGAAGATAGCCCAGATCCTGGAATATTCCGTTAAAACCATCTATGCCTACAAGACCAAAATCCGTAACCGCACCATTGTACCCAAAGACGAATTTGATAAAAGGGTGATGGCGGTAAAGTCCATCTAAAGCACATTTTTCAGGGCTTAAAAAGGCCTTTTTTCCTTCTCAAGCATATATATGGGTATTATTTTAATGTGTTGTTAACAGATTGGCCGTCAGGCATTTAATTTTCTATCACTCCCTGTTTAGCTGTCTATTTTCTTTATTTCAAGGCTACAAATTTGCGGCCTTCCCCGGAAAGTTTTCTTTTGACATTACAAGCTAAATCCGAATTCCAGTTATGAACCAAGATCACCTATACAGTGGCGACCGGCCGCCTCCGGAAGCCGGATGGGACAACTAAAAGGGGCAATGAACCAAAAACAGTATTTAAAGATTCCACTTTTCATAATTGACACCTTACCGTATGACTAAGATCCGAACAATTCAGCTGCTGCTAACTTGTATGGTATTGCTGTGCGCACAAGCTGCCGCCGCGCAAACCAGAACATTTGCAGGGCTTGTGCATGACAATGCCAAGGGGCCTGTAATAGGGGCCACCGTGCAGGTAAAAGGAACTGCTACCGGCACCACCACTAATGAAACAGGCCGTTTTACGCTGCAGGTGCCGGAAGGCAGCGCTACCCTGGTAATCTCCTACATTGGATTTAATACCCAGGAAGTAAGCATTACCGGCATCAATGATATTACCGTTACCCTTATGCCCAATGCCCAGTCGCTGGGCGATGTGGTGGTAATTGGTTACGGCACTGCGCGCAAAAAAGAGCTTACCGGCTCCATAGCCACCGTAACCTCCAAAGAGTTTCAAACAGGCGCTATTACCACACCGGAACAATTGATTGCCGGTAAAGTGGCCGGGGTATCCATTACTTCCAACAGCGGATCGCCCGGGGCCGGCAGCGTGATACGCATACGCGGCGGGGCCTCCCTGAATGCCAGTAATGATCCGCTGATTGTGATCGACGGGCTGCCGGTAGCTAACATGAATATTTACGGTGCATCCAGCCCCTTAAGCCTGGTAAACCCGAATGATATTGCCAGCTTTACCGTGTTAAAAGATGCCGCCGCTACCGCTATTTATGGTTCCAGGGCATCCAACGGCGTAATACTTATCACCACTAAAAAAGGCACCGCAGGCAAACCGCAGTTCAGCTTCTCAACCCAGGTATCAGTAGCCACGCTGGCTAAAAAGGCCGACGTACTTTCTGCCGGCGCATTCCGTAAGCTGGTTGATTCACTGGGCACAGGCCTGGTTGGCAATGTGCCTTTTAAAAGCCTGATGGGCAGCGCTAATACCGACTGGCAGAAAGAAATTTACCAGGCTGCTATTGCTACAGATAATAACCTGAGCATGGCCGGCGCGCTGAAGAACATGCCCTACCGCCTTTCTTTCGGTTACCTGAACCAGGATGGGATCCTGAAAACAGATAACCTGCAGCGTATCAGCGGCGGCGTATCCCTAACGCCTATGCTGTTTGACAATCATTTAAAGATCGACATCAACTTAAAAGGCGCGGTGAACAAAAGCCGGTTTGCCAACTCCGCCGCCGTAAGCTCCGCAGTGTACTTTGATCCTACACAGCCGGTGCATTCCGCTGAATCGCCTTTTGGCGGCTACTATGAATGGTATGCAAAAGACGCCGGTACCGGTGAGGTAACGCTGAACAAGCTGGCGCCCCGCAACCCGGTAGCCCTGCTGGACCTGTATAATAATCACAGCAATGTGCAGCGCAGCTATGGCAACATACAGTTCGATTATAAGTTTCATTTTCTGCCGGAGCTGCATGCTAACCTGAACCTGGGTTATGATGTAGCTAAAGGGGAAGGAAAGACAGATGTGCCGGCCTATGCTGCACAGAATTTCCTGGACAGCGGACAGCATAACCAATATGGCAACCGCATAAGGAATAAGGTGGGCGAGTTTTTCCTGAACTATAACAAGACCATCGAATCCATCAAAAGTAATTTCAACGTAACGGCAGGTTATGGTTATTATGATAACCTGGCCACTAACTATAATTACCCGGCCTTCCGCGCCAACGGCGATACTATTCCCGGCAGCGTGCCTACCTTTCCGCTGGATAAGCCGCAGAACATCCTGATCTCTTATTACGGCCGGTTGATCTACACGCTGAATAACCGGTACATACTGGCAGCCTCCCTGCGTACAGATGGATCTTCCCGGTTTTCGCCCGCTACCCGCTGGGGCACCTTCCCTTCTGTAGCTTTTACCTGGCGCGCCAACCAGGAAAAATTCCTGTCATCTGCCAAAAGCCTGAGCGACCTGAAGCTGCGCCTGAGCTATGGCGTTACAGGCAACCAGGATGGTATTTATAATTATGCTTACCTGGGTGTGTATTCGCTAAGCGACAACGCATCTACCGTGCAAATAGGCGATAAGTTCTATAACATGGGCTCACCGGCTGCTTATGATGCAGGTATTAAATGGGAGCAAACGGAAACCTATAATGCAGGCGTGGATTATGCTTTCCTGAACAACCGCATTGGCGGCAGTGTGGATGTGTATTACAAGAAAACAAAAGACCTGCTGAACACTATTCCCATTCCTGCAGGCTCTAACTTTAGCAGCACCATCCTTACCAACGTAGGTAACATTGAAAATAAAGGGGTGGAAGTGCAGATAGAAGCTACGCCCATTACCGGCAAAAGATTTACCTGGTACCTGGCGTTTAACGCGGCCTATAACAATAACAAGATCACTAACCTCACGGCCACCAAAGATTCCACCTACCCCGGCTCACTGGTAGGTACGGTGCAGATCCACAGTGTGGGTTACAGCCCTTACGCCTTTTATGTATACCACCAGGTGTATGATGCTGCCGGCAAGCCCATTGAAGGCGTGTATGCAGATGTGAACCACGACGGGCAAATAAACCAGGCAGACCTTTACCGCTATAAATCGCCGGTACCTAAGTTCATATTCGGGTTCACTACAGAATTCAGCTATGATAAATGGAGCCTGCGCACCGTGCTGCGCGCCAATGTTGGCAATTACATGTTCAACAACCTGGCTACCGGCGCCTCTAAAGCCAATATGTTCAACACGCTGGGATACCTGGCCAACACACTGTCTGAAGTAACAAAAAGCAATTTCTATTATGGCCAGCAGCAGTCCGACTACTTTGTGCAGAACGCCTCTTTCCTGAAAATGGATAACCTTACGCTGTCGCGCGATTTTGGCAACATTATCAGCAACCGTGTAGGCCTGCGCGTTACAGCCGCCTGCCAGAATGTGTTTACCATTACCAGGTATACCGGCCTTGATCCGGAAATATATGGCGGTATAGATAATGCGCTGTATCCACGTCCGCGCACTTTTAGCCTGGGCGCAAACCTTCAGTTTTAATACTTTTAAATAACGGATATGAAAAAGATATTTAGTTGGGTATTTATGGGCGCCGTGTTATTTACGGGCTGCGCCAAAGACCTGAACCTGAAACCGCTTAATTCCAATATAGCCGATGTGCAGTATGCCACCCCCCTGGGCTATAAACAGGTATTGGCCAAGGTATACGGCAGCTACTCACTGGTGAGCAGCACCGGTGTGGGCAACTCTGATGTGAATGTACCGGGTATTACAGATGCGGGCACTACCGACTTTTTGCGTGCTTACTGGAACCTGCAGGAGCTAACTACAGATGAAGCCAAGTGCGCCTGGAACGATGCTAACCTGCAAAGCTATCATAACTTCAGCTGGACCTCCAGCAACATTTTTATTAATGCGCTGTACTCCCGTTGCCTGTTCTCTATCACCATCTGCAATGAGTTTATCCGCGAATCAACCGATGAGAAGCTGGCCAGCCGTGGCATTGGCGGTAAAGATGCGGACGACATTAAACACTACCGTGCAGAAGCCCGCTTTGTACGCGCGTTCCAGTACTGGGTGCTGATGGACCTTTTTGGCAAGCCGCCGTTTGTAACAGACCAGGATCCTATTGGAAAATTTATTCCCAAACAGATCTCCCGGGCAGAGCTGTTCAGCTACATAGAAACGGAGCTGAAAGCCATTGATGGGGAGCTGGTACCGCCGCGTGGCAATGAATACGGCCGTGCTGACCAGGCAGCCGCCTGGGCCCTGCTGGCGCGCATGTACCTGAATGCGGAAGTATATACCGGCGCCGCGCATTATACGGATGCTATTACCTATGCTACGCAGGTGATCAATGCCGGCTATGTGCTGATGCCGCATTACAAGAACCTGTTCATGGCGGATAATAATGTGAACAATTCAGAAATGATCTTGCCTATTACCTATGATGCTACGCACTCGCAGAACTATGGCGGCACTACCTTTCTCATTTGTTCCGGCCACGGCACCAATGTAGCTGACAATGCCAAAGCGGGCATACCCGGCGGCGGCTGGAGCGGTAACCGCGCTACCAAAAACCTGCCGCAGGCATTTGGCGATTATAGCGGTAATGCAGATAAGCGCGCTATGTTTGGCTTAGGCTCCCTGGAAATAAGCGATGTGCTGAACTTTAATGCAGGCCTGGGTGTAACCAAGTTCAATAATGTGAACAGTGACGGCTCTACCCCTTACTCGCCTAACGGTGTGCTGGTGAGTGTGGACTTCCCTTTATTTCGCCTGGCAGAAATGTACCTGATATACATAGAGGCGGTAAAGCGCAATGGCGGCGGCAGCGAAGCTACTGCGCTGGAATATTTTAACCGCTTACGTACAAGGGCTTACGAAAATGATAATGGCAGGGTGGCCAGCTTTTCACTGGAAGATGTATTTAACGAAAGGCAGCGGGAGCTGTATTGGGAAGGCTTTCGCCGTACAGACCTGGTACGTTTTAACCGCTTTACCTCCGGCAGCTACCTGTGGCCCTGGAAAGCAGGCGTAGCCGGCGGCGCGGGGGCTGATGCGCATTACAACGTATTTCCCATTCCCTCGTCTGAAATTATTTCCAACACCAACCTGGTGCAGAACCCTAATTATTGATCCCTTATTCTAAATGTTATTATATGCTTACAAAAAGCTATCGTTATATACTCCTGATCCTGTTGTTGGCAGCTGCCTGTAAAAAGGATGGGGAACAGCTTACACTGCAGCCCGGCAGCTTTTCCGGTGGTGCGCTAAGCGCCAGCAGCAGCACCATAGTGCTTACCAAGGCAGCGGAGAATGATACGGCCCTTAATTTCAGCTGGGCAGCAGCCGGCTTTGGCGGCGCTACCGTTACCGCCTACACGCTGCAGCTGGATGTACCTTCAGATACCTCCGGCGCCAACGCCTGGGGCCAGGCCAAAAGCTTTAATGCAGGCACCAGGCCGGCAGGATACAGCTTTACAGGTAAAGACCTGAACAACCTGTTAAGCGCCATGGGCCTGCAGGGCGGCACTACCAACCAGGTAGCGGCAAGAATAAAGGCTGAGGTACCGCAGTATAACGGCGCCGCATCTACGGTAACGCCGGTATATTCCAATACCCTGGTACTAACCATTACCACCTTTAGCTCTAACCTGTACGTGCCGGGCGACTACCAGGGCTGGGACCCCGGTAAGGCGCCCACCTTTCCGCCCATAGAAGGTAAGGCCGGTATGTTTGAAGGGTATGTGAATATGCCTGGCAGCGGCGGGCCATATTATTTTAAGTTCACCAATTCACCGGACTGGGACCATACCAACTACGGGGATGGCGGTAACGGCAGCTTCAGCACCGATGGTAATGCTGCGGGCCTGAGTGTGCCAACCGGCGGTTATTACTACCTCACCGCAGACCTGAACACCAACAAGTGGACGGCCACCAAAGTCACCTGGGGCATTATTGGCGATGCCACACCCGGCGGCTGGGATAATGATACGCCGCTTACCTACGATGCAGCCACGCAGGTATGGACCGTAACAGCAGTGATGAAAAAGAACGGCTCCTTTAAGTTCAGGGCCAACAATGCCTGGGCTATTGATTTTGGCACAGATGCCAATGGTAAGCTGGTATATGCAGATAATCCTTTCCTGGGCTACACGCCCGGCCTTAATAACCTGAGCGTACCGGAAGATGGTACCTATACTATTAAGCTGGACCTGCACCTTTCAGGGCAATACACTTACAGCCTTACCAAAAACTAGGAAACCACATTTTTAAATAATGAAGCAGGCAGTTGTGAATTTTATATTGATCCTTTTTTCCTGGATGCTGGGCGCCTGCGGTAAAAATGATACCGCCGCGCCTTACACACCACCCGTAATACTACCGGTAACAGATACAACCATTGCCGCGCAGTACGGAACCCCTTTTGGCAATGTAACGGACCCGCAGGATGCCGTGATATACCAGGTAAATATGCGCGTATTCAGCCAGCAGGGCAACTTTGCGGGGGTTACCGCCCGTTTGAACGCCATTAAAGACCTGGGCGCTAACGTGGTGTACCTGATGCCCGTGTTCCCGGTGGGTCAGCTGAAAGCGCTGAACTCACCCTACTGTGTAAAAGATTATTTTACCATAAACCCGGAGTTTGGTACGCTGGCAGACCTGCGTACACTGGTAGAAACCGCGCACCGGCAAAATTTGAGCGTAATACTGGACTGGGTGGCCAACCATACCGCCTGGGACCATTCCTGGATAACGGCGCATAAAGACTGGTATATGCAGGATGGCAGCGGTAACATTATAAGTCCGCCCGGCACGGGCTGGAACGATGTGGCGCAGCTGAACTACCAGAATGCGGATATGCGCAAAGCCATGATAAAGGCCATGAAGTTCTGGGTAATGACGGCCAACATAGACGGCTTCCGCTGCGATTATGCTGACGGGCCGCCAACAGACTTCTGGAAGCAGGCCATAGATACGCTACGGGGTATTAGCACGCACAAGCTGATCATGCTGGCAGAGGGTGGCCGCACGGCCAACTTTACCCTGGGCTTTAATTATAATTTCGGGTTCAGCTATTTCAATACGTTGAAGGATATTTATAGTAAGGAACGCCCGGTTACGGCTATTGATACACTGAATACCAGTGAATACCTGAGCGCATCGCCCGGCCAGCGTGTGGTGCGGTACACCAGCAACCATGATGTAAATGGATCTGACGGTACGCCCACTGAATTATTCGGCGGTATAAACGGCGCTATGGCTGCCTTTGTAGTAACGGCCTTTATGAAAAGTGTGCCCATGATCTATAACGGGCAGGAGGTGGCTACTGGCTACCGGCTGCTGTTTCCCTTTACCATGGCTAAAATAGACTGGAGCGTGCATCCTGAGGTAACAGCCGTGTATAAAAAGGTGCTGGCTTTCCGTAGCAGCAGCACAGCAGTAAAGCGGGGAGCCTTAACAACATACAGCACCGGCGATGTATGTGCCTTTACAAAAGTGCAGGGTGCAGAGCAGGTGCTGGTAATTGCCAACCTGCGCAACCGGGCCGTAAATTATACCATGCCCGCAGCTTTACAGCCCCTGGCCTGGAAAGATGCGCTGAGCGGTAACGCTGTAACACCGGGTACCACTATTACCCTGGCGCCCTATGAATACCAGCTATTGAAACTGTAATAAAACAGACTATGTTAATCAGAGCGTATAAAATAACTATTACCGCGTTGCTGGCCTTTACAGCCGGGTATGCGCAGGTAAAAGAGCCGGGCAATGTAACGGCTGTGCAAAAAGAAGCGCAGGGAGTGAAGATCACCACCGCTAATGCCTTTGCAGCAATAACAGCGTACAGCGCATCCACCATACGGGTGCGGATAGATAAGCAACCGCTGGCAGCTGATTTCTCCTATGCCGTAATAGGCAAGCCAGAGATGGTGAAAACCAATATTACTGAATCGGAAAAGGAGATTATTCTGCAAACGGATTCAGTGAAAACAGTGATCAGCAAACAACCTTTTTCTGTAGCGTTTTACACGCCGGCCGGCGAGGTGATTAACCAGGATGAAACAGGCTTAAACACCAGCTGGACGGGCGAGGAAGTAGCCACCTATAAAAAGATGCAGGAAGGCGAGCGGTTTATTGGCCTGGGTGAGAAAACGGGTAACCTGGACCGTACCGGCAGCGGCTACACGAACTGGAATTCCGATGTATTTGGCTACCAGGCAGGGCAGGATCCGCTGTACTCCACCATCCCCTTTTACATAGGCATTCACCACAATAAGAGCTATGGTATTTTCTTTGATAATACCTACCAGAGCGACTTTAACTTTGGCGCCAGCAACAACCGCTTTTCCTCTTTTGGGGCGCATGGCGGGGAAATGAACTACTACTTTATTTACCACCATAACCTGGCGGATATTATTACCGCATACACGGCGCTTACCGGCCGTATGCACCTGCCGCCCATGTGGAGCCTGGGCTACCAGCAAAACCGCTACTCCTATTATCCGGATACGGAGGTGCTGCGTATTGCACAAACCCTGCGGGAAAAGCAAATACCGGCAGACGGCATTACGCTGGACATTCACTATATGGACCGTTACCAGCTGTTCACCTGGGATAAAGAGCGCTTTCCTGACCCGGTAAAGCTTACCGGTACGCTGAAGAAAATGGGTTTTCGTACTACCGTGATCGTTGACCCGGGTATTAAAGTGGAAAAGGGTGCACCTGCATTTGAGCGGGGTGTAAAAGACAGTGTATACATTAAGTACCCCGATGGGAAATTCTACACCGGGCAGGTATGGCCCGGCTGGTGCCACTTTCCTGACTTTACTGCGGAAAAAGGGCGCGCCTGGTGGCGTAAGGAAGTGAAGTTCTTTTCTGATAACGGGGTAAGCGGCATCTGGAATGATATGAACGAAATAGCTACCTGGGGGCAAAAGATGCCGAATAATGTGCTGTTTGATTATGATGGTATAAAGGCCAGCCACCTGCGTGCGCATAATGTATACGGCCTGCAGATGATCCGCGCATCATACGAAGGGGCGCGGGAAAACACCCGTGAGCGGCCCTTTATACTTACCCGCTCGGGGTATGCCGGTTTGCAGCGCTACTCCGCCATATGGACGGGCGATAACCGTGCAGAAGATAACCACATGATGCTGGGTATACGCCTTATGAACAGCCTGGGATTAAGCGGCGTACCCTTTACCGGTATGGATATTGGCGGTTTTACCGGCAACCCCGGTGTGGCGCTGTACACCCGCTGGATGCAGATAGGCGCTTTTATTCCCTATTACCGGAACCATACAGCCTTAAATACCAGATCAGCTGAGCCCTGGGCCTTTGGGGAAGAGGCGCTGGAAATAGCGCGCAATTACATTAACCTGCGTTACCGGCTGCTGCCCTACCTGTACAGCACTTTTTATGAAGCTACGCAAAACGGCCTGCCCGTTATGCGCAGCCTGGCCATTAACTATACCTTTGATCCCAGGATATATGATCCCCAATACCAGCAGCAATACCTGTTTGGCGGAGCGTTACTGATAGCGCCTTTTGAAAGCGGTAAAGATTTTGGGCGGGTGTACCTGCCTGCAGGCAAGTGGTATGAGTTGTATACGGGTGCGGTGAATGAAGGCGGGCGTGAACAGATTATTCCGCTGAATATACAGCAGCTGCCGGTGTATGTAAAGGAAAGCAGCATTATTCCCATGCAGTCGCAAATACAGAACACTACCGAACAGCCGGCAGATACCCTGCTGCTGCATGTATACAATGGCGCTGTGAAAAACAGCTTTGTGTATTATGAAGATGACGGTATTAGCTTTGACTATGAGAAAGGAGCGTTTTACAAACGCAGCATTACCTTTGACCCTGCTGCCAGAGCGCTGGTTTTTGGTAAGGCAGAGGGCAGCCGCGCTTCAAAGTTCAAATATGTAAAGCTGCTGCTGCATGGCTTTGAGCAGCAAAGCTGGAAAGTGAAAGGTAAAAGCGTAACGGCCAAAGAAGAGGCCTGTTCTTTCCTGCACAGCATTTCCAAATTTGACCCGGAAAAAAGCGCCGGCAGTGTGGAAGCGGATCATGTGAAAACGCTGGTGATGGCGAATGACAGCGGGGAGGTTACGGTAGGAATGTAAATGTAAAATTTTAAATCATAACTGTAAAAGGCTAATGCAGCGGATGCATTAGCCTTTTACAGTTATCTCGTTCATAAAGTCTTTTCAACGGTCTCTATGAACCTCCTTCGTCGGTTTATGATTTTACATTCCTTTAGATCACCACCAGCTCGTAAAAATCCGAAGGGGTGAAGTATTGTTTGGCCAGCTGCTGCAGCTCCTCTGCAGTAATGGTTTTAATAATGCGGATGTTGTTGTTGAAATAATTCTCGTCCAGATCGTTCAGGATCAGGCTTTTCCAGCGTTGGATCACCTGGAAAGCGCCATCCAGGTCGCCCAGGATGGAGCCGATCATGTAGTTACGCACCAGGCTCAGTTCCTCTTCCGGTACCGGCTCGTTCTGCAGGTTTTGCAGCTCTTTATAAATTTCTTCAATAGTAGCTTCGCACACATCGCGGCCGGCCTCTGTTTGAATATTCAGCGCGCTGGTTTGGCGGAAGTTATAGAGCTGTGAATGAATGCCGTAGGTGTAACCTTTCTCTTCCCGGATATTGCTCATCAGGCGGGAGCCAAAGTAGCCGCCCAGGATAGTGTTCAGCACCATCATTTTCGGAAAATCAGGATGGTAGCGGTTAGGGAAATGCCTTGCTACACGTACCGCGCCCTGCACGCCATTTTCATCATTGAAAATGCGGTGCTTTTTTTCATCTGCCGTTTGTATGGGCAGCTCCGGCCGCAGCAGCGTGCTTTCTCCGTTCCATTGCGTGCTGCCAAAATATTTATTCAGCAGCGCTATCATGTTTTCCGGCAGGTGGCCGGCAACAAAGATCTTGCAGTTGTTGTACGAGTAGTGCTTCTGGTAAAAGGCGCGCAGGCTTTCGGGCTGCAGCGCATCATACGCCATCATGGTGCTTACGCGGCCATAGGGGTGGAATTCGCCGAACAGGTACTTATCAATATAGCGGTTGGCTACAAAGTCGCACTTTTGCAGGTTCACGGCCAGGCGCTGTTTCATGTTCTGCTGGTAGGTGGCCAGTTCATCGGCGGTAAAGGCCGGGTCCTGGATCACTTCCTGCAGCAGCGGCAGCAGGTCTTCCGTATGCCGGGTAAGGCAGTGCAATGTATAGGTAGCATTTTCATGATAGCTGTTACGGTTCAGGTAAGCGCCAAAATATTCAATGCTTTCATTTATTTCCAGTGCGTTATGTTTGGTGCTGCCATTCTTTATTAAAAAGTTGGTGGCTGCGGCTACCTGGCTTTCCTGCTCATACCAGCTGCCGGCGGGGAATATAAATTCCAGCTGCAGCGTATCCTGCTCATCGCTTTTTATAACGTATACGGGTATACCGTTATCCAGCGTGAATTTTTCGTATGGTTTCAGCGTTACATCAAACTCCACTGCGTCTTTTATAGCCGGGGCAATTTTTCTGTTCATATCTGGTTATCTGCGTAGTAATAGATAGTGTTGGAATTTTTTTCATCAAAAATGATGTTGGCCTCGCGGTGAATATCGGCGGTGGTTACTACTTCATAGTGTGTAAACTCCGTATTCATCAGGGCGGCATCGCCCATCAGCTCATAAAAGGCCAGGTTGTTGGCGCGGTTCAGCAGGCTCATATCTTCAAAGGCCAGCAGGCTTTCCACGCGGTTCTTTACCTTCTGCAATTCGCGTTCCGGTATTACGGTTTGCTGCAGCTTGCTCAGCTCTTCCTGGATGGCTTTTTCAGCGTCCTTCATTTTTACGCCTTTTACCAGCTTGCCTTCAATAGCCAGCAGGCCGGCATCCAGGCTGCCAAAGTGGTAACATTCTATGTTGCTGAACAGCTTTTTTTCTTTTACCAGCACCTGGTGCAGGCGGCTGGAGCTGCCTCCGCCCAGGATGTCTGAAATAAGATCTGCGGCATAATAACGGGGATCTTCCCGTTTGTAGATGTGGTAGCATTTATACAGGGCATCCAGCGGTACATTGGCTTTTACCTCCAGCTTATGCGCGGCCGTTTGTGCAGGCTCCTGCGGTATTTGGCGCTGATATTTTTCGCCGGAGGGAATATCGCCAAACCATTTTTCCGCCAGCGCTTTCACCTGTGCGGTGGTTACCTTACCGCCTACTACCAGGATAGCATTTACCGGGCGGTAGTATTTGAAAAAGAAAGCCTTTACATCTTCCAGGCTGGCGGTTTCAATATGGGAAAGCTCCTTGCCGATGGTCATCCAGCGGTAGGGGTGAGTGCTGTAAGCCAGCTCCCGCATTTTATGCCATACATCACCATAGGGCTTGTTGATGTAATGCTCCTTAAACTCTTCACTTACCACTTTCCGCTGCACATCCAGGCTTTTTTCATCAAAGGCCAGGGATAGCATACGATCGCTTTCCAGCCAGAAGGCGGTTTCTATATTTTCTGCAGGCAGCTGTATATAGTAGTTGGTAAGATCGTTGGTGGTAAAGGCGTTGTTTTCGCCGCCGGCCATCTGCAAAGGCTCATCATAATCCGGTATGTTCACAGAGCCGCCAAACATCAAATGCTCAAACAAATGGGCAAAACCGGTACGGGCCGGGTCTTCATCCCGCGCGCCTACATCATACAACACATTCAGCACCGCCATCGGCGTGGTATGATCTTCATGCACAATGACCCTTAAACCATTGCCCAGCGTGAATTTATTAAAGTGGATCATATTCGTTTTTTGAGAAACTATAAAACATTTTCCCGCAAAAGGCGGGAAATGCAAGTTATTAAAATTCCACGTGACAATGATAATTAGTAAGAAGGGAAGTATCAGGGTTGCAGGTATAGCTCGTTCTGGCGGTAGTTGATGATAACGGCGGAGAATTGTTTCCATACGGAATAACCAATGGCGCCGGCTATTTCCATGGTTTGCCCGTCGTCATTCACATCCTTACAATAGCTTACGGGTATTTTGTGCAGCTGCCGGTTGCCAATGCTGAGCGCCGGAATGTTGCTGTTCACATAATCATAGGTTTTCAGCAGGTCCTGCACCTGTTCTGAGCCCAGGGTGGTCATACGGTCGGCCAGCTGGTTCTTTTGCACATAGGGCCAGTTAAATAAAAGCCCATAGTCGCCACCGGTAGTTACGTGATAATTGCCGGTGAGGGTCTGGCCATCGTCCAGCTCTATGGTGGCGGGTATTACCGGGGTACGGAAGTTAAGCTTAAAGGGCAGCACCTGGGCACCGGCAAACTCCATGGAGGTGCCGGGGGTGTATAGCACCAGCTGCTGCTGTGCATAGTCTATTTTTACCACATACTGCTTCAGCAGGTCTATACCAATAAAGCCGTCTATTACCAGCGGGCCATTACGGAATTCGGGAATATTTTCCAGGTATACCTTCACAAAAGGCATTTTGGTTTTGCCCAGGTACAGCACATTCAGCGTGGCGGTGTTCACCTTCAGCATCAGGTTATTGGTGGCGGTAACGCCGGCTTTTTGTTTGGCGGAGATGTTGAGCTTTTTTGCCAGGCCATAATGCAGGATGGTTACCTCTGTACCGGTATCAAAAATAAAATGCAGGGTATCTGAGC
>NZ_DATCRF010000673.1:0-10789 GCF_036569125.1 Chitinophaga sp. | reverse complement strand
GGGTAATGCCTGCAATGGGTGTGATCATATGCCCGCCGGTTTCTGTTTGCCACCAGGTATCGGCAATCGGGCATTTGCCTTTGCCAATATGGTCTTTAAACCAATGCCAGGCCTCTTCATTAATCGGTTCGCCTACGCTGCCCAGTTTTTTCAGGGAGCTCAGGTCTTTATGATTTACGGGTCCTAAGCCAAAGCCCATTAAGCTACGTATAGCCGTAGGGGCAGTGTACAAAGTATCAACCCGGAACTTATCGGTAATATCCCACAGGCGCCCGGCATCCGGCCAGGTAGGCACGCCCTCGAACAGCAGGGTAGTGGCGCCGGCGCTTAACGGACCGTAGAGGATGTAGCTGTGCCCTGTGATCCAGCCAATATCTGCCGTACAGAAAAATACTTCGCCGGGTTTGTACTGGAAAGTATTTACGAACGTGTAGTTGGTGTACACCATGTACCCGGCGCAGGTATGCACCACGCCCTTGGGTTTACCGGTGCTGCCGGAGGTGTACAGGATGAACAGCATATCTTCCGCATCCATTTCTTCGGCAGAGCAGGGTGGGTTGCCCAGGGTCTCTACCTGTTTTATTTCATCTTCCCACCACACATCGCGGCCTTTCAGCATGCTGATGGGGGTGCGGGTACGGGTACATACAATTACTTTTTTTACGCTGGGGCAGGCCATCAGGGCATCGTCTATTACGGATTTCAGCGGAATATCTTTATTGCCGCGGAAAGCGCCGTCGCAGGTAATTACCAGGTTACACTGGGCATCCTGTATACGGTCGGCAATGGACTGGGCGCTGAAACCGCCAAACACTACGGAGTGTACGGCGCCTATACGGGCGCAGGCCAGCACCGCTATGGCCAGCTCGGGGATCATACCCATGTAGATACAAACACGGTCGCCTTTTTTAACGCCATTGTTTTTCAGCACGTTGGCAAACTGGCATACCTTATTATACAGCTCGCGGTAGGTAAGTATGCGGTGGCGTTCTTCCGGATCATTAGGCTCCCATATTATGGCAGGCGTATTGCCCAGGGTAGCCAGGTGGCGGTCCAGGCAGTTTTCAGTGATATTCATCTTACCACCCTGGAACCACTTTATATCAGGGTCTTTGAAATTCCATTCCAGCACCTTATCCCATTTCTTACGCCATAAAAAATGTTCGGCCACATTACCCCAAAAACCTTCGGGGTCTACAACGCTTTGGTTATAGGCGTGCTGGTATTCTTCAAAATTCTTGATCTGATACGGGTAAGAGGCCATAGCTGCTTTATTTTGTATTTACGTTGGTCATAACGGAGGGTAAATTTATTTTCTTTTCTCCATTTCTCCCAGCAGCTACAGATTATTTAAAAAAAACAAATGCCCCCTGGAAGGAGGCATTTTGTACTGGTTAAAGTTGGGTATAGGGATCTATTTAGGGATTCTAATGCCGTAAGAATGTACGTTTACGCCTGCATTGGTATAATATTCTTCATATTTCAGGCGGCCGTCTTTAAAGCTCAGGTTACTCCAGTTAAGGGTAACAGGGTTGCCGGGGAAACTCACCGTGTAAACGATCCGGCTGCTATCTGCGGTGGCAAAGTCCCAGGTGAGGTTACTTTTACCGCCGTTATTATCTGTGTATGTACCTGTTTTATCGGTGTTGAAAACAATGTACTCATTATCAAAGTTGTCTGTATTACCGGTAGCGCCCCGCAGGTAGTAGATGGTTTTATTGGTCCCCTTCACCCCACGGATCTCCTGTATCTTCCAGGGATTGGCAGTAATGATCTGCATATTCACCGTGGTATCTTTCTGAATGATGGTGTCCTTCCGGATAACAGTATCTTTCTGTATTACTGTAACAGTGTCAACAGATTCTTTGGTACAGGATACTACGCTCACCTGCAGCGCGGATAACATAACAATAAAGGCAATCAGGGATAAGCCGCCGTAAAATTTCTTCATATAAGTTGATAGTACTCTTGTGGAAACCTGTGCAAAGATACTGGCAGTCCCCGACAATCATATGACTAGTAAGTGCTATATTATTTACATATTGCTTTCTTATTTTCCGCCCTCTATTTCCGCTAACCGCTGTGTTACATACCTGGAAATAGCCGGGTCCTCCTCCTTACTCCGTGCCAGTAACAGATAACGTTTATAATACCGCTGTGCCGCGGCCAGGTTTTGCAGATGATAGTCATAAATGCGCCCTATGCTATACTGCCGCAGTGGTGCGTGGAACAGGTAGTACGCAGTATCCAGGCAGGCCGTAGCTTTCCTGAATACATGCTGCTCTTCATAGTTCACGCTCATGGCGCTGTAATAATCATCCAGGCTTTTGGATTTTGCCAGGTCAATGCAGGTTTGCAGCAGGGTATTGCTGCGGGTATAATCCTTTAGCTGTGTACAGGCCATAGCCGCATAATACATAATAGCTTCGGTTGACATATTCATCTGCGTCAGAAAATCATTTACGTATATGCATTCCTGGTAGCGCTTCAGATTATAGCAGGCAGCCGCCACAAAGGTGTATGCAGCAACGGAAACAACCTGTTGCCGCATGAGCCGCTGCCCCAGCATAATGGCCTGCGCATAATCTTTCCGGAAATAGGCTGTTTTCACCGCCGGTATGATCACCGTAGTTTGCAGGGAATCTTTAGCCAGGTAGGGCTGCAGCACACTGTCAGCCGCATTGTACCGCTGCCGGTCCAGCCATTCTTCTGCCATGCGCGCCACTACCTTACTGTCAAACGGGTTCAGGGCATATGCCTGCTGCAGGTACACAAAACCACTATCGGCTTCCCGGGCGGCAAACAGGGCAAAGCTCAGCTGCTTATAGGTTTGCGCCTGTGGTTGCAGGGCTGCCAGTTTGCGGTAATGCGGAATAGCCAGCCTGGCCTGCTCCTGCTGCATATAAATACTACCCAGGTATTGGTAGGCTGGTATATATGCACTGTCTAAATGCAGTATTTGCTGATATGTTTGAATTGTTTCCGGCCACTTACCTGCCTGGTAATAAGCATAGCCCAATAATGCCAGCTGTTTAATATTATCAGGCTGTATACGGCTTTGCAGGTATTGGATAGCAGGTTCATATTGCTGGTCCTGGAAGTAGCTCACTACTACTGCCTGGTCTATTTCCGGCGCCTGCTGCGCATAGGTGCTGGAAAGGCCCAGGTTTAGCAGTAACAACAGCAGGTAATAACGTGCATGCATAGGTACATCTTTTCATAAAACTAAGTATTTAGTTTTAAATACTAAAACTTTAGTTGAAGAAAGAATGTTCCTTGAAAAGGCGCTAGCCTGCACACTAGATCCAGGATACCGTTTATGAGCATATTTCCAATAAAGGAAAAGATACTGGCCTGCGCAAATTCAGGACTGCTGTTTTTAAGATGCATTTCCAATACAGGAAAAGACCCTGGTTCCGGAGCTGTCGTTTCCAATAGGATTAGATACTGGCCTACACATAAATCCCAGGATATCGTTTTGAGAACGCATTTCCAATACAGGATAAGATACCAGCCTGCATATTAAATCCAGGGCAGCGGTTTATAAGCACATTCTAATACAGGTAATACAGTAACATATATTAATCCCAGTGCTGTCATTTATGAACGCACAGGATAACATAGTCACCTACATCTTAAATGTTCCCGGGAAATAGCTAAAACAATAAATGCTTAACGTGGTTTTTTACGGTATTGCTCACTGTAGGTATGCAGCTCCTGGAATGCTTCATCCAGCACCGCCATAATTTTTTCTTTCTCAGCATTACTTAATGCGGGGATCATCTTTTTATCCCCTTCGGCAGGCTTATCCACTCCCCGCATTTTACGGTAAAAAGTAGGGATGCTCCAGGAACATTCTTCACAAACCTTTTCCCGGAAGCGGATGGGGAAGTTAATGAGGTTCGCATGAATATCCTGCAGCATGTTCACAGGCACCGGTGTGTGCGGCACTAATTTCTTCATGGTTCGGAGGTTTAATACGTTGCTATCAAAAAAACTGTTTGGTGTTAGCGTTGATAATTAGTTAGGATAATCAATAATTGCCTGCTTTTATATCAGCAAATATATTGATAATGATTTTAAATGAACCATTTTTTATTGACTAATTTATCAAATCGCCCATCTGCAGCTAAGCCTTTACCCCGGCGGGTTCCAGGCTGCATACCTTCATTTTGTGGATAATTAATGACGATATCATTCTCACCCCTCTTGTAAAATTTCTTTAAGGTAAAACCCCTGCTAAATCGTGCTCGTTGTGGTCTGACAGTTGTATAATGGCATGATAAGGATCAAAATGAAATTTTAATTCGCCAAAAGCAACAGAAATAATTTATATTGTAATAATGTTATAATATGAAAAACTGACACCAAACGAAAACCGAAAAATTTGATGTAAGATGCAGCTAGGGTTAATCCACATGGGCCAGCGCTTAAAACAAATACTGAAGCAGCGGAAAATAAAAATTGTTGACTTTGCCCGTATGGCGGGCTTCACAAACCAGATAGCACATTACCACCTGCGTAAAAGCGATATGAAAAGATCCACCCTGGAGCGCTTTTGCACCCTCATAGGGATCAGCAGTGATGAATTTTACAACTGGAATAATAAAGTAGTACCGAAAGCAGGTAAAGGGCAGGTGCCTACCATCGCCCATCACGGACAACGCTTTACAGAGCTCATAGAAGAAAAAGGCTTAAACAAAAGTAAGCTGGCACGCCGCCTGGATATGAGCCGCAGAACCATGTACAACCTGTTCGATAAAGCCGTATTCGATCCGCTGGAGCTGGAAACCGTAACCAAAGCGCTGGAAATAACCGAAACCGCTTTCCTGCACCCCAACGCCGTTGAAGACAGCCGCATAGCAGATTCTGAAGAAATGCTGGCCCTGCGCGAAAAATATTATAAGCTCCTCGAAGAATATAACCAGCTCCTCAAACAACATAATGCCTTAAAAGAAACCATGGATACGTTTAAGAAAGATATCGTACAGCTCCGCAAACAGGTACGCTCCAAAAAAGTCTGACCGCCCCTTAACGATAATAATGTAATCAGGAAGATAAAAAGTTGATATTCCTGCGCAAATTCGTTTTTGATTGATTTTATAGTAATCCCTATTCTGATATAGATTTTATCAAGATCAAATCAATCGGATTTTTTCGTATGAATCATTTTTGTTTATATTTGTATCGCCCTGTTGTGAAAAATATCAGTAAAGTAAAAGTTTAATCAGCTTACGCATGACTAACCCAAAAATTCCGGAGGTCTGGTATGTATCCATGTCCGTGATCGGGGGCCCCAATCTATTAACAAGACCCCGGTACGCCGGCTTGCTTGCCCAACGGCTAAATGCCAGCCACCAGGCAAACCAGATCATTACCAGGTATTATACCTTATTGCCCGACCAGCTATTGCTGCTCATTGAAGTCATGAAAACATCCTACCATGATTGGCTGGAGGAATTTAAACATAATACCGCCCGCGATATTTGTAAAAGCCTGGCCACAGATAAGGACGAAGACAGGCGCGCATGGTATGAGATCTTTGTGAACAGGGATCATAAGGGTGAGGAGGTATTCTGGTCTAAAACAGAATCACACCAGGTATCATCCCGCAAACAGTATGAGGCATTCCAGGGAAAAATGTTCAATGCACCTGTAAAAGCAGGTTATGTAAATGATGGGGGAGCATACCCTTACGGTATGTCCGAAATAAACAGGGCCGGCATACTCTATAAAGAAATGGAATTTCCGGAAGATAGCAGGGGCGTGTAACCCCTTTTACAACAGCAACGCCCCAACCTCTTCCCAGGTATTCACCCGCTTAAATTCCTGCACATTTACATTATGCGGCGCAGTGAACATCAGCGGCTCTCCTTTAAAAGTGCTCAGGTTCTTCACATGGTCATCGATCAGGTAATCGGCAGCAACAATGTGCTTATGACCACAAAACACAATGTTATGCCAGCTGATAAAAGGAAAATGTTCCTCCAGCCAGGCCAGCTTCTCTGCCAGGGATAAGGGAAACTCCATAGCCGCAGATACAATGAACACCTCGTGTTTTTCCTGTAAGGCTTTAATTACTTCCTGCGACCCGGCTATTACCGGCTTGGTGCGGAAAAAATTGGGCTCATACAGGAACTGCCTTACCACCCCATCCAGCGGAAAACCCATGGTTTCAGGTTTGCCCAGCAGGCTTTCCTTGGCGACGGTAACACCGTAACGATCTGCGTACCAGTTAATATACTGCTGTGTGCTGTCTGCCATTACCCCATCCATATCAATTGCAATTCTTGCCATATTTTGCTGTTTTCTGCAAATATATGCGCTATTTTCGAGCTATGCAATGAATGTGCTATTAAATTATCGCAAATAATTTCATAATATTGCAGAAAATAGCAAGTATGTTGAAGGAAGAGCGCCTGGATTATATTCTTAAAAAGCTGCAGGCAGATAATAAGGTACTGCAAACAGAGCTCAGTAACGATCTGCAGGTATCTGAAGATACGGTACGCCGCGACCTGGAATCGCTGGCGCAGAGCGGCTTGCTTATTAAGGTGAGGGGCGGCGCTATTCCCCACTCTCCGCATCCCTACAGCTTTAAAGAGCGTATCGGCATTCATGAGGATGATAAACGCACGATCGCCGGCAAAGCCTTATCCTTCCTGCACGACGGGCAAACTATTATCATGGATGGAGGCACCTCTACCTACACCCTGGTGAAAATGTTCCCGGCCAATTTGCGCCTTACCGTTATTACCAACAGCGTACCCATTGCCATGCAGCTTATGGAGCATCCCTCCACAGAGGTGATCCTTACCGGCGGGCGTGTTTTCAAAAGCTCCCAGGTAACCTCCGGGCTGGATACCATCCGTATGCTGGAAAAGGTTAGGGCTGATATTTGCTTCCTGGGTGTTTGCAGCCTGCACCCCACAGCCGGCATCACGGGCATTGACCTGGGCGAGGCAGAGGTGAAGCACAGCATGATCCGCTCCGGCAGCCGCGTAATGGCATTGGCCACTATAGATAAAATGGGCACCGCCGAGCCATTCAAAGTATGTGATATAACAGAATTGGATACAATTATAACCGACCGGGTGAATGAAGAGGTAATGCAGCCCTACCTGAACCTGGGTATTAAAGTGATTTAAAGATCTGTCCTGATTTAATGTTCCTATCCTATAAAATAATTAAAAATGTTGCAGTCATTATCAATTGAAGTCATGCCGCAAAAAAGAGCCACCCGTATAGCCGTTAGTTCCCTGTTTTTCCTGACAGGATTATGCTTTGCCAGCTGGGGCTCCCGTATTGCCGCCATTCAGCAGTCGCTGCATATGAGCGACGGCGGCCTGGGTACCGCGCTGCTGGCTTTACCCATTGGCTCCGTATTGTCTATGCCGGTAGCCGGTTATATGATAGCACGCTTTGGCAGCCGGCATGTACTGATGGTGGCCGCCATTTGTTATGCCATCATATTGCCCACACTGGGCCTGGCCCAGGCGCCCTGGCAATTGTTCTGCATTCTAATGTTGTTTGGCTTTGCCGGTAACATGGCCAACATTGCAGTAAACACCCAGGCAGTAGCGGTGGAAGCTTTGTATGGCCGTACCATTATGGCCTCTTTTCACGGGTTATGGAGCCTGGCCGGTTTTACCGGCGCTTCCATAGGCGCTTTCATGGCCGGGCAGGGCATAGCGCCCTACCAGCATTTTCTGCTCATTACCAGCATTGCGGTAGTAATAGTGGCGGTAAGCGCTAAATATACCGTAGCGCATACCGCGGTAAGAGAAAAGCCCAAACGGCTTCCTTCAGTGGAAGGGCAGCCGCAGCTAAGCACCATCAAAAAAATAAGGCTGTGGGTATTAAAAACGCAGGTTAAGCTGCGCGGCTTATGGTCCCTTGTGATGGCTTTACGGGTATTGGGGGTGATTGCCTTTTGTTCCATGATCTGCGAAGGCACTATGTTCGACTGGAGTGTGGTATACTTTAAAAAAGTGATCCTTGCGCCGGACGGCAGGGCTGGTATAGGCCTTTCTGCCTTCATGTGCACCATGGCGTCTTTCCGCTTTGTGGCTGACTGGCTTACCACCCGCATGGGACACCGCAAGGTATTGCAGCTAAGCGGTATCCTAACCGCATCCGGCTTATTGATAGCAGTGGCGCTGCCTTATTTTGTTACCGGTGTTTTGGGCTTTTTGCTGGTAGGCGCCGGCGTATCCTCTGTAGTGCCGCTGGTATACAGCGCTGCCGGCAAGTCTAAAAAGGCCGAACCGGGCGTGGCGCTGGCCACTGTATCCACCGTAGGTTACCTGGGCTTTTTAATGGGCCCGCCGCTGATAGGTTTTGTTGCGCAGGCATCCAGCTTAGTCATTTCCTTTTCTATTATTGCAGTGATGGGGGCTTGTATTGCCGTTATGGGCAGCCGCATTAAAACAGCTGATTAACGGAGAGGCATGTTATAAATGTAAAAGTCCCGGTAAAGTGTTACCGGGACTTTTTTGACTAAAAACAGGATAGTTATCTAACTTCTTTTCGTGTGCTGGAACAAAGGTACAGCATTTACATTAATAATTATAATAATGTTTCCTGAAAAATTAATTCCTTCTAATTCTTTGAAACCCTTAATTTTGCACGATTTTTTTTGTCCATCACATGGCATGAAGATCAGTAGGGTTTTTCATTTTCAATAGATTATACAAATGCCAAAAGACTCATCTATCAAATCTGTTCTTATTATCGGTTCTGGACCCATTATTATTGGTCAGGCGTGCGAATTTGACTATTCCGGTTCACAGGCTGCCCGTTCCTTACGGGAAGAAGGTATCAGAGTGATCCTGATCAACTCTAATCCGGCCACTATTATGACTGATCCCATGATGGCCGACAGGGTATACCTGTTGCCGCTGACCGTGGAAAGTATAGAGCAGATACTGGAAGAAAACCAGATAGATGCCGTACTGCCAACCATGGGTGGACAAACAGCGCTGAACCTCTGTAAAGAGGCCGATGAGCTGGGCGTATGGGAAAAATATAATGTGCGCCTTATTGGGGTGGATATTAAAGCCATTAATAAAGCGGAAGACCGTGAGCTGTTCCGCCAGTACATGATAGAGCTGAATATACCGGTGGCCCCGGCCCGTACTGCCAACTCTTACCTGGAAGGGAAGGAGTTTGCGCAGGAAATAGGCTTTCCGCTGGTAATACGCCCCTCTTTTACCTTAGGTGGTACCGGTGGTGGTTTTGTGCATAGTAAAGAGGACCTGGACGAGGCGCTGAACCGCGGCCTGCAGGCCTCTCCCATACATGAAGTGCTGGTAGAGAAAGCTGTGCTGGGCTGGAAAGAGTTTGAGCTGGAGCTGCTGCGCGATAATAACGATAACGTGGTGATCATTTGTACGGTAGAGAACCTGGACCCCATGGGCGTACACACCGGCGACTCCATTACCGTAGCACCCGCCATGACGCTGAGTGATACTGCCTTCCAGGACATGCGTAACAAAGCCATGCTGATGATGCGCAACCTGGGTAACTTTTCCGGCGGCTGTAACGTGCAGTTTGCCCTGAACCCGGAAAATGAGGAGCTGATCGCCATAGAAATTAACCCGCGTGTAAGCCGTTCATCGGCCCTGGCCTCCAAAGCCACGGGATATCCCATTGCCAAAGTAGCCGCCAAGCTGGCCATTGGCTATACGCTGGATGAGCTGAACAACCAGATCACCGGCAATACCTCCGCCTGCTTTGAGCCTGCCCTGGATTATGTGATCGTAAAGGTGCCGCGCTGGAACTTTGATAAATTTAAAGGCGCCGATGAAACCCTGGGCCTGCAAATGAAATCAGTAGGTGAGGTAATGGCCATAGGCCGTACCTTCCCCGAAGCTATACAGAAGGCCTGCCAGAGCCTGGAAAATGAAGCCATTGGCTTAGGCTACTATGGCAAATCGCTTATGAAGAGCGAGCAGCTGCTGGAAAGGCTGAAAACCCCTACCTGGGACCGCATTTTCCGTATTAAAGATGCGCTGATGGAAGGCGTATCTGTAAAAACCATTCAGCAGCTTACCTTAATTGACCGCTGGTTCCTGCACCAGATCAATGATATTGTGAACCTGGAAAAACAGCTTCAGGAGCACGACCTGGAATCCGTAACGGCAGAGCTGCTGCGCGAAGCCAAACAAATGGGCTTCTCTGATAAGCAGCTGGCCTCCCTGTTTGGTAATTGCGAGGAAGAAGAGGTGTACGAAAAACGTAAAGGCCTTGGCATTCGCCGTACTTATAAAATGGTGGATACCTGCGCTGCGGAATTTGAAGCAAAAACACCTTACTTCTACTCCACTTTCGATACACAGAACGAAAGCATTCCCTCTGAAAAGAAAAAGGTGATCGTACTGGGCTCCGGTCCTAACAGGATTGGCCAGGGCATTGAGTTTGACTACTGCTGCACACACGGCCTGCAGGCCATACAGGAATGCGGGTACGATGCCATTATGGTGAACTGTAACCCGGAAACCGTGTCAACTGATTTTGACATGGCCAACAAGCTGTACTTTGAGCCGGTGTTCTGGGAGCACCTGTGGGAGATCATAGAGCTGGAAAAACCGGAAGGCGTGATTGTGCAGCTGGGCGGCCAAACCGCGTTAAAGCTGGCCCGGCGCCTGGAAGAAAAGGGCATCCGCATTATCGGTACCTCTTTTGACAATATGGATATTGCGGAAGACCGCGGCCGCTTCTCCGACCTGCTGAAAGATCTGGGCATTCCTTACCCTAACTACGGCACCGCTTACAGTACAGATGATGC
>NZ_DATCRF010000672.1:0-5437 GCF_036569125.1 Chitinophaga sp. | reverse complement strand
CAGTATACGCATGCGAACAGTATTACGCCTACCGCCATTGAAATTGCAGGTTTAAAAGTACCGGAAACCATTAACGGTTACAAACAGGATAGCCTGGAAGGTATTAGCCTGGCTTATACGCTGGAGGATGCGCAGGCGCCTTCCCGCCACCATACACAGTATTACGAGATCTCCGGCAGCCGCGCCATTTACCAGGATGGCTGGAAAGCGGAAGTATACCACCGTAACGGCACTTCCTTCAGCACCGATAAATGGGAGCTGTATAACGTAGCCAACGATGTAAATGAGCAGCATGACCTGGCTGCAACAGCACCTGCAAAATTAAAAGAGCTGCAGGCCCTGTTTGAAGTACAGGCAGAAAAATATAATATCTATCCATTGCTGGGCGATACCACCCCGCGCCTGCAGGCACTCTTAACTAAAGGCCCCTTTGATACACAGCAGCAGTCTGTCCTTTATCCCGGTGTTACCCAGCTGCCTGCACGGGCAGCGCCCTCCCTGTTCCAGCATTCCTTTAGCATTAGTGCAGAGGTGGAAATAAAAGATAACAGTACTGAAGGCATCTTATTAGCCGCAGGCGGGCGTTTCACCGGCTTTAGCTTTTATGTGCAGGGCAATAAGCTGAAGATCGCACATAATAACAATGGTAAGCTGGTGTACCTGGAGGCAGCGCAGCCGTTGAAACCCGGTAAGGCTGTGCTGAAATATATCCTGCAATATACGCCTGCTAAAAAGCTGGTAGATCCTGCCGGTACAGAAGCGCTGTACATTAACGATGAGAAAGTAGCGGAGCGCAAGATCACTAAAGCAGATGCCACTATTATGCCTTATGATGAAGGCGTGGATGTAGGGCTGGACAATGGTTCCGCTGTAGCGCCGCAGTATAAGGCGCCGTTTGCTTTCACCGGGGTATTACATAAAATTATTGTTGATCATCAAAAACCATAAAACTATGAATGTAGCGGACATTGCCCTGTTAGTAAAGAAAATAGCCGTGGGCATCTTCATATTCCTGCTACCGCTGCTTATTATAGCCGGCGGTATCTGGCTGGCATATAACCTTTTTAAATAATTGTTGAAGCGTAAAACTGAATTGTTATGAAAACAGCTCAAGACATTCAAAAAAGTATCTGGCGCGATGCTGCCATCAGCATATTCATTTATGCATTACCGGTAGTGCTGATGTTCGGCGCCTTTTACCTGACCAACACCCGGCCCTGGGAAACCCACGGGAATGGAACACTGCCGTTCCGCTTACCACATTTCCTGGACATTGTTTTTGGAAACCTGCGCACCTGGGGCCTGCCGGCCATTATGCTGGTAGTGGGTGTTATTGAATTTTCCGTAGGCCTGTATGAGAACAAGTGGACCAAAAATGAACGCATACTGGATATTGTATGTTTCATTGCACCTAAAGTGATATTACGCCCGGTCATTGCCTACTTTGGCTTAAAGTTCCTGCCTGTGCTGCTGCCCGGCGCAGCCAATGCTTTTGCCTGGATCCCTTTTGGCTGGGGTTTGCTGATCATAGCTGTTGCAGATGATCTTACCCAGTACTGGTACCACCGCATTCACCACCAGGTGCCCTGGCTGTGGCGTTTTCACCGTACGCACCATTCTGCGCCTTACATGGGCATGGCCATGACCAGCCGGCAGAATGTGCTGTACACGTTCTTCTTTTCGCAGATCTATTTAACCACTACACTTACCTACCTGGGATTAGGTTATCCCGCTTTGTTTGTAGGCGGTATTAAATCGCTGATCACTACCGGGGCGCATTCCAGCATCCGCTGGGATAAGCCCTTCTATACCATTAAATGGCTGAACCCCATTGCCTGGGTTATGGAGCGGCTTATATCCACACCGGCCACACACCACGCGCACCATGCAGATACGACAGATGATGGCATAGGTAATTATAAAGGTAACTTCGGGAACATGTTCTTTTTGTGGGATATTATTTTCGGTACCGGCATTATAACCCGCCAGTATCCTGCATCCTATGGTATTAAACACTATAAGCAGGAGGAATGGTATGCGCAGTTCCTGTGGCCCATTTTTAAATCCAGGAAAGAGGGCAGTGAGCTCTCTGCCAACGGTCCAATGGTGGGAGATGAGGTAGTGGAAAAACCGGAAGCCATCACTAAGGAACTACCTCAAGCAGGTGTCGCTGTTCACACGGCATAAAGCGCAAAGCATAAAGCATAAAGCATAAAGCCCCAAGCTAAACGCTAAAAGCCAAAAGCTAAAAACATACCGCCCCCAACGTAAACGTTGAATGCATCGAACTTTTGCATTCAACGTTTACTATATTAATTATTCATTCTTAATTATTAATTACCCAGGGGGCGATAAATGTGCACCACAGTACCGGCCTTAAATGCAACATGCTCCACCAGCTGCAGATCCGAGGGTTGAGGCAATTTAGAAAATACAGGCATGCCCGTACCCAGCACTACCGGGTGTATTACCAGGCGGTATTCATCAATTAAACCGGTGGCTGCCAGGCTTTGAACAAAACTGGCGCCGCCCTGTGCCAGTATATCTTTCCCCGGTTGTTGCTTCAGTTTTTTGATTTCTTCAGCCAGGTTGCCGTTAGCTATCTGTGCCTCAGCCCAGGTGTGTGCATCCGGTGAAACATAAGTATCTTTCAAACCCGCTGTGTTTAATCCTTTGGCCTGCAGGTCAAGCTTATCTTTACTTGTGAATACCATTTTGGGAATAGCGTTCATAGGCGCCGCTAAAGCATCCTGGGAAAAAGGCCAGTGGGATGCCATTGTATAAAAGGTGCGGCTGCCCATAACATGAAGACCCGCCTGCCATAGCGTGTCCACCAGCCAGGCGGCGCCTTCTTCGCTCCTGCTTTTAGCAATCCAGCTCATTTCCCCGTTGGGCCCGGCCATAAAGCCATCAACAGACATAGACACTTTCAGTATTAGCTTTCTCATATGCTTCGTTTTTTACAAAGCTATGGATTGCCTATACCATGCAGGCGGGGCGAAACTGACTAATCAGGGGGGCAGAAGCGTACTTATTTCACTGCGGCATATTCCAGCAACACCACGCCGGATTTGTGAGCGCTGCTGTTTATTAAACTAAGCCCTACCCGGTTCTTAAAGCCGGAAAAAAGCGGTTTGCCTTCGCCCAGCAGCACCGGGTGTACTGCCAGCCGGTACACATCTATTAATCCCTGCTCTATGAACGTTGTAATAAGCTTACCACCGCCGTATAACCAGATGTCTTTACCCGGCTGCTGTTTGATGGCAGCTACCTGCTCTTCAATGTTGCCATGAATGTAAGTGGCTTTACCATCCTCTTTCGGGTGGCGGGAGAACACGTATTTCTTTTTACTGTGCACCGTTTGCCAAAGCTGCTGTTCCGCCGCTGCAGCATTGCTGTCCGGCTGGAACTGCCCCCACAGATCATAGCTTACACGGCCATAAAAAATGGTGTCAATACTTTTCAGGAAAGCGCCAAAACCGGATTCCCCGTCCATAATGTCACCATCAAAAATACACCAGTCAATTTCCCCGTTGGGGCCTTCAATAAAACCGTCTAAGGTAACTGCTAAGTCCAGTACAATCTTTCTCATGGTTTACGTATTTTAATATAGGTTGAAGAGGGAAGTTAAAAACTCTTGCCAGGAATAACAAACAAGTTGTCACAAAACAGGTGGCTGTGCTGTCTTACTTTTGTACCAATGCAGTAATTAAATTATGGACTACAGAACCGCAACTTTTCTTGAATACAAAAACCTGCTGTTTTCCATTGCCTATAACATGCTGGGCAATGTGGACGCAGCAGAGGACCTGGTGCAGGACACTTTTCTGAAATGGATGGAAATGCCGGTGGAAGATGTGCGCCACCGCAAAGCCTACCTGGTAAAAATGATCACTAATAAAAGCATTAATTACCTGCACAGCGCACGTTTAAAGCGGGAAGAATACATTGGCATCTGGCTGCCGGAGCCGCTGCAGCAGTATACCTCTAACCCTGCTTACCGGCAGGTGGAAATGTACCATGCATTGTCTATTGGAATGATGGTGCTGCTGGAAAAGCTCACTCCGCAGGAAAGGGCCATCTTCCTGTTAAAGGAAGTATTTGCCTACGACTATTATGAGCTGGCAGAGATCTTTGACAGATCGGAAGACAACTGCCGGCAGATCCTGAAACGCGCCAAAGACAACCTGGGCAAAGAAACCCGCCGTTTTGAAGTAGATATCAAAGCCCATGAAAAAATACTGCAGAACTTTTTGCTGGCCGCTTCAGAAGGCAGGGTGGAAGAGCTGGTGCAGCTGCTGAAGGAAGATATTACCCTGTTTGCCGATGGCGGCGGCACGGTAACTGCGCTTAACCGCAAACGCCTTAGCGCTCCTTTAAATCCTATTTATGGTAAGGAGAATGTGATCCGGCTGCTGAAAGGCGTAGTACCGGTATACTACCGGGATATGCCGGAAATAAGCCGGGAAATTACCCTGGCCAATGGCCTGCCTTCTATTATTTCCTATTCCGGTACATCGGCTGTAAGTATTGTGTCCATTGAGCTGGAAGGGGAGCAGATCAAAAATATTTATATACAAACCAACCCGGAAAAGCTGAAACGTTTTACGAAGCTGTCACAGGATGAATAGCTGCGTTGTCCTATGTATAAACAGTACATCATGAAAAAGGACAAGATCATTTACTGGACCACCACCGGCATTATTTGCACCGTAATGGTATACAGCGTTATTAATTTTAATCTCAAAGCCCCCATAGGACCGGAAGTATACCGTACGGAAGGGCCCTTTAAACATTTGGGCCTGCCGGATTATATGCGGATAGAGCTTTCCATTGCTAAAGCATTAGGAGTGCTGGCCTTATTAATTCCCGGCATACCGGTAAAGGCAAAAGAGTTTGCCTACGCAGGTTTTGCCATTACGCTGGCATCTGCTGCCATTGCGCATTTCTCTGTAGGCGATGGTATTATCTTCATCATTGATCCGCTTATTTTCCTGTGCATTTTAGCGGTTTCCTATACCTATTTCCGGAAGCTGAAAAGTAAGCCGGCTGTAACAGAGCAGCCGGCCCCTGCTCAAAGATCTGTAATGGCGTAATAAGCTTTTTTAGGTCTTAAGCTGCTATCAAACAACAAAGGATAATTCTTTTTTCCTTTGGCAGAAGGGGTGCGGTCTAACCAGGTGTATTTGTCAGATACGTTCCAGAAAGTAACACCGGTGAGCACCCCTTTATACTGCCTGAACACCTTGAACACAGCTGCGTATTGCGCCGCCTGCTGTTGTTCCAGCTGCGGTGTATATACATCCGGCTGCGCCAGCCATGCACTGTCGCGCTGTGATTGTGGCGGCAGTACGGATATATCCAGCTCTGTGATCTGCACCTGCAGGCCCAGGGAGCGGAAGCGTTCTATGGAGGCGATCAGCTCTTTTTGCGTAGG
>NZ_DATCRF010000671.1:0-5039 GCF_036569125.1 Chitinophaga sp. | reverse complement strand
GACCTGGAACAACGCGGAAAAACAAAAGACATCAACCAGATCCTGGGAATGCTGCAAGGCACGCTCATGGATGTAAAAGGCGCCTCCTTTTATGTGCTGGCATTACCTACCATACAGGGCTTTGGTACTACCACCGGTATTGATATGGTAGTGCAGGACCGTACTGCAGGCAGCATAGATAAATTTAACCAGGTGACCCAGGGATTTCTTGGGGAACTAATGAAACAGCCGGAAATAGCCCTTGCATTTACCACCTTTAACACCGGGTACCCGCAGTATGAGATGGAAATAGATGAAATGAAGACCAAACAGCTAGGCGTTAATGTAAAGGACCTGGTAACGGTAATGCAAGGGTTTTACGGCAGTATGCAGGCATCGGACTTTAACCGCTTTGGCAAATACTACCGCGTGGTGCTGCAGTCCGCAGCAGAAGACCGTGCCGACCTTTCTTCGCTGGATGGTATTGCGGTATCAAACAACGCAGGACAAATGGTGCCGGTGAAAACCCTGATCAACATGAAACGGGTGTACGGTACAGAAACCGTTGACCACTTTAACATGTTCAATTCCATCAGTGCAACGGTAATGCCTAAACCGGGATTTAGCACCGGCCAGGCCATTGCAGCTATTGAGCGGGTGAAGGCCGGCAATTTACCAACCGGCTATACTACTAACTGGAAAGGGCTTACACGCGAAGAACAATCTGCAGGCGGCAAAACCATTTTCATATTTGCATTGTGCCTGGTGTTTGTGTACCTGCTGTTAAGCGCGCAGTATGAAAGTTACCTGCTGCCGTTCTCCGTTATGCTCTCCATCCCTACCGGCTTACTGGGCGTGTTCATTGGTATAAAGATCGGCGGTATAGAGAACAACATTTATGTACAGGTAGCCCTGATCATGCTCATAGGCCTGCTGGCAAAGAATGCCATCCTTATTGTGGAGTATGCGGTACAGCGCCGGCGTGCCGGTAAAACCCTGGTGGCCGCAGCGGTGGATGCTGCCAAGGCAAGGCTGCGCCCTATTATTATGACATCGCTTGCATTTATTGCAGGCCTTACACCGCTGCTGCGCGCCATAGGTCCCTCTGCCCTTGGTAACCACTCCATAGGCTGGGCAGCTGTTGTGGGCATGTTAAGCGGGGTACTGCTGGGCATCTTCATTATACCGGTATTGTTTGTAGTGTTCCAATACCTGCAGGAGCTGGTAAAGCGCCCCTCAAAACAGGAGGCCTATGATGAATACGGACAAGCCATACCCGGGCATATTTAAAAAACATTTTTACCTGGTGGCGGTCATACTGCCACCAGCTTTTGATCTTATAAACAGTGGCAGATATGTATAAGTATAAACGGAGCGTTCTTTTTCTTTGTGCAATGGTACTCACCGCTGCGGTTAATTCCTGTGTAACGCAGCAGTACCAGTCCCCGGCCCTGGACCTGCCGGCGGCTTTCCGCACAGACAGCACTGGCAGTGTGTCTGATTCAGGTATAGCAGTTATCTCTTACCATGCCTTTTTCAGCGACCCGGTGCTGCTGCAATTAATAGACAGCGGTATAGCACGCAACTATAATTTACAGGTGGCCATCAAACAAATTGATTATGCTGCGCAGGCCTTTAAACAGGCCAAATGGAACAATGTGCCCACGCTTAGCCTTACCGCAGGACAGGCCTCTATTTCCCGGCCTTCGGATAACAGCCTGAATGGGCTTACTGCCAGCCAGTTCCTGGGGCAGAGTTATATAGCAGATTATACCACCGGTTTAAACATCTCCTGGGAAGCAGATATATGGGGTAAAATAAAAAGCCGGAAAGACGCTGCGCTGGCCGACTACCTGGGATCGCAGGAGGCGGCAAAAGCAGTGCAGACAAAGCTGGTATCTGATATTGCGCAGGGGTATTATAATTTGCTGATGCTGGATACGCAGCTGGAAGTAACCCGTAAAAGCATTGCTTTATACGACAGCTCTATTGCTGTAACCACTATGCTGCGGGATGCCGGTAATGTAACCACGCTGGCCATACAGCAGCTGGAAGCATCGCGCGAACAGGCAGCAGCCATGCTGCCGCAGCTTGAACAGCAACTGGTGGCGCAGGAAAATGCACTGTCGGTGCTTACCGGAAAGAACCCTGGTAAAATCGACAGAACAGCAGGCATCTCCTCCCTATCATTACACGAAAAATTATCAGCAGGCATTCCGGCGAATATGGTAAGCCGCCGGCCGGATATACGTCAGTCTGAAATGACGCTGATGCAGGCGCATGCTATGATGAATGTATCGCGCGCCAGTATGTACCCTTCTTTAACCATTACCGGCCAGGGCGGGTTGAATGCTTTTGATGCAGGCAACTGGTTTAAGATCCCCGGCTCCCTTTTTGCAACGGGTGCAGGTTCATTAGTGCAACCCATCCTGCAGAACAAACGCTTAAAAACACAATATGAACAGTCAAAGATAAGCCGCGAACAGGCGGAGCTGCAGTTCAGACAATCTGTATTAACAGCGCTGGGCGAAGTATCCAATTCCCTTTCACAGATCGTTAAGCTAAAGGAGCAGGAGCAGCATACCAGCCGGCAGGTGATGGTATTGGAGCAGGCGGTAAAAAATTCCAGCCTGCTGTATGATACCGGTGATGCCAGCTACCTGGAAGTATTGACAGCACAGAATAATAAGCTGCAGGCCGATCTTAGCCTGGCAGGTGTACAACGGCAGCGGCTAAGTGCAGAAGTGGTATTGTACCAGGCCCTGGGCGGAGGCTGGAAATAGATCACGTTATTATGATAGTGTTATGTTACAGTATGTAACAGTTGTAGGTTTTAGATCGGCCGGGGCATTCTTACCCTGGCCTTTTTTTAATTATAAATGAACGCATTAACAGAACCAGATTGTTATTCGATATTTATATCGTTCAGGCAGGCGAATAAAAGTTAAAGAAAGTTAAATTCCCTTTGCTTCCCATTCTTATCTGAATTTTGTTCTTAAATTGGTCTGTAAATCCATCCCTCAATGAAAAAAATTGTACTGTTAGTTTTGTTAAGCCTGGGCATTTCATCTGCTTATGCCCAAATCAATTTCGGAATTTTAGCCGGTTTAAATAATGCCATACAGCGTGGCCGTGATGGTGTTGATCCAAACTCAAAATATTCGTTGTTATGGCATGCAGGTATAGCGGCAGATATACCACTGGCCGGCAGATTTTATTTGCAGCCACAATTGCTGGCAAGTGTTAAAGGCAGCGGTTATGAAGCACATGACCTGGATACCAACGTTTATTTTGTGGCAAGAGGTGTTTCCGACAGAACACGTATGGTATACCTGGAGATACCGGTAAATATTATTTACAAGCATTCATTAGGCCCGGGTAAGCTGATAGCTGGTGCAGGACCTTATATAGCTTATGGACTGGGAGGGAAAAGCAAAACAGCTATTACCAACCGGTACGGGGAAACATCTGTCTCAGAACCTACCATTAAGTTCAAAAACGAAACGCGTCCAACCTATGAATCAATGGGTAAGTACACTTATTATAAACCGCTGGATGGCGGCCTTAATTTTATAGCAGGTTACGAACTGAATAATGGACTATGCTTCAACATTAATTATAGCCTGGGGCTCATGAATATTGAGCCTTCAGACGGTGTGTTACCGGATGGAACCCATATTTCACATGGAACTAAAAAGAACAGCTATTTTGGGCTTTCCGTAGGATATTTTCTGCGAAAGCATAACTAACATTCAGCCATAGATCTCCTAATGATATTTTTTGCTGCCATCTGCCCGCCGCAAAAAATGCTGTATTGCTGGCCATAACAACAAGCCGTATTGAAAGCAGCAGCCAGGAGGAACAGGTATCTTTTCATTTTAGCGCGTTGGGGTGTATTATTATCCATCGGCTAAATTTGTAAACTGTTCGGCTTTTGCCAATTGGATATGTATATGAAGTTACGGGGGCTTGGGCGATTTTTTTGTTATGTTTAGCCTGGAAAATACCAGGGGTATAACCGTACAAAATCCTCCAGGCCGCCCGCCCCCATTCCCTTAACAAAAAATAAATGCCAACCAACAATTTTTTCGTGTATCTTGCTGATGCAGGCTTGCTTAAAGCCATATATGCCACTATATTAATTGCAAGTTTAGACCTGACTTCTCCATGTTTCCTATTTAGTTTTAAGGCCCCCTGTTGAATCCCCGTGTTGTTGAATGGCTGTGGCCTCCGTTTCAATAACTTTATTACATCAATGCTTTAATGATCTTTTATGGGAAAAATCTACTCTTTTGTATTCCTCCTGTTATGGAGCCTGTCATCTTTTGCGCAAAACCGCTTCCTGCAGCCGTTTTTCACTACGTCCGACAGCACCTACATATTGGACTACTCTCCCACCTGGGGTAGGGTATTGTCGTACAAACAAATTGGAAACAGCTACACCTATTACCTGGCCAACCTGTCCAACGGCACAACAGCAGTAGTTCCTTACAGCGGAGGATTTAACCGTGGCCGGAATGAAGGGGTAAGGGAACATCCACATGCATGGGTTACTGCCACCGGCGTATTAATAGAAGGTGAGCCGCTTGACTCATCCTCTAACCTGGCGCCGTTATACGAGTGGTACCAGTATGATGGTACGCTGACCAAGCTGGCTGATTCCGCCCGTTATGTAAGCACGGACGATCTTTACGCAGCATTCTACTCACAGAACGGTCCCAACTCAGGTCTTATGCTAAAACACCTAGGGGGGCCAGGGTCACAACGGCTGGTTGACAGCACGGTTTACGGCGTAGCTGTTTACAGGGGAACCGTTGTTTACTCTACCGGTAAATACCTGTACAGTTACCGACAGAAGACACAACTGCTTGACCAGTTAACGCCCTCCAACGGGGATCCCAGCCAGCCAGGATATTTCTACAGCCTTGCTATGGATAATACCAGGGTTTTTTACCTGAGCCACCGGCAAGGTAGTCCAACCAGGGTACATACAGCCTATGCTGATGCACCAAACTCAGGCCAGGTATTATTTACAGAAGGCGATGCCGGAGGAAATGCCG
>NZ_DATCRF010000670.1:0-5720 GCF_036569125.1 Chitinophaga sp. | reverse complement strand
CATCAATATCCAGCGGCAGGCTGCGGGTGGCCTGGCTTACTTTATCACGCACATCACTGGCCGCAGCTTCCAGGTCGATCCCTAAATTAAACTCCACGGTAATGGCGCTGCTGCCTAAAGAGCTGGTGGAGCTGATGGTGCGGATGCCGGGAATACCGTTGATCTGTTTTTCCAGCGGTTCGGAGATCTGGCTTTCTATTACATCGGGGTTGGCGCCGGTATAAGCGGTGGTAACGGTGATCACCGGCGGATCAATGGCCGGGTAATCACGTACGGCCAGGAAGGTATACCCGATCACGCCGAATAAAATGATCAACAGGTTCATCACTGTTGCCAGCACGGGCCGCTTCAGTGACAGTTCAGAAATATTCATGTGTACTGTCTTATCTTATGTTTCCGTTCAAATCGTTTACTGCTGCGCAACTGCCGGCGCGGTTGTTTTTACGCCCCGTACTTTCAATGGCGCATCCGGGCGTGCAAACAGCACCCCGGTCACTACTACGGTATCGCCAGGGTTAATGCCGCTGGTGATCTCAATATTACTGGCTTCACGCAAGCCGGTTACAACATCTGCAAAAGCAGCTTTGCCGTTTTTTACCAGGATCACCTGGTTATTTTTATCGTTGGGGATGATGGCGTTGGTGGGCACCAGGATGGCTTTTTTATCGGCGGCTGCATTCAGGTACACTTTTACAAAAGCGCCGGGATGGCCTTTACCTTCCTGCAGCACGGCGCGCACCCGTATGTTACGGCTGGTAGGCGTTATCTGCGGCTCATAGGCTATCACTACTGCTTTACGCTGTGCGTTGGTGCTGGCATCTATCGTTACATCTACCACTGCGCCTTTTTTGATCACTGAACCGTATTGCTCCGGCAAAGTGAAATCCACTTTTATTTTATCCAGCTGCTGAATGGTAGCAATTACATTGGTGGGCGCTACATATGCGCCAATGCTTACCTGGCGCAGGCCTACAATACCGGTAAAGGGGGCGCGGATCACGGTTTTATCTATCAGCGCCTGGGTGTAGGCCATATCTGCCTTTGTGCTGTTCACATTATTAAGGGCCAGGTCATAGTCGGCCTGGTTAATGCCGTTAATGTCCAGCAGCTTGCGGTCACGTTCTTCAGTTTTCTGATACAGGTCCAGCTGCACTTTTGATTTCTGCAGCTGCGCCTGCAGGTCTGCATCGTTAATACGGGCAATGAGGGTACCTTGCTGTACCAGTGCGCCTTCCGGCACATTGAGGTAGGTAATGCGCCCGCTTATTTCCGGGTGCAGCTCTGCATATTCATTGGCTACCACCGTACCATTGGCCTCAATCGTGTTGTTAATGGTGCTGGTGCCGGCTATCATTACATCTACAATGGTAGCCTGGTTGTTGCCCTTTTCGCGGGCGCCGGGTGTAGCTGCTTTTCCTTTACACCCGGCTATGAGCACGGTGATGCCCAATATTCCGGTAATCAATTTTGCCATGTAACAAAACTAGAGATAAGGTAAGGGAGGTTTGGGGGGTGTCGGCCAACGGGCATTTACTATCGGTGGCTGCGGCGGATTGCGGGTTGAATAGGGTTAACAGTAATTAACAATATCCCGCGAAGCGGGGATTGTTAATTTTAATTACGAATTGGTCAATTACGAATTACGAATTGTGTAGTGCGGGTTGATGACTTTCTATGTACCGGCTGAAGCCTGAATTGAGAAAGTACCTAATAATTAATACAGATGGGTGGTTGATGACATAGGGTTTCAAAAAAACCGCCCATAATGTAGAAACATCACGGGCGTTTGCTTTTATCTATTCGTATTCATAAAACTTCTTAGATCATCTTTATAAACCGTATTTATATTTACTGAGCTACTTCACAACGAAGTGCTCAATTCGTAATTCGTAATTGGCAAATTCGTAATTAACCTAATATCCATCATTCTGCTTCAGTGTGGCCGTTCCGCTTATGGAACTATTCACGATCTCCTGCAGCGGAATAGGATAATAAATATTAGTAGCCTTGAACGTAGCATTATTCAGATAAGTACGTTTGCCTTTTTCCTGTGCCAGGTAAGTGTTCAGCACATCCGGTGCAATGCCCCAGCGTACCAGGTCAAAAAAGCGGTGGCCTTCCATGGCAAACTCCAGGCGCTCTTCAAAACGAACGGCTTTACGGGCCAGCGCCTTATCCGTCCACGTAGTGTTGTACAGGCCTACTTTGTAGTTGGCGGCATTGGTGCCATCCGGCAGCTTTACAAAACCTACGGGATTGGCGGCGCGGGTGCGTATCATATTCACCAGCTCGCGGGCGCGTTCCAGGGAGCCTATTTCAATTTCACATTCCGCTAACCACAGCAGCACATGCGAGTAACGCAACATGCGGTAGTTATTGGCATTTTGCCGCGGGTTATTGGCAAAGGTTGCGCTGCCGATGTCCACTTTATAGAACATGTTCTTTTTAGGAGAATAGGGCCCTGCATAGGCCTGATCACGGATCCAGGCTTTACCGGGGTGCAGGCCATGATCCAGGTAGGGAATGCCGCGGCGGCCCACCGTCCAGTCCAGGCGTGAATCCAGGGTGCCTGCATAGGGAGTGAAGGGATCTTTGGATTCTATGCCCTGGTCGTTCGTTACATCATCTGCATTGAAGTTATCCAATAAGGGCAGGCCATTGGCATCTGTTTTAAATGCATTCACCAGGTTTTGCGAAGGCTGAAAAAAGCCGCAGCAGGTGGTAGGCCCGCCATAGGGATAGTTCAGCGTAGCGCCCTGGTTACCATTTTCACCGCCGGGTGCACCATCATTCACGGAGTGCTCCACTTCAAAAACAGATTCTGCATTATTGTTAGCCTGTGCGCGGAAGTTATCGGCATACCGGTCTACCAGCACATAACCGCCCTGGCTTACAATAAGGTCCAGCAGGGTTTTAGCCTCTGCATACTTTTGCTGGAACAGCTTGGCTTTGGCCAGCATGGCGGCAGCGGCCCATTTGGAGGCGCGGCCGGGCTGTGTTTGGCGGTGAGGCAGGTTTTCGTAGGCAAACTGGAGGTCGGCCTCAATGTTGGGCCATATGTCTTTATCATTGGGCACTTTGGTGCTGTTGGCATCTTCCGGGTTGTACACATTCTCATCAATGTAAGGCACATGGTTCCACATCTTTTTAGCTTCAAAATGATAGTGGCCGCGCAGGAAGCGGGCTTCTGCCGTAATGCGGGTGCGCTCTGCATCATCAATTTCCGTGGCAGGTGTTTTGGCCAGCGCCTGTATCACATCATTACTGCGGGCAATACCGTCGTACACGGCCCGCCACTTACCACGGAAGTAATCATTATCTGCCAGGATCTGGTAGGTTTCAATGAGGCTGATGGCCGGCTGGTCGCCGGAGGTAGTGCCTTTATAGGCATCGTCAGCGGCTACGCTGCCATATACCCAGTTATCGCCGGAGCTTTGGTAGGTGGTGTTGCCTGCGCCCACGCCATCCAGCAATGAATAAGCGCCAATAAGCACGGCATTCACACCGCTATTGGTATACAATTGTTCCGGCAGCAGCACGCCTTTGGGTTTCAGATCCAGGAAGCTGTTGCTGCAGGCCGTGCATAGCAGCAGTAAAATAGCGGTATATATGGTTTTACGTGTGATCATGGTAATCATTTTATGGTTGTTTAGAAACTAATGTTTGCGCCTACGAGGTACACTTTTGCCATGGGATACGAGCCTTCGTCCACACCCATATGGCGGTCGTTATTAGGATCATAGTTACGCAGGTTAATTTCCGGATCAAGCCCGGTGTATTGGGTAATGGTCCACAGGTTTTGCCCTTGTATGTAAATGCGGAAGGTGCTGATGCCAAAGCGTTTTAACAGGCTTTCGGGCAGGTTGTAGGAAAGCTGTATGTTCTTAAAGCGCAGGTAAGAGCCATTTTCTACGTAGTAGGTGGATGGGTTGCTGCTGATCACATCATTGGAGCGGAGCTGGGGCAGCCTGGCATCTGTTTTTCCCGGGCGCCAGGAATCTTCCAGCATTTCCCGGCTGCGGTTACCGCCAAAAGTGGGGAAGTCGGTCCAGTAGCGCACATAGTTAAAGATCTGGTTACCCTGCACGCCTTGTGCAAACACGGTAAGGCCAAAGTTCTTATAGTTCACCTGGGCATTAAAGCCATAGGTAAAGTCCGGGTGTGGATTGCCGATAATGGTGCGGTCGTTGGCATCTATCTTATTATCGCCATTTACATCGTGAAAATGGAACTGGCCGGCTTTGTTATTAGCGCCGCCGCCAAATTGCGGGGGTGCTTTCAGCGCCTCATCATCCGACTGGAAAATACCATCGATCACATAACCAAAGAAAGAGGAAATGGGCTGCCCGGCCTGTGTTACCGTCATCGCCGGCAGGCGGGTGGTAAAGCCAAAGTAGCGGGTATTGGCATTGCCATCTGTTTTCTGTACTTCATTTTTATAGGTGCTGAAGTTAATGCCCAGGTCATAGGTAAGATCGCCTTTCATGGCATCGTTACTGAAGTTGATGCCCAGCTCAATACCGCGGTTCATCATGGTGGCAATGTTGCGGAAAGGGTTGGTAGCCTGGCCCTGGGTATACTGGATCTCTACGGGGAACAGCATGTCGCTGGTTTTACGCTGGTACACATCTATACCTACACTCAGCTTGCCTTTAAGCATGGTGGCATCCAAACCAATGTTGGTGCTGGTAGTGGTTTCCCACTTGGCATCCGGGTTGCCGAACTGGCTTAGCTCATAACCCTGCAGGGCAGAGGAACGGGAACCGTTCAGGTCATAAAAGGAGTTGGTAGGGTTGGTGCCAAAGGTCGTATAGCGGTTGTAGTTACCAATTTCCTGGTTACCTGTCTGCCCCCAGCCTACACGCAGCTTCAGATCGTTAATAGCGCTGATGCTTTTCATAAAAGGCTCTTCAGATACACGCCAGCCGGCGCTTACGGCCGGGAAGTAGGCCACGTTATGCTGCTGTGAAAAGCGGGAGGAGCGGTCCCTTCTCAGGGTAAAATCTACCAGGTATTTATCATTATACCCATAGTTGATCTTCCCGAATTCTGATGCCAGGCGCCAGTCGGAATACACACCGGTGTTAGTGGCGGTGCTGCCGTTGCCGGCATCTATATAACGGTTATCCAGGGCATCTAAAAAGAAGCGGGAGCGGCCGGTGGTGAGCGGGTCGTTCATGCTGCTGATAGCCTCTGTACCTAACAGGAAGTTGAAATGGTGCATGGAGCTGAGGTCCAGCCGGTAGGTGAGCGTGTTGTACCAGGTCCAGGTATTGCCATAGGCAGTGGAAATGGACAGGCTGTTCACGCTGGCCGATTCGCTGGATTCAATATCGCGGATGGTGTAGTTCCTGTAATTGTTCCAGTTATAATCTATACCAATGCTGGTGCGGGCGGTGAGGTTCTTTAAGATGTCCACCTCGGCCCAGCCATTACCAAACAGGCGCAGCTCTTTGCTGATGTTGTCTTTATTGCGGTACAGCGCAGCTACCGGGTTTTTGGCGTTATCCAGGTCGCCGCCTTTGGTGCCGGCAAAGTTGCCCATAATATCATATACGGGTATAATGGGCTGCATGCGGTAGGCAAAGGAAACGGGGTTACCCTCGTTCTGGTTACCGGCAGGCTGGCCTATGCGCTCGCCGTAGGCTACCTGGAAATTCTCACCTACCCGAATGGCTTTGCTCACGTTAAATTCCGTATTAGCGCGTACGGAATAACGT
>NZ_DATCRF010000669.1:0-12568 GCF_036569125.1 Chitinophaga sp. | reverse complement strand
TTGCTGCGTATATACTTAGCTGTTAGCAGCATGCTCTCATCTACCTTATTATCCGGTGTGTTATATACTTTGGTAACCAGTTCGCCTGTTAAGGCCAGCTGGTAGCCGGTATGCGGCAACCCCAGGCTTTCCTGCGTACCGTTGGGCAAGGGGCCGCTGAGGTCATCTTTACAGTACAGCACACGCGCATGTTTGAGCAACCTTTTGGCGGGCGCATCGCCCGGTGTTTGCTCATAGGACAGTAAAGCTGCTGTTGCAAAGGCCTGGCGGATGGCTGCTACCTGGAAGTAAGTTTGTGCTGCTGTAATACCCGTTAATTCATACAAACGGGTGCCGGCTGTTGCCCGCAGACGGTAAGCGGTATCGGTGATCACATCATTGGTAAAAGTATTTTGCGCATAGGTGATGCGCACTTTGCTTTGGGCGTTCCATACTTCATCCGGCAGCCCATCCGGCCGGGTTTTACGGCCATAGCTTACGGTGGCTGCTTCCAGCACATTGCCCAATTCATCTATCACGGTGTTCAGCACATGCTGCACACGTACCTCGCCGGGATTACGCTCGTAATGAAAAGTAATGGCTTCACTTTCATGTACCAGGAAGGCGGCAAACGGCTGCTGCCTGCGGGGCTGCAGCAGCTTAATATGGCAGTTATGCGTGGCTGCCTGGTAAGGTACTTTCTCCTGCGGCGTACCGTCCAGCGCAAATGTTTCCTGCCGCAATACCATGCCTTTGCAGGCGCGTAAGGCTTCGCGCAGCTCTTCGGGCGAAAGGCCATCCGGCAGCAATGCATCGGGCAACGCGTGTTCCAGGGCTGCGGCGCCGGGCCAGTATTCATTTGCATAAGCGGTTAGTAAGCGCTGCCTGTCCAGGAAAGCGCCGGTATGGAACCAGGTGCGGGTAAGCACCGGCGGCTGGTGCAGGTCCTGCTCTACAATATTGGAAGCGTCTTTTCTTACCCAGTGCTCAAACTGTTCAGTATCCTGCTGATCTACCCGGCCAAAACCACGGAACTCCCTTTCCGCATGATCGTAATAGCCGTGGTGATAGCTGTAGGTATTGGTGAATGCTACCCTGGTGATCTTATCCTGCACGGTTACCCTGCTCACGCACTGCACCGGGAAGGGTAAACGTGTGATCCAGGGCTGGCCGGCAGCTTTGTCCTGCAGGTAAAAGGTTGCAGCGCTTTTATATTCAATGAGGGTTTCCTTGCCTAGATTATTTTTAATGCCGTACAGGATATGCGGTTTCTTTCCGCCCATCAGGTCAATATAACGCATAGGGCTATCCGAAAATCCGGGTAAGGGCGATGACCATACAATGCAGGAAGTACCATTGCCAAGCAGGTCTGCTACTGAGAGCTGGCTGGGCTGCGCGGTGACCGGGAATGGATCTATATTACAAACATTGCTCCATGCATTACCGCCCAGGTTTAACCAGGCGCGGAAACTGTTTTGCCCCAGGTATAAAATATCAGTAGCGCCGGTGCCGCTGATATCTGCCAGCTGTAAATAGGCGGGGTTAAACTGTGCTGTGCTGTCAAACAGCGGCGCATTGGGCATATTCACCTTGGCGCCAAAACGGCCATAGCCCAGGTTGGGCCAGTAACAGATCTCCCCGTTGCGGATGCGTACAATATCTGTTAACCCATCGCCGCACATATCTGCCAGGAAAATACTTTGTGTTTCATCTGCAAACAGAATGGCCGGCCCCTGCTCCTCATCAAAAGATTTAGGCGCCAGCTCCGGCGCATCATAGCCCTGCGTACCCAGTGAGGGATACCAGGTAAAAACATTCTCTTCCGACATGAGCAGCTCCGCACGGCCGTCGCCATTGAGGTCCAGCATTTTCAGGTTGGGATCGGCCAGGTCTATGTTCGGGATGTGCTCAAAACTTTTGAAAGGCCGCCAGTCGTTATCATCATCCAGCTCAAAATATCCCTGCAGGCCGGGCGACTGCACCACTACCTGCTTGTTGCCATTGGCATCCAGGTCCTGCAGCTGTAAGGCGCCGTTGGAAAAGCCCATTACGGAAGGTTTAGGCGCTACCGCACGGGCGCTGGTGAATGTGCCGTTGCCCAGGTTGTACTTGTAGTACCAGGCCCCTGCCTGCTCTGTTAAAATGCCTGCAATGCCTTCCCCATAAAGGTCTACCCAGCGGTAATCGCGGCTTAGCCCAACGGGGTCGTTAATGATATTTTCTTTGGTAATGCTTTTTACTTCTTTATTCCAGCTCAAAGGCTGGTAAGCAAATTCCAGCGGTGGTAATGAAGCGGCGCGGTACGCATTGCCTTCCTTTACATAGCTGGTTTGCGTAATGGCTGTGAGATAGGCTACTTCCAGGGGTTGCGGCGTATCATCCGCTGTTTGATACACCAGGTCCAGGGATTTTACCAGGTAAGGTACACGCGTATCATTATCTGCCAGGCCAAATTCACGGTTCGTAAAATGGTGGAATAGCATTACACGTTTGCACAGGCGGTGCGTGCGGATCTCAAAACCGGCGCGGTAGTCGGAGAACGCATCTGCACGGGCAGTCCAGGGCTGGCTTTCCGTAAGCTCATTGGTGGTATGCTCGCCGTAATCAAATAATAACTGGAACAGGAACTCAGCTTCCGGCAGCGGAATTTCCGGCGCGTAAGGCTGTTCTGCAGCTGCATAATACGGCGTAAGATTCCCGTAGCGCACCGTTTTCAGGTAGTTGTTGGTAGCGGCAGCACGGCCGTTCAGGCGGTTCTTTTCATAAAGCGTGGGTACTACATTATCAGTATTCTCTGTTTTATAGGTGAACAGGATGCAGTTACCTTTATCGTCAAAGCTGATCTCCGGCAGCCATTTGAAAATGCGGGTTGCATCTTCCGGGTCTGTGATGCGGTGCGATGGGCTGAGGCCAAAGAAGGTAACCACATTCTCTTTGGTGGTAACTTTCCAGTAACAGCTGCCGGTAGGCAGATGTATGATCTTTTCTATGCGGGCATTATCGCCCTCAATGCGGGGGCGGTAGCGCTTTACACGGAAATCATCCACGGTTTTTTCTTCCGGTGTCCAGGTATTGCCGGCGGCCTTCAGGTAAGGCACCAGGTCTTCCTGGCCACTGAACATGAATACATCGCTTTCCTGCGCATCATTATAGCGGGGCAATTGCTTATCTGTTCTGCGTTGTATGGCGGGATACTGCAGTGCCCAGCCAATACCAAAGATGCTGTTGCCGGTACCGCTGTTATAACCTAATGACAAAGCGGGCTGAAACCCTCCCCTGCCGGGTGCTACGGGTAATGGTACAGAAAACGCCAGCGTGCCGTTGGCAGTATTCACGGAAAATTTCTCATCAATACTTTTGATGGCTCCTCCGCCTTTAGGCAAAGAAATTTGCGGCGCTGTTAATTTATCTAGCGTGGGAATGCCGCCGGAAGCGGATCTGTTCTCTGGTGTAGCCGTTGCTTTTGATGGGGGTTCAGTTCCTGCAAAAGCTGACGTGGCAAAGGTTTTTCCTTCTTTCATTTTGGGGTTACAGCATTTGGGGTTCGTCAATATATTTTTACTGAACTATTACGAAGGTAAAAAATTGTGGAAAAAACGAGCATTTATTTTTCCTAACGGTAGAGATAAGGGGGAAAATGGGTGGGATTGGGGAATGAATGGTTATCATAGTCCATGGTTCGTGGTCCATGGTCCATTGCATTGTGCGTGGGATAGATGGTGCAATATGTTTGCAGGAGTATAACAGCAGGAAAAAAAATGAGCCGGATAATCACGTTATCCGGCTCATGAGATATAAGACCTTGTTGAATTTATGACTTCTTGTAGATGATGCGGTAGATGGTTCCTTTTGTATCGTCAGAAATGTACAAAGAACCATCCGGACCTTGCGCCAGGCCGCAGGGGCGGTGCTTGGCATCGCCGGGGGAAACTACTTTATCTGTTCCGGCAAAACCATCTGCAAACACTTCAAAATTACCGGTTGGTTTGCCGCTTTCAAAAGGAACAAACACTACATAGTAACCCTGCTGGTTTTCGGGAGAGCGGTTCCAGGAGCCATGGAAAGCAATGAAAGCGCCGTTCTTATATTTTGCAGGGAACATGTCGCCGGTATAGAACAGCAGCCCGTTGGGCGCCATGTGTGCAGGGAAAGCGATCTGCGGATCTTCTGCATTTTCACCGGCTGTTTTTTTACCATCGCCGCCAAATTCAGGCGCCAGTATTTTCTTCTTCTGTTCCTGGTCGTAGTAGATGTAAGGCCAGCCACAGTCTACCCCTTCTTTCAAGCGGTACATACATTCTGCGGGCAGGTTAGCGGATTGCGCTTCTGTGAACAACTTGGGCCACATATCATGCAGCTGGTCGCGGCCGTGCTGCATTACGAACAGCGCGTTCTGATCCTGGTTCCAGTCCAGCCCTACTACGTTGCGCAAACCGGTGGCATAACGTTTACCGGTGCCGTAGGTTTGGTTCTGCTGATCAGCTTTAAATTGCCAGATACCACCTGCAGAATCCAGGATGGGGCACGGCTTCATGCCTTTGGAGCCGGCGGTGCGGTCTTTTTCCTGGCAGGCATTGGAGTACGCGCCAATGTTCACATAAATATTGCCGTTGTTATCCAGCACAATGGATTTGCTTTCGTGCTGGTGACGGTCAATTAAACCGCCAACGATCTTTTCCGGCTGATCCGGGTTGGTTACATGGCTGCTGTCATCCAGCTTATAACGGAACACGGCTGTATCTGAAGAAGCGTATAAATAGCCGTTCTTAAGGGTAATGCCGGTGCCGCCGTAATCGCCAAAAGCGGTTTGCTCGTCGGCCTTGCCGTCGCCATTAGCGTCGTGCAGGCGAACGATGCCTTTACCATCTTTTAAGCTGTTCAGCTTTACATAAATATCGCCCTGGGGCGTTACTACCAGGTGGCGTGCTTTACCCAGGCTGTCAGCTACCTTAATAGCGCCGAAACCAGCGGGTAGCTTTAAACCTACATTGTCTGCATCAGGTGTTAACCCAACCTGGGCAGTGGTATCCTTACCGGAACCTTCCCCACCCTGATGCCCACACGAAGTAAGCAAAACGGTACCGGCCAATGATACCAGTACCAGCCTTAAGCATGTTTTCTTCATAAGATATTTGATTGAGACTTCAAATTAAGCTGATTTTTTTGTTTTTAAAAGTCCATGGCCGATGGTCCATGGTCCATTGCCTGCTGCGGAGCTTCTTGTAGCACAAGAACCGGCTGTAAAGGCGGCTTTATGGCCGGTGGCTACTAATTATTTAAATAGTAATGTCCTGCGGGGGGAGCAGGACATTACAGAGTATTACAACTGATGGATGGAAAAAAGGTCCATGGTCCATGGCCGATAGTCCATAGCATACTGCGCAGTATCTGTTATTACGCTCCGGGCAATGGGCTATCGACTATGGACTACTAGTAGCCAGGATTCTGCACCAGCTTACTATTCCGGTTTATTTCATCGCGCTGGATGGGCATAAAATACATTTTATCCAGCCACAGGCGTTTTTCCGCTTCCATGGTGATGGGTGTGTATACGTAGTTATAATTCGTGGGATCATAACGGTATACCGTGATCTTACTGCCAGGTTTCAGGGTGGCGGTAATATTAATGCCTTTCAGGGGCCGGCCCACGGTGTTCTGCGGGATCATCCAGCGGCGCACATCGTAAAAACGCTGCTCTTCCAAAGCCATTTCTATTTCGCGCTCATGACGGTAGCGGGTGCGCAGCTCATCGCCGGAGGCCGTGATATCCGGCATAGCGGCACGCCTGCGGATCATGTTCAGATAGGTGCGCGCTTCTGCATCCTGGTGCAGCTCAATACAGGCTTCCACGTAGTTCAGGATCACTTCTGTATAACGGAAGAAAGGGTAAGGTACTTCCTGGTTATAGAACTGTGCATCTACCGTAGTATCAATAAACTTTTTAAAGTAGTAACCTGTAAAGGAGCCGTTCCAGTCTTCCACGGGTCCGGAGCGGGTGTCCAGTCCGGGGTTGGGTACAGCCTGGGTGCCGTTCCATACTTCGTAGCGGCCGGTTTGCGCCTGGTTGAACGGATCTTTGGCCTGCACATCTGCCGGGCGTTTGCGCCAGTGTGAGCCATCGTAGATGATAGTGGCATAAAAACGCGGATCGCGGTTCTGGTAAGGATTAGCCTTGTGTGCGGCATTGCTCCAGTCGAACGGAGTGCCATCATTCATTTCATAATCATCTACCAGCAATTGCGTGGGCGTGTTGCCGGCCCAGTTATGATAGCCGTTCAAACCATTGTACAATCCAACGTTGCCGCCCGGTTCATCTTTATCATTTTTAAAGTAACGGGAAAAAATGCTTTCACTGTTATCTTTCAGGAACATGCCCTGGATGTTGGCGGTAGCCTCTTCCCTGCTGGCAGGATCCGGGCTTTGCAGCGCGTACATATTGCGGTCAATGAGCGCTTTGGCGGCGTCTTTCGCTCTTTGCCAGCGCGCAGTACGGTCGCCGCTTACATAACCCAGCAGCTCAGGCTGGGCAAAGCCTGCAATAGTGGTGGCTTTGCTTTTAGCCGTAGGTATATCATGCAGGTCGCTGGCGGCATAGATCAGGATACGTGATTTAAGCGCCAGGGCTCCGCCTTCTGTGGCACGGCCTTTTACAGTGATGCCTTCTTTTCCTTTCAGGAAATAGGCGGCGGAATCACAATCCTTCACTATAAAGTTCACGCATTCTTCAAAGGTGCTGCGGGCAATAGTGTAATCTGTCTGGCCCAGCTTGTATACTTCCGTTACCAGCGGCACTGCGCCATAGCCGCGCACCAGCTGGTGATAGAAATAGGCGCGCAGAAAATAAGTTTCCCCCTTTAGCCGGTCTTTTACGCTGGGATCATCAAATGGTACGTCGGCTATTTTACTAAAGAATTTATTACAGGCCCTGATCCTTTTATACATTTCATCCCACTTCATGGTGCTGCGGTTGGTTACATATTCCGCATCAGTGGGGTTAATGGTAGCTTCTACCATGTTCTTCATGCCATAACCATGGGTGAACATCGTTTCATCTGTGGCTGATGCCAGCATGGTTTCCAGGAAACCGCCGCTGCTTAAGCCGTTATAGATATCGTTCACAAATGCTTCTGTTAAACCGGGATCGCTGAACACGAGGTCTTCTGCGGCTTCGTCCCGGGGCTGGGTGTTCAGGAAATCTTTGTTACACGCGGTTATCATCAATCCTGCCACTAAGGCCACCCCCATGTATATACGTTTCATTGTGTGCTGCATACTGTTAATCTTTAAAATGTTAATGAAAACCCTGCATTGATCACTCTTGCCTGCGGATAGTACTGCCCGTTACCATTAATGGATTCCGGATCCAGTATCTTCAGCTTGTCTACCGTAAACAGGTTCAAACAGTTCACATATATCCGCAGGGAGCTGATGCCCACACGTCTTTTCACCAGGTCGGACAGGTTATAACCCAGCTCCACGTTCTTCAGGCGTATGTAATTGGTGCTGCGGAACCAGTAGGTATTGCCGGTGGCCCAATAGGTATCATTACGGTCGTTCACGCGCGGATCCACACTGCTTGGATTATCCGGGCTCCAGCGGTGATCAAAGTAATCTTTGGTGAAGTTGCCGATCTCGCCGGATTCTGTATTAATGTGAATAGCCCCGCCGGTAGCGCCTTGGATCAACATAGAGAAATCAAAGTTCTTAAACTGCAGGTTGGCATTTAAACCGCCGGTAAAAGTAGGCTGGCTGTTTTTAGTCATGCGCGTCTTATCATCGCCGGTTATTTTACCATCGCCGTTAATATCTTTAAACTTCATATCGCCAGGGCGCAGATCGTTGGTAAGCGCGCTGTAATCAATGGTGTTATTCTTAATATCATTAAAGTCTTTGAACACGCCATCGTATTCATAATAGATCTGGGTGTTCATGGTACGGCCGGTGGATTTCTGCCAGTCCGGTGCGCCGGGCGGCTCATCCCAGAACTTAATGGTGTTCTTGGCATAACCGCCGTTCACGCTTACATTGTAGCTTAGCTCACCTGCTTTGTTGGTATAACCTACGTTAAACTCCCAGCCCTTGTTATCTACCTTACCCAGGTTTTCTGCGGGCAGGGTCATACCGGTGCTTTGAGGAATAGAGGCATTCCTGCGCACCAATATGCCGGAGCGTTTGTTAATGAACGCGTCCAGTTCAAAGTAGATCTTACCATCCAGCAGCTGGCCATCCAAACCTACGTTGTAGTTATTGGCTACTTCCCAGGTAATGTTGGGGTTTGCCAAACGTGCTTCCAGTATAGATTTGGTAAGCTGGTTGTTCAGGATATAGCTGTTAAAGCCATAAGTGCCGTAGTACTGGTATTCCTGTAAGGTGGGGGTGCCATCGTTATCATCATCAAAATAGATCTGATCGTTACCCAGCTTACCCCAGGATGCGCGCAGCTTCAGGTAGTTCATGAAGCGTACATTGTCTTTCCAGAAATTTTCTTCGGAAATGCGCCAGCCTGCCAGCACACCGGGGAAAAAGCCGAAGCGTTTGTTAGACGGGAACATGTAGGAACCATCTACCCGCCAAACAAATTCTGCCAGGTACTTTTCCTTGTAGTTATAGGCTGCACGGCCAAAGTAGTTGAGGCGTGCACGGTCCCAGGCGCCGCCGTCGTTGGTTTTCTCTGCATCACCGCCGGCTACCAGCTGATCGATGGCAGTGGAGATAAAGTATTTGCGGAAAGCGGAGAAGTTATCGTTATTCACGGTTTCTTTTTCCATACCAAATACCAGGTTCACGGTATGGCCGCTTTTAAAGGTACGGTCGTAGGTTAATAATCCGCGGAGCAGCTTGTTAGCCTGATCTTCATCGGCCTGTTCCAGCGTAGGCTGGTCGGTACCGCGTTTGCTGCGGTTCAGCTTAGGCGTTTTACCATCTGCCTCATAGCTGGTGCCATCCCAGGTGTACAGGTACCAGGGTGTTTGCCAGTCTTTGGTGCGTTTAATGTATTTATCAAATGCAATGTTGCCGCTCAGCTTCAGCCCTTCTACCCAGGGAATGGTGATATCCAGGCGGGCGTTGGTTTGCACGTAATAACGGCGGTCGTGGCTATAGCCGGTTTGGGCAGTGGTGATCACAACCGGGTTGTTACCATACTCAATATCGGGACCGGGCATACCATTAGGCCAGAAGGCAGGCTCCGTGGGCTTTCCACGCATCAGCATACGGAAAATATCTCCGGCGCTGCGGGTGGGAAAGTTGCGGTTTTCCTGGCGGCCTAACATGTCCACGCTTACGCTCATGTATTTATTGATCTTACCATCCAGGTTAATGCGCAGGCTGTACTGGTCAAAACCTGTGGCGGATTTTTTGTAGTAGCCATCCTGCTTCTGGTAACCGAAAGAGGTGAGGTAACGGATAGCATCCGTACCGCCGGAGAGCTGTAAAGTATGATTGGATACCGGCGACCAGGTTTTCAGGGTAGACTTGTACCAGTCTGTATTCGGGTGGCCCCAGGGATCGGAACCATCTGCATACTTTGTAATATCGTCTTTGCTGAAAGGCGGCGTCCAGGTATTACCGGATGTGGGTGAGGTGTAGGAACCGCTTTGTTTGTAGGCGCTCCAGGCGTTGCTCCATTCTGCGGGTGCTACGTTCTTGTACAGGCTTAATTCATTCCTGATCTGCGCATACTCCGGCGCATTGGCCATTTCCGGGATATGCGTGGGTTGCGACCAGCCCTGGTTAAAGTTATAGGTAAGCACCGGTTTGCCGCTTTTACCGCGTTTGGTAGTTACCAGTATAACGCCATTGGCTGCACGCGCACCGTAAATAGCTGCAGAGGCATCTTTCAGCACAGACATATTTTCAATATCGGCCGGGTTTAAACGTTCCAGGCCGCCGGTACGGGCAGCCACACCGTCTATTACCACCAGCGGATCATTATTACCTAAGGTGTTGGAACCGCGGATACGGATGGTGGACCCATCGTAGCCCGGCTCACCGGTGTTTTGCATGGCGGTTACACCTGGCATACGGCCGGCAATAGAGTTACTGAGGTTCGTGGCGGGTGATTTCACCAGGTCGGCGCCTTTAATTGTAGCTACAGCGCCGGTTACGGATTCCCGTTTCTGTGCGCCATACCCTACCACCACTACTTCGCTGAGGCCTTTGGTATCTTCCTGCAGCACAATGTTGAGCGGGCCTGCGTCTGTTACGGTGATCGTCTGGGCTAAAAAACCTATAGCCGTTATAGTTACTTTTGAGGATGCGGGCACGGATATGCTGAATGCGCCGGTAGCATCGGTAGTGGTGCCTTTATTGGTGCCCTCTAACTTAATAGTGGCGCCGGGCACGGGCTGCTTGTTCTTATCCACGATATGGCCTTTCAGCACAATATCCTGCATTTCGCTGCCCCTGGGCGATATTACAATGAGATTTTCATTCACCATCCGGAAACCAAAGCCGGTATTGTTAAGCGCCATATCCAGCACTTCGGATACGGGTTTCTGCTGTACATCTACAGATACCAGCTTATCCAGGGAAGCAGCATCTTCCTGGTAAATGAAACGGTAGCTGGTTTGCTGCGCTATTCTCCGGAACAGCAGCTTAATGCTTTTATTTTCCTGCTTTAGCGTTACTTTGGCTTCCTGCGAATAAACAGTGCTGGCAGTTGCCTGTAAAACGGTGGCGAGTAGAAAGAGAACAGTTAGCTTCATACACAGTATTGACTTCCAGGCATAAGGATGCCTGTCCTCAAACAAGTCAAATTTTTTCATACATTTGGTTTGAAAGATTAATAAAATGGCATGTCTGGTAAGGATTCAGCTTACCAGCATGAGATTTTGGCTTTTACGGGAAATGCGGCCACATTTCCCGTTTTTTATTTTTTATATCTGGCTGATGATACCATAACGTGGCTTTTAAGTTTAATAAACGGTTTTATGCTTGTTAACGGTTTTTAGTTTTCCTCATAAAGTAAGGCAACATGGTCCTTAAATTTATACTTACACCCGGTGATCAGGCTGATGGCTTTCAGTGCCTGTTCCGGCGATTCATCCTTAAAAGAGCCGCTCATCCTGAAATGCGGTAAGCGTGTGCCCGTAATGGTTATTTTCATATCAAACCAGCGTTCCATCCGGCCTGCCAGCTCTGCCAGCGGTTCCCCGGTAAATACCAGCTCATTTTCTATCCAGGCTGTTTCCGCGATGGTGCTGTCTTTCCCGATAACATCCACATTCGTGATGGAAAGCTCTTTCCTGGGATGTACATTGGGCGCGGCTGCAGCTACGCTCAGCTTTTCCAGGGAGCTTAACAGGTAACGTTCCTGCGGGCGGCGTTTTACCTGCACCTCTATCTTACCTCTGATAAGCACGGCTTCCGCTTTCTTATCGCCTGCATAAGCGCGTACGTTGAGGGAAGTACCCAGCACCCGTACGTTCATAACGGCTGTATTGATTATAAACGGTTTCCCTTCATTTTTTACCACGTCGAAGAATGCTTCTCCATCCAGCTGCACACGGCGTTCCTTCTCCATAAAATCATCGCCATAGGTAAGCTTACTGCTGGCATTGAGCCACACCGTAGTGCCGTCCGGCAATATCAGCTTGGTACGGGAGCCGGGCCGGGTCATCACCATATTGGGATGCCGCTTTTCCGCTACCTGTTTTACCGATGGCTGTGGCAGTTTAAACAGGATGAGCCCTATTAATAATACCACGGCTGCGGCAGTGCTTAACCAGTACCGGCGGCGCGGTTTAGGCGCTTCGTGTCCGTCTGACACTTTTAGTGGTACATGTTCTGTTTCCGGCAACAGGCCGTTTGCCTGTAACCGTTGCATATGCTGATCCAGCAGGCGTTTCGACTTCTCTTTCGGCCGGGGTGCGGAGGTGATCTCTGCATCGTTCCAGAGCCATTGCACGGTTTCATACGCCTCTGAGAATTCCGGGTATGCCTTTAGCAGATCCGCCAGCAACAACTTTTCTTTGGCTGTTAGCTCTCCGCTGATCTTTTTCAACAACAGTTTGTAAAAGATAGACTCCGGTCCGTTCATTTAAACAACATATGCTTGTAACTATATAGACGGCGGGGAAATGGAGTTACCATTAAAGGGGTGGAAAGTTTTTTTTGGGGGGATGGGTTGTGGGGGTAATGCGGGGTTGAGGGCAGGGTAAAGCTGATTAGCGAGTATACGCCTGTCTGTAGCTTAATGCGGGGTTGAGGGCAGGTGTGCGCCTGTTTGGATGGATGTAGCTTAATGCGGGGTTGAAGGCAGGGTACGGCTGATTGGCAGGTCCAATTCCGGACTGCGCCCGCCTGTTTGGATGGCTATGGGGCGTTGGAGGGCATATGGGCTTTTAGAGAGTTATAGAGCGGCATCAAGCCGGGCACGCCGGGCAAGGTCCGTCATTTGGACCTGCGCAATCAGCCGGGCGGCGGTTCTCTTTTGGGGCATCAGGGCTTTATTTTCAGCGGTGTAAGCCTGTTTCAGGACGAGACAGATTGCATTAATTACCTCTTAGTTTAAGCCAGGCTGTCTAAAAGCAAATTGCCGTCTATGTTAAACTTCTGATGCATTGATTTCAATACCTCAGTATTTGGC
>NZ_DATCRF010000668.1:0-3239 GCF_036569125.1 Chitinophaga sp. | reverse complement strand
AGGTAACCATCATGCCCCTTGTTGGAGTAACCGAACATCATTACATTCTTGATCTCTCCCCCGCCGGTACAGCCAGGGCCCAGGGTAGTAGCGCCATACACTTTGGTGCCCATCTTTAATACCGCTCCTTCTCCCATAGCCAGCGGCCCTCTTACCAGGCAGCCCTCCATCAGGTGAGCGTCCTTTCCAATGTAAATAGGGCCGGTACCAGCATTCAGCACGCAATGTTCTACCACGGCGCCTGCTTCTATAAAAATATTTTCAGCTGCAGTTACCTGGTTAGAGGCCGGTATAGGCGCAGAAGTACGCCCGGCGGTCAGCAGGGCAAAATCTTCCCGGATAGCTTTATCATTCAGGCCGAAGATCTGCCAGGGCAGGTCCAGGGTATCTACCGGTCCGTTATAGTTCTTACGGTCCTCGGCTGGCAGGGTAAGGTCATTACCGGGCACTATCTTCACCAGCAGATGGTTCTTCTTATACAGCTCCTGCCCGGCCTTCAGGGAGGCAATGGTATCAACCAGCGCTTTATCCGGCACAATATGCCCGTTGATCAGCACATGCTCAATATTGGCGGTACCTAGCCGCAGGGGGTATTTTTCCTGGAGGTAAGACATTGTAAAGTGGCATACAGGCGCTTGGAGCCACTGTTCCCATTTTTCCTGAATAGTAAGGATACCGACCCTGCAGGCAGCTACAGGTCTTGTGTAGGTGAAGGGATATAAAAGATCGCGGGCGGGCGTGTCAAAAAGAATGTAGTTACGCTCCATACGGGAGCTAAAAATAAAAAAATCCCACCGACAAAAGCCAGTGGGATGGAAAATATTTGTTAAAAAGCTTATTTAGCGCTTTTAGCGTAGCGTTTGTTGAATTTATCGATACGGCCGGCAGTATCAACCAATACATTCTTACCAGTGTAAAAAGGGTGAGAAGTGTTGGAAATTTCCAGCTTAATCAACGGATACTCATTACCGTCTTCCCATTTAACAGTCTCACGGGAAGGAGCAGTAGAACGGCTTAAAAAGCTGAATCCGTTAGACATGTCTTTGAATACTACAAACCTGTAACTTTCTGGATGGATACCCTGTTTCATTATTTTATTTGTTTTTGCCAGACGAAACGATGGTTTCATCTGATTGTTATTTTTTATTTAATACGGACGGCAAAGGTAAACAGAATATTTTAAATAGCCAATACCGGGTGCCCGATTTACGATTTCATGTTCACATACTGCAGGGGAATACCGAGGTTCGCCTCCTTACATTTTTGTATAACATCCTGCAAATCATCTATTTTCTTGCCTGTTACGCGTACAATATCGTCCATAATGGCGGCCTGTACCTTTAAACCGGAATCCTTGATCATTTTCACGATCTTCTTGGCATCTTCCTGTTTAATGCCGTTACGTACAGGCACCTCCTTCTTGTATACTTTCCCGCTCTGGTAAGGTTCCTTGCTCTGGTCGTAAATAGTGGCATCCAGGCCCTGGCGCATAGTACGGCTGATGAGCACCTCTATTACCTGGTTCAGCTTCATATCACTTTCCACTTCCAGGTTCAGCACCAGGTCTTTTTTATTCAGCTCAATGCTTACATGGGAATCCTTGAAGTCAAAACGGGTGGTGATCTCCTTCTTTACCGTGTTAATGGCATTATCCAGCGTTTGCAGATCTATTTTGCTAACAATATCAAAGGATGGCATAATTGAAATACTTTAATAATTGATTCCGGCAAATATAAAAAAAATTCCCGCCCTTGAGAGGGACGGGAATAACCGTTAAATATTAAACTTGTTATCCAACTACCTTACCGGTAGAGACCGGCATAGGTGTAGCGCGTTTAGCCTTCCTTTGAAATTCTGCCCATACCGGAAACCGACTGGGAGATCGCAGGATTGCCTTTATACTTTACGTTCCCCATGCCGGAAACGCCTACTTCTAATTTTTTGGCCGCATTTACACTGGCATTAGCGCTGCCGGAAATACCAATGTGCACATCATCTGACTGCAGGTCAAAAGCGGCAATATCTGCCTTGCCGGAAACACTGTAATGCGCTGCAGTGGAGCTGCCTTTCAGCTTTACATTGCCGGCGCCGGATACCGCTACTTTCACATTCTTTGCATCCACATCCAGGTCTGTATCTGCCGCGCCGCTTACGGAAATCTCAAGCTCGTCGGTCTTCAGCTTGCCTTTGCTGTAAAAACCACCGGAACCGCTGGCGGCCAGCTCATTAACCTGCTCCATAGTTACATATACCTTTATCGGTTGAGTGGGTTTAATGGAGTAACCTTTCTTCACTTTGATCTCCAGCTCTTTTCCATCGATCTCTGTTACAATGTAAGGCAGCAGGTTGCTTTCGGCCTCTACTTCTATGGAGTGGGTACCACCCTGCTGTATATATACCTTAAACTCACCGGAGGTGCCGATGTCTTTAAAAGCAGTTGCCTGGCGTTTTTCCTGCTTTACATCGCCATTTCCTTTCACACGCTCACGCTCCTGCCGTACAACAAATGAGGAGAATACCATAACAGCAGCCAGCAACGGAATGCTCAGGAACCATATAGATTTTTTCATGACTAAGAATTTTTAAGATCGGTGAATGTTTTTGGTTTATACAAAGGTTTTGGAATGACCGTATATACGTTAACGTTATTGCTCCTTCATATTCACATCGCTCTGTGAGCCATTGATATTGAGCATAGGCGATTGTTCGCTGCCACTGGCCGTGGTAGCGCTGTAAGCCAGGCGGGTATTCTTTTTAACAGAGCTTACATTTTTTACCGGTAGCCCGTCTATGCCCAGGTCTCCATAGTTTAAATTAATACTCAGGCGCAGCGCCACCTTAGGCGCAAAGATCAGGTCAATATCACTGTAATTAAGCTGAATATCCCCGCCTTTAAAAGCGCTCTGGATCTCTTTTACTTTCATATCTCCATAAGTAAGCCGCGCATCCAGGTTTTCCCGCAGGTTAGCAACATTGAAGTCGCTGTAATTGGCAGTAGCACTCAGGCTGCCCACCTGCCTTATCTTATAATCGCTGTAATTGGCTTTTGTGATCAATGTTCCCACACTGCCTAAGGTATAATCAGAGTAGTTGGATTTGGTATCCAGCTTATCGGCTGCATCACAGCGTATGTCTGAATAGTTAGCTTTGATCTGCAGGTCAGCGGCTTTATCTATTTTGCCTTTATTGCAATAATTCAGGTCCATCTCCAGCGTTTTGCCGGCTTCCCTGATCGCATA
>NZ_DATCRF010000667.1:0-2345 GCF_036569125.1 Chitinophaga sp. | reverse complement strand
TGTAGTGCGGTATAAGGTTACATAGTTCTCCTCACCGCTATCGCTTAAAAGATTGTCCAGCCGCAGGGTTTCCACTTCTACCTTTACCTCTGCCTTCACTACATCCGGGTCGGCGATGGAAGGCATTTTACTTTCGCCCTGTGCGGCATTGGATTGTATAAGCAGCTGCACAGGGTCCTGCCCGGCGGCCTGGTATTTACCGGTAAATACTACCGCGGGGTAGTTCAGCAGCGGGCGGCGGATGTGCAATACCGGGCTGGCATCAAAAGTATGTACCTTAGTAACTTCATCAACAGATTCATTGAAATAATCAACCTGTGTGCTGATCAGCTGCGCCGGTTTATCAATACGGCAAAGGCCGGGTGCTATGTATCTTTTAAAGAGGCGTTTAGCCGTTGGCGATGCTGCATTGTTAAACAGCTCCTCCCCTATGGCCGGGCCGCCACCGCTGATGTCCTGCATACGCACGCGGAACTCGTAGGTATTGCCATATAAGAGTTTGGCGGCAGTAGCTACTTCATCAAACAAATTATCCGGCGGCACATTTTGCTGCGCTATTATATCACCATCGTCATTTTTTATTACACCCTGTTCATTCTGGTAAATGAGCACTGCGTCCTGATCTTTCAGCACCAGGCTTTTGCCTATCCAGTTGGTAAAATACATGGGCAGCCAGTAAGCGCCGGCGGTATTGTTATCCGGCTGGGTAGGAAATACCTGGAAGGGCAGCTCCACTTCTTCATTAGCGGCATTGCCTACACCGGCGCCGCCTATGTTATAGGATTGCTTGCTTCTCACCAGGTTCAGGCTGTTCCAGGCATCCACGCCTTCCTGTTTCACATCTATCCGGTAGCCGAAAACGCCTAAAGGCGCATCTACCCTTTTGCCCGGCTCCAGTGGGTTCTGGGCCAGCTGGCGAATGTACCAGATCAGGATCTGCTCATCGTCCCAGGCCAGGCGTATGCCTGCATCTTTTACCGGGTGTGCGCCATCCTGCTGTTCGCTTAGCAGGTTGCTGCTCACGGGTTGTGTTACATGCACGATCTTGGCAAAACCATCATTGTATTCATTCAGCTCTGCAAAAATTTTGTCCCACTCCCCTTTGGGCTCAGGGTCTACTGCATCAATGGTTTTGCGGTACAGCACCGGGAATAATAAAGGCGCAAATACAGGCCTTGGCGCATCTACCTTCAGCTTGGGAATGCGGGCAGCATAACGTTTTACAAAAGGCCCGTCTGCATCTTCCAGCAATGCATTCTGAATGGGCACATAGTCGGCATTTACCAGGTCGGCATACAGGTAACAGCCCTTTTCAAACAGCGCTGCATTATCTTCCACAGATACCTCTGTTTGATAGATCATGCCGCAGGCCCTTGCCAGCAGCGGCTGGCGCAGGATGTGTGCAAACACCTGGCCCCAGCTCAGATCATCTTTAGTAGCCCAGCCGGGTTTCTTTTTGGTGTCCTTCCGGATGGCGCAGTGGTAGCTGTCATCTGTACGGGCGTTGGGATGGCGGGGACTGGTGAAGTTGAATGATTCCCGGTAGCTTAGCGGCAGGTACTTACGCACGCTGGTTGATTCGGGGATCACTGCTTCTGCTTTATCGGTGGTATTGTCTACGTTTATTTTTGCGCCCAGATCGGCTGCAATGGCTTGCAGCAATGCTTTTTTATTGGCCGCTGCTGCGATGGCTACCGGTATTTTCACCGGTATGCGGCCTGCTGCGGTGGCATTGCTCAAAGGCCATTCATCCAGCCCTTTTACCACGCCTATTTCAAACTGCGGTACCAGGTCGGCAAAGGGTGTGGCGTTATCGTCCGGGGCCGGTAAACCGGTGGCATAAGGGGTGAACGGGTCCTGGTTACGGGGGATCAATACAATATTCAGGGCTAATTTTTTCCCGTCAAATCCCTGGGGAAACACCATTACTGTATATCTTCTCTTAGCTTCCATGTGTGCTGTTTTTGTAATGAATGATTGGGGTGGTCTTATGCGATCTGCCGGTCCTCACCCCAGGTTTTTGAAAAGCTGATATCGATGATGAGGAAAATGCTGATGTCGAGCGCAAAGGTTACCTGCGCGGAAGTTTCTGTTTTATTGCCGGTCTTTTCCACAATGCCTTTGGCTTCTATGCTGATGGTAACGCATACCAGGCCGCCCAGCAGCTCTGCGTTACCGCGGAACAGCATCATGGCCGTGATCACTACCTTATCCTTATCTGCATACATTTCAACACCTACCATAAAGGTTACGCTGGCATGGCCTACCACCGGCAGGCTTACCACTATCTGCACGCCAAAAGCAAAGGCCAGCGTAAGGTTGGGGCCTACCTTGGTATCACAGGC
>NZ_DATCRF010000666.1:0-7223 GCF_036569125.1 Chitinophaga sp. | reverse complement strand
GTGTAAAGTTGGATACCAGCGCTGTATCATGCGGGCGTACGATCACGATCTTTCCTTTGATGCCCGCTCCTAATTTATCAACAGCAGCTTCCGATAAGGTATCCAGCAGTACTACCGGTGCGGTGATGGGGCCTTTGGTACCGGTGCTCCATGCTTTTGGATAGGCAATAAGCGGCTGGTAGTAGGGCGTTTTCAGCGCCAGGTAGGAGCCGGTGAGGGCCCAACTTTTGCCAAACTGGCCCCAGGGCTCCATGGCAGCGTTTTGCAGGCCCCATTGTTTAAGGGTTTGCACCACCCATTTGGCTGCGTGCGTGTAGCCGGGGGAGTTAGTCAGGCGCGGACCATTTACATCTGTCAGGTAATGCGCAATGACAGGGACCTGCGAATGCTCCAGGCCTTCAGTCCTGATCTTTTGCATCATAGCCTGATCTACCGGTTCCTGTTGCGCAAGCAGGCAAAAGGGTATCAGCAACGTTAGGGCTGCCGTGAAAAGGAAAGTTCTCATGTAATGAAAATGTTTAGGCTTAAATTACGAATTATCAATTACGAATTACGAATTGGGTATTAGTTCATTATTGCGTGGTGATCATGTAATGTAAATGTACATGGAATAATTACCAGTAAACATGTATTAAGTGAACACCTATATATCATGAACTACTACCTTAGTGAAAACATGCCCAATTCGTAATTGATAATTCGTAATTCCTTAAAATATGGTGATCCCCGCATTCCAGCCTATTGCGCCGGGGCGGCTACGGTAGCCGGTTTTACGGATCACATCCTGCTCATCATAATAAATGGTAAAGGCCGGACCCGCAAATACGCTGCACAGGCGGTTTAGCCGGTAATGCAGCAGGGGCTGCAGCCGTACCATAGGCTGTAACTTTTCCCAGCTGCCCAGGTACAGGCTGGGGGAGAGGAATTCCCCGGCCAGGTACATTTTATCCGACAACGTAAAAATATGTCCCAGGCCAAACCCGAACAGGAAAGCCTTTTTATTGGCCACCGGGTTATAGCCTGCTGTAAAAATGGAGTAGAGCTTTTTGGTGCCTGTTTTAACCGTCAGGTTCAGTAAGGTGATCTCGTTGTTGGATAAAGAGACCTGGTGGATACCGCCTTTTTTAATGATGTTGAGCAGGCCTATACTGATACCGGTGGAGGTATCGGCCACATTCACCAGGGCAAACTGCAGGCCGCGTAAAGTATCTGCATAGTTAAATACGCCTGCTACCTGGATGCCTTTGGCAGTGCCGTGCACTATATTGCCGAGGCCCGCTACCTGCATGCCGTACATATCCCCTTTGGCCAGGTTCAATACGCCGGCTGCCTGGAAACCCTGTATGGTATCTGATATATTGCTTACGCCACCTACCTGCATACCCTGTACATCATCCTTTGTGAGGTTAAGCACACCGGCAGCCTGCATACCCTGCACATTTTTGCCATTAAGGTTAAATACACCGCCTACCTGTACCCCTTTTACAGAATCGCGGGTGTTATTATAGATACCGCCTGCCTGGAGGCCCACCATCTTTCCCTTTACGATGTTCAGCACACCGCCTACCTGCAGGCCTGTAACGGTATCCAGCACATAGTTGTGGATGCCCGCTGCCTGCAGGCCTGTTACTTTCCCGCCTACCACATTGAATATGCCGCCCACCTGCACGTACTGCACATCCTTTTTATCGATATTAAAGATGCTGCCTACTTCAACGCCATTCAGCCCTGCGGCATAGCCGCCCAGCAGGTTGAATGAAACTTTGTTAACCACCTGCGCATCCAGGCGGCCGTGAGAGCCCAGTCCGGGCACAATAGAGGACTGGAAAGGCTTATCTGCAAAGAAGCTGCTGAGGTTTAAGCTCTGCATACGCTGTTTGGACGAAAGGAAGAACTTACCCATCCAGGTTTTTTCCACGCCAATATCCACCGGCATTAGCATTACGGTGGGGGCGTGTTTTATGGAGATGTCCATTTCCTGGTCCACACCGGCATGCACGGCAAGGGTGGTATCGCGGTACAGGTCTTTACTTACCGTGATGGTTGCTGCATTGCGGTCGCTGCCCTTCAGGCGCAGGCGGTAAAAGCCCTGGTCGTTGGTAAGGGTGGAAATGAACTGTTGTTTTTCATATACGGTGGCGTTCACCACTTTTACACCGGTTTCCCGGTCCTGCACATACCCGCTGATGGTGAACTGACGGGAAAAATCCGGTACAATGATGATATGGTCGCTTACTTCCCTGTACTGGTAAGCGCCGCCAAAGAGCTGATCCAGGACCTGTTTTACGGATTTATTAACAGCCGAAAGGGTAACCAGGCTGTCGTTTTTTACCACCTCGCTGGTGTAGGAAAAATGGAACTGTCCCTGTTCGCCTATGCTGTTCAAGACCTTTACCAGGGGTTGTTTTTTGGCATTAACTGTTACGGTTTTACGTAACAGGTGTTGGGCATGGCTTAGGGTGGAACAAAGAATGCTAACAGTAATGAATATTATTCTTATCAAGGCGGAATTAAAATTCATGCGGCAAGATACAAAAGACCGGTTAAATTAATGGAGGACGGATGACGGACGAAGGACCACTGTCCACGGTTGATGGATTATTGATCAGTGATACCGGTTATCAGGATATACATGGTCAATGGTCTACAGATGACGGACGACTGTCCGCGGTTGATGGATTATTGATCAGTGATACCGGTTATCAGGATATACATGGTCAATGGTCTATAGATGACGGACGACTGTCCGCGATTTAGCCGGTTCTTTAAGCATTTTGCAGGTAAATCCTGTTGTTTTCCGGGTAAAGAAGCCTACCTGACATAAGCATATCACCAATAAATCATGAAGAGGACCTGAACTTCACATGAAGAGGACTAGAAGGGAGAACGCTTTTACCCTTAGGGTTAGTACGGCATTTACCAGGGATGCACACGGGAGACAGCGTTGCATACTGCTGATGGATAGCTACTGCAGATGGGGGGAATGGGGATTGGCTGAGAATAGGGACATACCGGCTCATATGACGCTAAATATATGAAGTGAAAAATCTCTGCAGATGTATAGGAGTGGGGATTGGCTGAGAATAGGGACATACCGGCTCATATGACACTGAATATATAAAGTGAAAAATCTCTGCAGATGTATAGGAATGGGAATTGGCTGAGAATAGGGACATACCGGCTCATATGACGCTAAATATATAAAGTGAAAAATCTCTGCAGATGTATAGGAGTGACGGATTGGCTGAGAATAGGGACATACTGGCTCATATGACACTGAATATATAAAATGAAAAACCCCGCGCAAAAGAGCGGGGCGTATCCCTTATTCCTCAAAATAAGATATTAAAAAATCCCGGGCAAAATTACGCGCCAGAGCACAGGGGAATGCTAATCAGAAGTTAATGATGCGATTTTTATGTGATGGGGGTTAATGGTTGGGAGGTAGGTGATTGTGGTGAAGGTGAGATTGTGCTGTAAAGTGGCTACTGGTTACCAGGCGGGCAGAGTGACATTTGTGCATAAAACGGTGTTATAACATACCGCTTTAATGCAACACCAGTCTATAAATAAAAACGGGACTGGATGGAAATCCGGTCCCCTGATGAAATAGGAAAATTCATTTAATATCAAGAGTAATTTACAAAAACAGGTAGCACATTTTAGCTAATAAGGTGTTAATGGGAATGTTAATTTTCCACCGCTACTTCCACCTCCGCTTCCGCCAGCACTAATGCCATGGCTGCTTCCTTTATAGCTACCGCTTCTGCCTCCGGCAAAAAGCTCTCATTCGACATAAACACAAAATCCATTTGCCCACGGAACGTAGTGGTTACAATGGTATTGGGATTGCGCCAGGGGAAAGCCACCGTAGGACTCATAATAGTTTCCACCTGGAAGGTCTGGTAGTGCTCCTGTACATTTAACCGCCCCATATTGGAAAAGGTTACGTCATGATTCCCATTGGTGACCTTTAACAGCTTCACCAGCTTTTTCGCGGAGCTATGTACATATTCCCCGATCATCAGCTGAATAAATACATTCACTTCCGCTATTTTTTCCGCCAGCTCATCCTTTAGCTTATAAGCCTGTACCCAAAAGCCTCTGGCCGAAGCCGGCGCATCTTCGCTTAAAGAAAGATTTATGGTAGGGGCGTAGGCAAACAAATGATCCGGGCGGATGGCCGTAATAAAACGGCGTATATCCACCGGCGATATGATCTTGTTCTTAGCCTGCTCACCTTTTACCTGCTTAAAAGCCCGTAGCAGCGCCACGCTTAACGCGGCATGCACCGTAGTGCCTTCTGTTTTGCAGCGGCTCACAAATGCGGCAGACTGCGCCTTGCTGAGCTTCCAGTGCAGCAGGTAGTCGCGGCCTTTAGGCGGCTGCTTTTTGCCCAATAATACTGCCGACAAGGTAAGCCAGGCCAGCACCGCCGACTTCCGGCCCTTTTTCTTCAACTGTTTGTTCTCCAGAAAAGGTGCAGGTATCAGCTCGTGAATATCATTAAAGGCCAGGTAAGGCTCCATGGGCAGGTCCGGCTGGTCCAGCAGGGCAAGCAGCTCCTGCAGGATGGTGGCTACAGAGCCGCCGTCGCAAATGCAGTGATGGCATACCAGGATGAGCTCTGATACCTCCGGCGACTGGATCCATACTACCCGGCACAAAGGACCGTTCTGCATATCAAACGGGGTAGCCCATTCCTGCATGGATTCCCGCTGCCAGTCATTATCACTCTGACGGGATACCTTACGTACGGGTATGCCCGTTATATGCTCATTGGTGGTGAACCAGGGATGGCCTTTTTTATCTGTGACCACGCCTGCGCCCAGCAGCGGATGTTTGGCCTGGATCCTGGACAGCGCATGCCGCAGGTTTTCGGGGAATACCGTACCCCGGATCCTGGCGGTAAAACAGCTGTTCAAAGGCGTGTTGCCGTCTCCGTACATGATCCTTTCACCGATGATGAGTTTTCTTTGCATCCGTTGAGATTTAGTGTTTTTATAAGGTATTCGTAAGGGCCGCCCTGGGCGCCGACATCCATGTATTAAATAAGATCTCCATTGCCTTATCCCTGATCGCTGCTGCATCGGCCTGGCTCAGGTACGCGTCGTTTGACAGTAATGAAAAACCAAGCTGCCCGTCAAATGTGCTGGCCACAATGCCGTTGGGATTTGCGGACCTGAATACGGTGATGGGATTGTGAATGGCAGCCACCTCAAAATTTTCATAGCATTTGGGCACATCCAGCCGGCCCAGGTTAGAAAATGTTAAAGCATGGTTTCCTTTAGCGTTACGGATACATTTTTCCAGCGTTTTTACCAACGGGTGCTGGTATTCGCTGGTCATTAGCTTTTTATATACGTTCATGCCTGTAAGCTGGTCTGTTAAATTATTATTCAGCAGCCGTATGCGCGAAGCCAGGTCCAGCTGCGGATCATTATCCAGGCTCAGGGTAATGCTGGTGGCAAAACCCAGCAGCATATCCGGCTTAATGCTGCGCAGGTAGCGGCGTATGTTCACCGGGCAAAATACCCGGCTGCCTGCCTGTGGGCCCTTCACGTGCCGGAAAGCCATTACCAGCGCCACGCATAGCGCTGCGTGCATGGTCACCTCTTCTTCCTGGCATTGTTGTGTAAGGGCTGCTGTTTCGGCTTTACTCAGGCGCCAGCGTATGGTATAATCTTTTCCCCAGGGTATTTTTTTGCGGGATGCAAAGAACGCTGCATATAAGCGTACCGCGTACCGGATGAATTTTGCCTGGCGGCGGATCTTCCTGTCTGCCAGCACTTCGGCGGGTAACAGGTCCTGAATGCTGCTGAAGGCTTCATACCGGCCAATGTCTGTATCCGGCTGATCCAGCAGCTGTAAGATTTCACGCAGCAGGGTAATTACCGAAGCGCCGTCGCAAATGCAGTGGTGACATACCAGCATCAGGTCAGACACACCGGGGGAGTGCATCCATACTACCCGCATCAGCGGTCCGTTAGTGTTAAACGGCTGTGCACATTCAGCTTCCGATTCCTGTAGCCAGCCCTCATCGCCACAGCGTTCTGTAAAACGTATGGGGACAGGCGCCGGGCGGGGCGTATTCACAAACCAGTGCATACCTTTATCATCTACCACCACGCGTGCCCGCAGGGCAGGGTGTTTGGCCTGCACTTTAGCCAGTGCATGCTGCAGGTGGTTCATGGTAAAAGTTCCTAGCATTTTTACAGTGAATGTGATGTTTTTGGGAAGGGTACCATCTCCATAAATGAACCGTTCCAGAAATAGTAGCTTTCTATTCATGACAAAAAGGATTTTTTTGATCCAATAGAAAGCTGGCACTGGTTATGCCTCTAAGCTGGTTCGGTAAGGGATGCCGCTGAAAGGTGACTTTTACACCAGTTGCACTGCTTCAGGTACCCGTTTTTCTTCCAGTAAAAGCTCCATGGCCTTATCCCGGATAGCATTGGCCTCTTCATACGACAAATACGCGTCGTTAGAGAGGAAAGAGAAATTTAATTGTTCATCAAATGTGCTGGCAATAATGCCGTTCGGATTGGCTGATTTGAAGATGAGGATGGGATTGTGCACCGCCTCTACTTCAAAGGAGCTGAATTTTTTAGGAATGTCCAGCCGGCCCATGTTAGAGAACGTAAGATCATTATTGCCCCTGGCCGTGCCCAGGTACTGCGATAATTTTTTCACTACCGGGTGCAGGTATTCATTAAGCATGATCTCTTCATACACCTTCAGGTTGGAGAGCTTTTCCGACAGCCGGTTATTCAGCCGCTTTACCTGCTCCTGGAAATCCAGCATGGGATCTTTATCAAGAGATAAGGTGGTGCTGGTGGCAAAACCAAACAGCATATCATCTTTTATTTCCGGGATGTAACGCCGCAGGTTCACCGGGCAAAATACCTGGTTCTTTACATTTTTGCTGCCTCTTACATGGCGGAACGCAAGCAGGAACGCCGTACACAAAGCGGCGTGCATAGTAGTATGCTGCACCTTGCAACGTTTTACCAGCGCGGCCGTAGCCGCTTTGTCCATTTTCCAGCGCACGGTATAATCCTTACCCCAGCGGATCTGTTTTTTGCCGGATACAAAAAACAGGAACAAACGTAAAATGGCCGCTGTTACCTTGCCTTTGCGCTGTAATTTCTTATCGGATAAAATGGCTTCCGGCACCAGGTCCTCTACTGTATTAAATGATTCATATTGCCCGATGGCCAGGT
>NZ_DATCRF010000665.1:0-4761 GCF_036569125.1 Chitinophaga sp. | reverse complement strand
ATCTTAGGCAGCTTCCGCTGTTGATATAGTTCTTTGATCAGCTGCACCTGCTGTTTAAAGGTGTAACCCTGCCTTACCAGGTAAAGCGTTGCATCTGCAAAGCGCCCCAGGATCTGTGCATCGGTCACCAGGCCAATGGGGGCGGTATCTATGATCACATAGTCAAACTGTTCTTTCAGCTCCGCAAAAAGCTGTTCTGTGCGTTCCAGCAGCAGCAGCTCTACCGGGTTGGGGGGAATGGGCCCGGAAGGTATTAACCAGAAATTGTCGTGGATACCGGAGGGTTTTATGAGCTCATCCAGCGATACCTTTCCAATAGCATAGGTGCTGAACCCAAGCTGGTTGGGAAGCCCCAGCATCTGGGATATTTTAGGCTTGCGCAGGTCCATCTCCATTAACACCACACTTTTGCCCGACAGGGCCAGCACGGCCGCCAGGTTGGTGGCCACAAAGGATTTACCTTCCCCGCTCATGCTGGAGGTAAGCAATATCACCTTCTCTTTTTTACCGGAGAGTATGAACTGCAGATTGGTGCGCATAGCCCTGAACTGCTCTGCAACCGGGCTGCGGGATTCTTTTTCCACCACTACCCTTTCATGGTTGGCATTATGCCCTATTTCTGCCAGGATGGGTGCGGGGGTATTCTTAGTAATATCTTCCTTATCGGTAACACGGCGGTTTAAGAGCTCGCGCAAATACAGCCAGGCGGAAAGTAACAGGATGCCGCCTATAAGGCCCAGCAGATAGGTTAATGCGCGCCGTGGCTTAAAGGGCAGCGGCTCACTTTTGCCCAGATCTATGATCCTTGCAATGGCTATGTTGGATGATTTGGAGATGGCGGATTCTTCCCGCTTTTTCAGCAGGAACAGGTACAGCTCCTGCTTTACGGTTTGCTGGCGGGAGTAATCGAGGAAAACGCGCTCTTTACCGGGTACGCTGCGGATCTCGCTGCTCACCAGGTTTGCGTTATGCTGTAAGCCTGCAAGCCCGGCCTGGATACCCTGCTTCAGAGATGCCAGGTTGTTCTGCAGATCTGTACGCAGCCCTTTCAGCTGCTGGTTTAAATTCTGTACAAAAGGGTTGGTTTCTGTATTGGACAACAGCGCTCTTTCCCGTTCCAGCTGAAGGGAATTATACTTTTCCACCAGGGCTATAAAAGTAGGGTCCTGTATAATTAAGGAGGAGGGCACTACCCGTTTATTATTCTGTTCATCCCGGATATATTGCTCCAGCGTTTCTACTATGCTCAAACGCACCTGCTGTTCGGTAAGCTGTTTGGAAAGATCGCCGGTGGTAGCTACCAGCAGCTTGGACTGCTCTTCCAGGTTAGCCAGCTGGTTGGATTGTTTGAACTGCTGAATATCTTTTTCCACACCGGCCAATTCTGCGCTTACTATTACCAGGCGGTTATCTATAAAGGAAATCGTGCTGTCGGCTATACGGTTCTTATCCTCCACGCTGGCCTGCAGGTAGGCATCCAGCAGCTTGTTCAGCACTTTCTCACCCTTATCGGGAATGGTGGCAGTTAATGACAGGTCAATGGTGCTTACCTGTTTGTTGGGTACATCAATATCCAGCAGCAGCTGATAATCGCTCACCGTATTATCTATCGACTGCATTTTTATCAGGTATTCATCATTCAGCAGCGGAAACTGATCGTTCCGGCGGATCCATACAATGCCTTCGGGCAGGTGCAGGGTATCATTCCAGGCGGCTTTCCGGGAAACATCCTTATAGTTGAGCGTGAATTCTTTTTCATTGAGTGGTTTCAGCACATACTTTACCTCATCCAGCGTATCCTTCATGGTTAGCCAGTGAAAAGTGAAGGGCAGCTTTACAAACTGCTCTGTCTTTTTTACCCGGCCTTCAACAAAATAGGTGGTGTTCAGCTCCATATCCCTAACCACTTTTTCCATCAGCGTGCGGGATTTCAGGATCTCTACTTCATTATCCACGCTGCTTTTATTGTTAAACATCTGCAGCTGGCTCAGAATTTCTTCGCCGGGCAGGTCGCTGCCCTTCTGATCATCCTGCACCAATATCTTCCCCTTTATTTTATAGCTGGGTGTTGCATAGCGCAGGTATAGCCAGGAAAGGAAAAGCCCCAGGACGGCGCAAAGCACAAACCAATACCAATGCCGGATCAGCCGGTCCAGGGTTTTTCTGAGATCGCCTGCAGCGTTCTGTCCTTCATCAGTTTGAAATACGGCATCCATGCCATGCATCCCATTAACCTGTGTTTTCTCATTCATAAACTAAAACTTAACTCTTGATGCAACTACAATTAAGAGGGTTAATACCGTAGCCATAATGGAAATCCTTCTTACCTGAGCTACATCTGTAGATACAACTTTGGATTTATTCGGTTCTACATACACCACATCGCCCTGCCGCAAATAGAAGTAAGGTGAGCTGAATATTTTACTATCGTTCAGATTAAAGCGTATGAACTCTTTGTTACCATTATTATCCCTTATCAGCAAAATGTTTTCGCGCCGGCCATAGATGGTAAGATCTCCGGCGGCGCCAATGGCATCCAGCAGTGTTATTTTTTCATTTGGCATTACGTAAGAGGCGGGCCGGGTTACCTCACCCAGCACCGTGATCTTAAAGTTTGCAAAACGTACATTCACTACCGGGTCTTTATAAAATTCAGCGGCTTTGGTACGTACGGCATCCCGTACCTGGTCGGTGGTTTTATCTTTCACCATGATCTTCCCGATCAGGGGCAGTATTACGTATCCTTCCTTATCTACCAGGTAGCCGGCCACCACACCTGCGCCGGTGCTGCCACTGGGGCTGGTTGCCGATACAGACCAGTTGGCGGTATTCTGCTGGTTTAGCAGCGCTGTTGCATTAGGGTCTAGGGTTTGTATGGATACCTGTAGTATGTCATCCGGCTGTATAACCGGAGTATTAAAGGCGGCCATGGCCACCATTCTATATCTTGCGGTATCCGGCATATCCTGGAAGTAAGTAATGTTCTTGGGCGCCGAACAGGATGAACAATACAAGTAAAAAATTCCTCCAATTAAACAATGCAGCCATTTTTTTACGCTCATGCATACGCGTTTCTCCGGTCTAATCATGCCTTATTCTAATTAACTTCTTTTGATGGGTTAGTATTATAATTTCATTTTATCCAGCTGCTCAAAGGTGGAATTGCGGCTTATGAACTCCGGCACCAGCTTTTTCATGAGGGTTACCGTGGGTGTTATATAATGTTCATGTGCAGTATTCAGCAATTCTTTGATCAGCTCCGATACTTCCACAAAATCATATTCCCGTACGCTGGCTATCATTATTTTTTCGTGATAGGTAGGACGGGTATTTTCCGCTGTATTTAACAGCTCTTCGTACAACTTTTCGCCGGGACGTAAGCCGGTAAAAAGGATCTGGATGTCTTTCTCCGGCTCACGGCCGCTCATGCGGATCATTTTTGCGGCCAGGTCGGCTATCTTAACGGGCTTGCCCATATCAAAAACAAAGATCTCCCCGCCCTCTCCCATTGCGCCTGCTTCCAGCACCAGCTGGCAGGCTTCGGGAATGGTCATGAAATAGCGGGTTATCTCCGGGTGAGTAACAGTGAGGGGGCCGCCATTTTCCAGCTGCTTTTTAAAGCGCGGAATAACAGAGCCGTTAGATCCCAGCACATTGCCAAAGCGCGTGGTAATAAAACGGGTAGGCGGTGTTGCGCCTAAAGTACCATTCTTCTGAAAGGTATCGTGCAGGTAGCGGTTGTAGGATTGTATAAAGATCTCCGCTATTCTTTTAGAGGCGCCCATTACATTGGTGGGGTTCACTGCTTTGTCTGTAGATACCATGATGAACTTTTCCACTTCATATTCTACAGACAGCTCTGCCAGTATTTTCGTACCTCTTACATTGTTAGTAACGGCAATGGATGGATTTTTTTCCATCATGGGCACGTGCTTGTAGGCGGCGGCGTGGTATACTACGGTAGGGGCATACACTTCAAACAGCTGCTGCATGCGGTTACGGTCACATACATCTCCAATAAAGGGAACCACCGGTATGTCGGGTGCGGTTTCTGCTACTTCCAGCTCCAGCTCATGCAGGGCTGATTCTGCATTGTCGCACATAATAATAGCGGCGGGCGAGTTCTTGATCAGCTGGCGAACCAGCTCACTGCCAATAGATCCTGCGGCGCCGGTCACCAATACGTACCGGCCTTTTAAGCCACGGCTCACCTGCTGGTTCTGTATATTAATAACAGAACGTTCCAGCAGGTCTTCGATATTAATGTCTTTTAACTGCGTATTGTTCCAGCGGCCGCTGATCCACTGATCTACCGGCAATACTTTCTGCACGCGTATGTTCAGCGCTGCGCACTGGTCTACCAGCTCGTTCAGCAATGCGGGTTCTATCTGCTCATCTGCTATAATAAGCAGTTTAATACGTTCCTGTGTTACCAGCTTTTGTAAAGAGGCGCGGCAGGCTGCATAAATAGGCAATCCTTCCAGCCGCCGGCCGGTAAGCACGCTGGTATTTTCAAGAAAGGCTACTACCCGGATGTTTGCATCATTATCTTCATTGATCATTTTGCGCACCATTACACCGGAATGGCTGGTGTTATAGATGGCGGCCCTGAGCTTATTTTCATTACGCTCACGCCAGTAAAAACGGAAGAACCATTTAACGATCAAACGATAGGATAACCAGGTAAAAATGCTGATAAAGAAGTTAATGACAATCACAGACAGGGGGAAGATCATAGCCCCTTCATTTAAGAGCTTAATG